>JAFDWM010000138.1 GCA_018268455.1 Actinomycetota bacterium | reverse complement strand
ACTTGCTGCGCGTCGTGTGCACCGGGCTGGTGTTTGCGAGCCCGATCATCAGATCTCCAATCGCGGCAGAGTGTCTGGCGCCGATTTCGTCGCGCACTAGGCCGGCTGACGTTTCCCCGGGGTCGGTCAGTCAGTCACCGACGCCGGCGGAGTGAAACTGGCGGGCCAGATGGTCGACGAGTCCCACTTGATCTCGCGAAGCCTCGTGCGGTGAGTGATGATGTCGGTGAGGTTTGCTCCTCTAAGATCCACAGTCTGTAGGGTCGTCCCGGTCAGATCTGCGCCGGTGAGGTCGGCGTCATTGAAACTGGAATCCTGGACCGACGCGTTGCGTACCTGCGCATTGTGGAGGGTCGCAAAGTCGAATTGGGTGTTCCACAGTGAAGAAACGCTGAGCACGGCACGGGTGAGGTCCGCGCGAGAGAGGTTCGCACCGGCGAGGGTCACATCGAAAAGCCGCGCATCGCTGAGCGTCGCAGCGGTGAGATCCGCCCCGAAAAGGATCGCGCTGTCGAAGTGTGCAGAGTCGAGTTTTGCTTTGCTTAACCTCGCGGAGGTGAGGTCCGCACCGCTAAGGACCGCATTGGTGAGGTTCACACCGCTGAAGTCGGCTTCTCTGAGGTCCGCGCCGTTGAGGCGCAGGCGAGGAGTCCCTGTGACGATGCGGCTGAGGACACTGATCGCGGCAGCCACGTCTTCCGGGCGGTCGCCGCTCCAGCGATCTTCAGGGTCTCTGCCTGGCGAGTCGTCGGTGAACCGGCGGGTTTTGCCGTCGTTGCGAATGTAGGCCGCGAGCACCTCGACAATCACACCGTGGTCCCGGTCCGAATCCTGCGCGATCCGCTCCAGAGCGTAGACGCCGCCGAGACGAATCGCGAGATACTCGGACCCCAGCTGCGCAATTGCTTCCGTGTACCGGGCAGTGAAGTTCGCGTCCCGGTCGATCGCGAGTCGATCCTGATCCCGCTCCGCAGCCTTCGTCTCGTCGCGCTTGCGACTCAAGCTGAGCCCCACCCCGACAGCAGCGATCACACCACCGAGGCTGAAGAGGACGATCTGGCCAGCTGCGCCTAGCAGTTTGTTCCGATCCTCAGTCTGAGTGACGTCCGGGACCCAGTTTTGTATCAGCGCGCCCGGTACCCACAACAGGAGCCACCCACCAACTGCAATGTAAGCCACCACCCCCGCAAAGATGATCCAGCCGTAGCTCTTATCGAGCCGGGACGGGTCGCGTGAGTGTTGCTGCTGAGTGGACACACGGCGATCTTCCCAGATTCACAGCCGTTAGCGAGGCAGCGCTAGTCGTGACGTCCGTTGCTGATCGCTGAAAGGAACTCGCGCCGCTCCAGCGGTGCCGCTCCGGTGGCGACTCGCCTCACACCCGGAACATCGCGCCGAGGCCGCTGAACGCACCGAGCGCACCCGTCGACGACTCAACGGCGCCGAGTAGCACTCGCCTCCTATCCTGAGATCATGACGAACACTCCCCCGGCAGCGTCGAGCGGCGCCAAAGCTCGCGGACGCTCGGCCTCGGGCGTGCGCCGCGGGCACATGGTGACCAAGTCATACATCAAGGCTTGGGCTGACGAGCGCAACATCGTAGACGTGCTCGACGTGCAGGAAGGCCGCGGGTACCCATCCACGATCGGAGACGCCTCGGTCGTGAGCTACGTCTACGACCCCGAGGTCCTTGGCCACGACCTCGAAGGCGAGTTCAGCGCGATCGAGGGCGGCGGTGTTGCGGCTTTTGCCAAGCTCCGCGCGAGTGAGGAAATAACCCTGGCTGACATGACGGCTGTGATCGCGTTCCTCGACATGCACCTGCACCGCGGCCGCTACGCCAACCGCGTCGGCGCCCGGCAACCGGCGCTGCTGTACATGGACGACGGGAGCGTGCAGGAGACCGAGCTGAACTACGGAGATCTGCTGTCGCTCGCTCAACATCATCCCGACACGCTGCGCCTGACGTCTCTCGGGCTCGAGCAGCGTGTGTGGAAGATCTACCCCATCGAGGGGTTGTGGACCGGTGATGGAGCGGTCCTTCTGTTCGCCCCCGGCGGCGGTCAAGAACCCACCACGATCGCGTTTCCACTGTCCCCGACACAGCTCCTCGTTATCGGTGACGACCTCCCCGAAGACCTCGGTATGAACCGCCTCATCGGACTCAGATCTCGTCGATGGGTCGTTGGACAGCGCGGCACACTCCCTATCGAGGCGATCAAGCGGATCAAGGCGCAGCGCGCAGCTGGGAACGAGCCTGCGCGGTTGGACTGACCCGGTGCTCATCGGACTGATCCGCCCTCTCACATCCAAGACCTTCACGGTGCAAGGACTCGAGCTCGACGAGGTCCAGGACCTCATCAGCGCGCAGTCCCTGCAGGCTGGAAGACCGCCTCAGCACCCGTCGCCATGGCGCGAAGGACACGATTCTGACCGAGGGCGCGACCATTGCTCGCAGTGACGGGCTGCAGCTCCCGTCGGCAGCGCCGGCACCGCGGAGCGTCCGTGATGCTCGACGCGTGCGGCGAATAACACGGCACCGAATCCGCTGATCGCCTATCCACGTCTCGGCTTTCGCGTCTACTAACTCGTGATCGATTCCGTAACGCCAGACATCAGCATCGACTGGCAGAGCCACGTCGCCGCCACGGCGATAGTCGTCCGCGGGCTGCCCGGGGTATCCGCGTCGTCAAAGGTCGTCCAGAACGGCACGTGACTCACGACCCGACGCTGACGCGCATGCTTTCCCGATGGCGCCCTCTTTGTTGACAGTGGCAAGCGCCCGGGGAACACCTCTCCTCTGAACGTTGCGGCGAACGGAGACGAGATGGAGTTCACGGAGGAGGTCGGGGCGTGCATGGTGCTCGCCGCGGCAACGGACCCCGGTGATACGACAACCGGCGCGATCGTCGCCGCGGTGGGCGCGGTCGAGGCCCTCCGCCTGGCCAAGGGGCCGCGCGTGAGTATCCCCGGGGTCGACTCGATGACGGGCATGCTGTGGCAGATCCGGGTCTCCCAGCTCCTCGAGGACGGGCTGCAGCTTCGGCTCGTCGCTGAGACCAACCGCTCCGGGTTGCGGGTGCTCACGCCGGGACGGGAGGGCTGGCCGGAGGGGCTGGCCGATCTCGGTCATGCCGCACCGGTGGCGCTGTGGGCGCGCGGGAACACTCAGTTGCTCACGTCGTCGCTCTCATCCCGGGTGACGGTGACCGGTTCCCGTGCTGCGACCGGCTACGGGGAGTATGTGGCGGGCGAGTTCTCGGCGGCCCTGGCCGCCGAGCCGCGGATCATCGTCACCGGCGGTGCATACGGGATCGATGCGGCCGCGCTCCGTGCAGCCGTGATGGCGCGTCCCGGCTCCACGATCGCGGTGCTGGCCAG
>JAFDWM010000137.1 GCA_018268455.1 Actinomycetota bacterium | reverse complement strand
CGGCCGAACCGGGGCCGGATCCCGGGCGCGGCGCGAGCCCGATCGCGACGGCGGCCCGCCGGAGCAGCAGGGGCGCGACGTCGCCATCCGGACGGCAGGACGGCGCTCGATATCATCGGGGGGTGACCGACTCCCCCGCCGACGGGCCCCGCAACGCGGGATCGGCGCGGGCCAAGGGCAGGTACCCGAAGGGGATCGCGCGCCGCCAGGAGATCCTGGACACGGCGATCGAGGTGTTCGCGGTGCGCGGTTCGCAGCGCACGTCGCTGCGCGCGATCGCGCAGGAGGTGGGCGTCACGCACGCCGCCCTCAGCCACTACTTCGGCTCGCTGGAGGAGCTGCTGGTGGAGGTCTACCGGGAGTCCGAGCGTCGGGGCGACACCGACGACGAGGACGCCGCCGACACGAGCCCCGCGATGGTGATGCTCCGCTCCGCAGAGGTGAACCGCGAGGTGCCGGGGCTGGTGCAGCTGTATTCGACGCTCGCGGCCATGGCGCTCGAGGACGACCATCCGATCGCGCAGGAGTTCATCGCCGCGCGCTTCGCGCGACTGCGCCGCGAGATCGCCGACAAGGTGATCCGCCTGCAGGGCGCCGGTCGCCTTCGCACTGACCTCGATCCCGTGATGGTCGCCGCGCTGGTGATCGCGGCGTCCGACGGCCTGCAGACCCAGTGGCTGCTGGACGACGCCGTCGCCCACGAGTCCGCGCTCGCGCTGCTGGACCGTCTGCTGCGCACCGGCGACGCGGACTGACCGCCGCGCAGGCCCGGCACCGTGCGGCCGGGCCTGCGCGACGGGCCCCCGCCGGCCCTCTCGCTGTGCAGCTCAGAGGGTGGCGGCGAAGGGGTCGAACCCGTCCGGCAGCAGCGACACCGGGCCCACGGTGCTCTCGACGACGACCGTGCGGCCCGTCGCCGCGGACTCCTCGGCCGACAACAGGGTGTCCAGCACGTGGAAGCCGAGCTCGCCGGAGGCGACGTGCGGGCGGCCCTCGGCGATCGCGCGCACCATGTCGAGGGCGCCCATGCCGCGACCGACCTCGATGTCCTCGTGCGAGATCTCGATCCATTCCTGCTCGATCGACATGCCGTCGCGCAGCACGCCGAGCGGCTTGACGGACGCGATGCGCCCGACGAACTGGTTCGGATCCGGGATCACGATGCTGCCGTCGGTGCCGTGGATCTCGACCACGCCGTGGCGCTCGAGGGCCGAGTCGAAGCTCAGCACGCTCTGCGCGGAGGCGCCCTGCTCGAATGCGGTGACGATCTGCACCGTGGAGGGCACTTCGACCGGGAAGGTCTGGCCGGCATTCGGTCCGGTGCGGATCTCACGCCGCTCACGAGCCTTCGTGCCGACAGCCGAGACATGCGAGACCGGGCCGAACAGGCTGACCAGAGCCGAGAAGTAGTAGGGACCCATGTCCAGCAGCGGACCGGCGCCCTGCGCGAACAGGAATGCCGGGTTCGGATGCCAGAGGTCCGGACCCTGGGTCTGGAACGCCGTCTGGGCGAACAGCGGCGTACCGATGATGCCGCTCTCGATCGCACGGCGCGCGGCCTGGAACCCCGGGCCGAGCAGCGTGTCGGGTGCGGAGCCGATCCGCAGGCCTGCGGCCGCGGCCTCGCGCAGCAGCTCGGCCGCACCTGCGCGGTCCAGGCCCAGTGGCTTCTCCGTCCAGACGTGCTTGCCCGCGGCGATCGCAGCGCGGGACACCTCGATGTGCACGGCCGGGATGGTCAGGTTCACGACCAGGTCGACGCCCGGGTGCGCAAGCACGTCGTCCGCCGAGCCGAACGCGGGAACGCCGTGCTTCTCGGCCTGCGCCTGCGCCCGATCCCGCAGCAGGTCGCCGACGATGAGCACCTCGGTGTCGGGGAATCGCGCGAGATTCTCGAGGTAGGTGTCGCTGATGACGCCGACCCCGATGATGCCGATGCCGACCGCGCTCACCGGGAGAACCCGCCCTCGACGAGGAAGGCGTAGCTCGCGGCGATGTCGGCGAACACGTCACCGGGTGCGTTGTCGTACTCGATGATCGCGTACTGCAGCGCGGTGGCCGCGCGCAGTGCCGTGGCCAGCGGCACATCGCCGGTGCCGGCGTGGCGCTGGTCGAGGGTCGCGGATCCGAACTCCCCGGCTCCGGGCGCGAACGGGTTGTGCTCCGGGGCGATGCCGTCCTTCACGTGGGCGGCCATCAGGCGGTCGCCGAGGCGCGAGACCAGGGCGGGCACGTCCTGTCCGCCCACGAGCGCCCAGTACAGGTCGAGCTCGACGATGACGCGCTCGTCGGTCAGCGAGACGAAGCGCTCGAAGGCGCTCTCGCCGTCGAAGTCGGCGATGAACTCCTGGGCGTGGTTGTGGTAGCCGACCTCGAGGCCGAACGTCGCGGCGGTGTCGGCGAGCGCGTTCAGCCGGTCGGCGATGTCGGTGACGCCCTCGAGAGTGAGCCACCGGGCGGGCTCGACGAACGGATCGATGACGGTCTTCATGCCGATCTTCGCGGCCGCCTCGAAGACGACCTCGGGCGCGGGAGTGGGGATCGCGCCATCCGGGGTCCACAGCTCGTCGCTGAGCAGCGGGGCGTGCCCGGTGGGCGAGGCCAGGCCCGAGGCGTCGAGCGCGGTGCGGATCCGGTCGGGGCGGCCGACGAAGTCGAACGCCTCGACGTTGCGGAGGCCGATCGCCGCGAGCTTGTCGAGCGATCCCTCCATGTCGGCGGTGAACTCCGCCGCGAGGGTGTACAGCTGAACCGAGGTTTCCGGCAGGGCCACGTCGACCTTCCTTCGTTATCGAGGGCGGGCGCCGGACGGCGTCCACGGAGAGGCTAGCAGAATACCTCCATCCGGAGGTATTCTGTCTGTCAGACGCGTCGCATCAGCCGTGCCGCGGCATTCCGCACGGCGAGGGCGACCCGCGTGCGCGGCACGAGGAACGCGGCGCCGAGGCCCGCGCCTGCCTGCGCGCGCTCCACCCGCGAACGCAGTCCGCGCTCGTAGCGACCGAGTGCTTCCCTCACATCCGCGCTCTCCCGAAGCGCCAGGGTGAGAGCTTCGGCACCGACGAGAGCCATGCTCGCCCCCTCACCCAGGATCGTGAGGCTCGAGGCCGCATCGCCGAGCAGCACGACGTGTCCCCGCGACCACGTGCGGGTCCGGACGCGCTGCACGACGTCGAGGTAGAAGTCGTCGGAGTCGTCGAAGGCTTCGAGCGCCTGCGGAGCTCGCCAGCTGAATCCCTCGTAGCGCTCGTGCAGCAGCCTTCGCTGTGCGTCGGGATCCGCGGGCAGCGGTGCGCAGTGACGGAACAGGAAGGCCGCCGTGGGTGCACCTCCGGCGGGATGGAGCGTGAGCGCGCGCCCCGGCTCGTTGCGCATCTCGATCCTCTCCC
>JAFDWM010000136.1 GCA_018268455.1 Actinomycetota bacterium | reverse complement strand
TCGGCGAGGTGTACCAGCTCGACGGCGGCATCGTCCGCTACGGCGAGCGGTTCGGCGACGACGGGCTGTGGGACGGCTCGCTGTACGTGTTCGACGGACGCGGATCCGTGGACTTCTCCGACCATGCCGCCGTGATCGGGGTCTGTGCGGGATGCGGGAGCGCGACCAGCCGCACCGCGAACTGCCCCGATCCGTCGTGCCGGCACCAGGACGTGGTCTGCGCGGACTGCGTGGCGGTGCCCTGCGCGGTGCACGCCGGCTGAGCGAGGTTCGCCGCCGTCACCGCCTGCCGGTGCGCGCCCGCCCTCACGGGTGTGGCTCTGCAGTACGGGTGGAGATCGGGCAACATCAGCCCGCAGGATGACGACCGGGCATCGGCGCGCCCGTAGCGTGGAGAACGCCCCGGCCGGTCGTGCGGACCGCGGATCCGGGGCGCCAACGCTTCGCATCACAACGCCGGGAGACCCATGGGACCGCTGAACGACTGGCTGCTGCACGCCGCAGGTCAGCTGTGGCTGTTCCCGGTGCTGCTGGTGTTCTTCTTCATCGACGGCTTCGCGACGATCCTGCCCAGTGAGACCGCGCTCGTCGCGCTCGCGGCCCTCTCGCTGCAGAGCGGACAGCCCAACCTCATCGTGCTCGGGATCGTGGCGTTCGTCGGTGCGGTCGCGGGTGACAACATGGCCTATCTGCTCGGCCGCACGATCGGCACCGAGCGCTGGCGCTGGATGCGCCGGCCGAAGGTGCAGAAGATGTTCGACTGGGCGCGCTACGAGCTGGACAAGCGGGGCGCCGCGCTCATCTTCACGGCGCGCTACATCCCGTGGGGGCGGGTCGCCGTCAACTACGTGGCAGGGCAGACCCGGTTGCCGCATCGGCGGTTCCTCCTGTTCGACCTGTTCGCCTGCATCACCTGGGTGGCCTACGCGATCGTGATCGGCCTGGTCGCGGGGAACTGGGTGCACGACAACCCGCTGCTGGGTGTGGGCTTCGCGGTGATCTTCGCCGTGGTCGTCGGCGTCGTGATCGACCACGTGCTGCGGTGGTGGCACCGCCGGCGCGGCGACGCGGATCCGGTCGCGCCCGCACGCGCTGATGCGGATCCGGTCGCGCCCGCACGCGCTGATGCGGAACCGGTCGCGGCCGCACGCGCGGTCAGGATGCGGAGGCCGTGACCAGGCGGCCGCCGAGGAGCGAGCGGGGCGCGAACACGGCTGCGAGCCGATCCCGCCGGCTCGCGCTCTGCCGCAGGCCCGCGCGTACGCTGTCGAGCGCAGGCCGCAGATCTCCGGCCGTGCCCCCGCTCGCCCCGGGCCGGGCGTAGCTGGAGCGCTCGATCGCGCGCACCAGGACGTCGATCGCGGCCGGATCCGCCCCACGCTCGCGCACCAGGCGCTCGCCCCGGGCCCTCGGCGACTCCGCCGGCGAGGCCGGCTGGCCCAGATCCTGCAGGGTCGCCTGCAGCTCCGCCCAGGCGGCCTCGGCGTCGCCCCGGCCGGCCCTGGCGCGTCGGCCGATGCCCTGCGCACGCCGGACGATCGCCGGAACCACCAGCAGCACGAGCAGACCGAGCAGGATCGCCAGCACGGGCAGCGCCTGCAGCGGTGAGGGCGCCGCGGCGGAACCGCCCCCGGCCTCGGGCACGTCCAGCCCGTGCGGATCCTTCGCCGAGGACGACGACGTCGGCTGCGGGGTGGCGCCGGCGGTCGGGGTGGTCCCGGCACCCGACGAGTTGTCGGCCGGATTCGCGAACGCGGTCGCGACCCCGCGTGTGGCGGTCGGCTCGAACGGCACCCAGCCGATTCCGGAGAAGTACACCTCGGGCCAGGAGTGCAGCTGGTCGGTGGACACCTCGTAGACGACCCGCCCGTCGTCGCTGCGGCGGTCGGTCGCGGTGCCGGGCAGGTATCCGACCACGATGCGCGTCGGCATCCCGAGCGAGCGCGCCATCAGCGCGAACGCACCGGCGAAGTGCACGCAGTAGCCCTCGCGCACCGCGAGGAAACGGGCGACGGCGGTCACATTCTGCCCGTCGAAGCCGTCGTCGACCGGGGTCTGCAGGGAGTACCGGAACCCCGCCCGGAACCAGGTCTGCAGCGCGATGAGCTTGTCGTAGTCGTCGCCGATGTCGCCGACGACCTGCTGCGCGCTCTGCGCGATGATCGCCGGCATGTCCTGCGGCACGGCACGCAGCTCGGCCGGGGCATCGGATCCGCTCGCCGTGGCGGCGCGGATCTGCGCCAGTGTCGGCACGAGGGTCGCCGTGTCGGCGGTGTAGTTCTGGCCGGCCGCATCGCCGTTCGCGGCGATCACCGTGCGGTTGTCGGACGCCGCACTCCACATGCCGCTCTCGCCGCGCACCGTGACCGCCTGGTACGGCACCGGCAGCCAGGATCCGGAGATCCCGGCGGTGCGGATGGTCGTCGAGTTCTCGTGCACGTCGACGCCCTGCGGGGCGGACACGTCGCCGAACCCCTCGGCGAGCGGCACGGTCGCGGGCTGGTCGGGCCGCCAGGTCGAGCCGTCGAAGCGGGAGAGGGTGGCGATGCGCAGATACGGCGGGGTGCCGTCCTTCGTGATCAGCGTGAGCGCGGTGACGGGGGCGGGCCGGCGCAGATCCTGCCCGAGGTTCAGCGTGGCGTTCAGCACGGAGCGGCCGCCGCCGACGTTCAGACCCGCCGCCGACATCGGCAGCGCCGGCGCCACGACCATCGCCGCGACGATCGCCGCGGCGCCCACCGCCACGGCCGGCAGCCGTCGCGTGCGCGCGGGTGAGCGCGTGATGATCCCGTCGCGGGCCTGCAGCGGGGATCCGCCCGGCGTGAACCGCACCCCCAGGAACAGCAGGATCGTCAGCGCCAGCGCGATGAACCACACCGGGTTCACGCCGCCGCGCACGACCACCGCGGGCACGGCGCCGATGATCGTGACCAGCACCGCGGCGATGAGCGGCGAACGCAGCGTCACCAGCAGCAGATCGAGCACGATCGCGAGCAGCGCCGCCGCAAAGGCGACGGAGACGGAGATCGCGGGGGAGGAGGCGAGCGGCGCGGTGCCGTTGCGGATCTCGGTGACCGCATCCGAGAGCAGGCCGTCGATCGCGTGCCACACCTCGGGGCTGGGCAGCAGCCAGCTCCTGCCCAGCTGGCCCCCCGCGAACAGCGTGAGCGTGAACGCCGCGACGACGAGCTGCACCACCGGCACGGCGGGGATCGACAGCGCCGGGCGGATCCGGCGGGTGGCGAACCGTGTCACGGCCCCTGCCACCACGACCACCGCGGTGGTGGTGCCGGCCCCGGTGCCCCAGGCGCCCGGCTGCACGACATCGTTCAGCGGCCAGACCGCCACGAGCACCCCAAGCGCGGTGAGCAGCGCCGCCGCGATCGGGCCGGCAGCGCGCCGCGGCGCCGGCCGCGGG
>JAFDWM010000135.1 GCA_018268455.1 Actinomycetota bacterium | reverse complement strand
ATCGACGATCTCGGCTGCGTCCTGCTCCGTGAGTCGTGAGCGCGGGTGCCCCGCGCCACGGACGTGCCGGCCCCGCTCGACGCGGTCGCGGGAGTTTTCTGCGTGCGTCCCGAGGACGAGGTGTCGAGGGTTGCAGCACAGAGGCACATCGCACGTGTGTCGGACGATGGTCCCGTTCGGGATCTCCTGCCCGTTCGCGAGCTCCCATGCGACCCTGTTCGCGCGCAGCGTGCGGCCGTGGCCGCCGCCTTCACCGATGGCGCCGTACCCCTTCCGCACAGGTCCGGTCCAGAGCCAGCACTCGTCGATCCCAGCGATGTCGACCATCGCCCAGAAGCGATCCTCGAGCGGGCGTCGTTCGAGCGTCATGACGCCAGCTCCGACGGCCAGGGGACGTTGCTGTGCGCGGCGAGCTGCTTCGGCGCGTAGGTGATGAAGTCGGCACCGGCAGCGACCGCTCCGGCCGCCGCGAGCGCGACGCTGTCGGCCACATTGTGATCCGGCACGTTGACGTCGGGGAGCATCGACCGCACTGCGGCGGTCACTAGCGCCTTCCGCTCCGAGTCCGGGGTGCCGCGCGAGATCTTCCCGACCCCCGTGAGCGCCTGCCGCGACGTCGGCGAGACGAGCACGACCGGACCGCGCGCGATCAGCTGGGACACGAGCAGCCAGCGGAGGCCGGCGCGCTCATCCGCGAGGCCCGCGTGCCTCGACCCCATCGACGGTCCCTCCACGACGGAGAGGGTCAGCCGGGGCGGGACGAGCGCGAGGATCTCGCGCAGCATGATCCGCATCCGCCGGTACGACGTCGCGACGGACTCCGTCTCCGGCTTCTGCGCGCGCCCCCGCCACGTCGACCACGACGGATCCGGGAAGTCCGTCCCCGGATGCCACTCGACCAGCGCGACCCCGGACACCGTTAGCGACGGGTCCACGCCGAGCACCGCGCTCACCGGAGCACCGCCACGCCGAGAGCCAGCAGCATGACCGCGAGAGCACAGGCCGCCGCGCCGGCGATCTCCCACGCCCGGTCGACGCGCGCTCCCTGCAGCTCCGACAGCACCAGGGGCGCCGACGCGTGCGGGACTCGCTCGGCGCGCACCGGAGGCGGCCCCACGACCTCAGCCACGATCTGCGCCGATCATGTCCAGCTGGTCGACGTCGACCTCTGCCGCCTTCGCCAGGCCGCGCAGCCAGTCCATCCCCCACGGCGTCGTCGCGGCCACCGCGAACGCCGAGACGTGCTCTGGCCAGTGCTCGGAGAGCTTCCCGCGGTTCTCCATGTCCGCGACCGCGATCAGCTGGAACAGCCGCGCCACGAAGCTGCCGCCGTCCTCGCCGAGGTTCCGATCGCCGAAGTACCAGAGGGTGTGCCGCACCACCGTCGGCGACAGCACAACACGCGATGACATCGCGTGCGAGTCCTGAGTTCCCATTCCCATTCCCATTCCGTTGTTGGCGCCGTCAGCGCCGGTTGAGCGAATCGATGTCGGCGTTCACCGACTCGATGAAGTCGAGCTCCCGGTCCACGGCACCCAGGCGCCGTGACGTGACCTCGTCCGCGCACCACCACGACCACCGCCACGCCCCCGTGGCCCAGATCGCGACACCCAGCGACACGGTCCCGATGACCAGCACGCCGTTCCGCAGACCCGTCACGAACGCCGCCACCGCACAGATCAGTGCGAGCAGTAGAGCGGCCCATGCGATCAACGGCCGCGCGCTCCCCGTGCGGGACGGGGCAGCCTCCCCAGCCGTGCCCCGCCCCGACGATGACCCATCCCCAGGGGTCTGACCGGGACCCCACGTCCCGGAGCTCATGATTGCTCCCGCGTCGTCACCACGGATCCCTCGACCCATGCGTAGACGTCCGCCTCGGCGTAGACGATGACCTTGCCGTGCTCCCCCGTCGGCTTGCGGTACTGGGGCCCACGCCCCTGCTTCCGCAGTTCCTGCAGGTTCGCGACCGTCATCCCGGGGACGATGTCGCACACCTGCTCCGGAGACAGGTACCGAGGCTTCGTCGCCTCGACCGGCCGGATCGGCGTAACACGTGCGCCGCTCATGCTGCGGCCTCCGCCGCGCGCTCGACGACCACGACCTCACCGATCGCAAGGTCGAACGCCTGCGCGATCCCGACGACGGTGCGCAGGTTCGGCTCGTCGCCGGCCTTCAGCCGAGTGAGCGTCTGACGGGAAACGCCGATCGTGCGAGCGAAGGCCTCGTCACTCCGGATACCGGAGTTGTCCTTGAGCCGGTCGAGGAGTCCGGGGCGGATCTTCACCGCCGTACCAGTTGTTTCGGTCATGCACCGATCGTTACATGAGTGGAACGCGCTGTCAAATACTTGGAACGATTGGCTTGTGCATGGAACATTTGTGGTGCACACTTGCACCATGACGAACCCCAACGAATGGCTCCGCACCATCGGCGCGAACGAGTCGCTCCGTGAGATCGCCAGCAAGACGGGCGTGAGTCACGCAACCCTCAGCCGCCAGATCAACGACGGCGCCTTCCTGATGGACACCACGATCCGGATCGCGCGCGCCTACAACGTCTCGCCCGTCGCGGCGCTAGTCGCCAACGGACACCTGACAGCCAGCGAGGCTGGCCTGGACTCCGTGCAGTCCGCGCTCGAGCTGGCGCGTGACGAGCAGCTTGTGCTGGAGATCGCGCGGCGCCTCGACGTGACGGAGCTCGGCTCGATCTACGACGCACCCCTGAGCGAGGCGGTCAGCGAGGCCACTATGCACGAGTTCCCGACGCACAAGGTCCGTGACTCCCGCCAGGATGACCGCATGGTCGCGAACGAGTCCATCGAGGAGTTCCCGCAGACCAACGACACCGACTTCGACAACGCCTGACCGGAGGAGCCAGCGCATGAGAGCAACAGCGAAGCAACCACGACCAACCCGAGACTCCGTCCAGATCGGGCTGCCCTGATGCCGATGGACTTCTGGAACCTCGCCGCCGACCTCGGCCTTGAGGTGCGGGAGCACCGAGGCATCCACCGCAGCGGCTACGCACCTGGTTCGAGGCACATCGACATCACGCCAGGCATGCGAGGACGCGTGCTCCGCGGAGTCGGGTACCACGAGATCGGGCACCACGTTCTCGGCCACCGGCCGACAGAGGTAGGTCTTCTGCGGAAGCGGCAAGAGGCAGCGGCGAACATCTGGGCCGCGCAGCAGCTGATCACGCCGGAGGCATACGCGGAGGCCGAGCGCCACCGCGACGGGCACATCACCGGCATGGCGATCGATCTGAACGTCCCTGACGAGCTCGTGGTCGTGTACCGCAGCCTGCTGCTCCGCACGGACACGGCCGTATACGTCGACCCGCGTCTCGGCGCCGGGCAGTTCTTCCACCGCACTCGCATCGTCGCGTAGGCGACGCCGTCCGAAAGGAGTCCGACGTGTTCGCCGGCCTGAACTTCATCCACCTCCTG
>JAFDWM010000134.1 GCA_018268455.1 Actinomycetota bacterium | reverse complement strand
TGTCCGGGAACAGGGGTCAACCCCAGCGGATGGATTTGGCCGGTGGGCTCCGGCGGATCCTACCGAGGGGTCGCCTGGGCGGTCTCGGATCCGGCCGCGGGCCTCGCCCAGCACCTGTTCGGGAGGAGAACTCGGGTTTGGGAGGAGGGATCCTGGGCATCGGTCCTCCCGAGGGGGAGAATTCCTCCCGAACTGTGGGGCGAAGGCGGCAACGAAACGAGTGGTGGTGACGACGGTGACGGCGGTGGATCGCGTCGGATCCCGCGGAGGGGTCCCCCGTTCGGGAGGAGAACTCGCGTTCGGGAGGAAGGATCCTGGGTATTGGTCCTCCCGAGGGGGAGAATTCCTCCCGAACGTGCGGCGAGGGCCGACGAAGCGTGTGGTGGTGGTTGCGGTGGCGGCGATGGCAAAGACTCCAGGCAGATCCTGCGGAGGGATCCCCTGCTCGGGAGGAGAACTCGCGCTCGGGAGGAGGGATCCTGGGCATTGGTCCTCCCGAGCGGGAGAATTCCTCCCGAACTGTGTGGCGAGGGCGGACCACGCGACAGATGGCGGATCCCGACGGCGGCGGATCCACGCTTCCCTTCCGATACATAACGACATATCGTTAAGTGTCGCTCAGGGTGGGCGGGCCGAGGAGATCGTCATGAACAGCAACTACTCGTCGCACGGGTTCGGCGGGCCGGGATTCGGCGGCGGACGCGGATTCGGCGGACGCCCGGGGCAGGGTCCCGGCGCCGGACTCTGGGACGCGATGGAGCACCTGCGCTCCGCGTTCGAGCAGAACACCCCCTTCGGTCAGCGCACCGGATCCCCGCGCATGGCCCGCGGAGACGTGCGCGCCGCCGTGCTCGCGCTGCTGAACGAGCAGCCCATGCACGGCTACCAGATCATCCAGGAGATCTCTGACCGCAGCGGCGGGTCGTGGAAGCCGAGTGCCGGATCCGTCTATCCCACGCTCCAGCTGCTCGCCGACGAGGGCCTCATCGAGGCGACGGAGGAGGGCGGCCGCAAGACCTACGCGCTGACCGAGGCCGGCGCCGCTGCCGCTGAGGACGCGTCGGCCACACCTCCGTGGGAGACCTCGAACGAGCGCAGCGGATCCACCGCCTCCTTCGGCGCGCTGCCCAAGGCGGGCATGGATCTGGCGGGCGCCGCCGCGCAGGTGGCCCGCACCGGCTCGCCCGAGCAGGTGCAGAAGGCGGTGGAGGTGCTCGACGAGGCCCGCCGCCGGCTGTACGCGATCCTCGCCGACTGATGGCGGACGGCGAGACCCGTCGTTCGGAGCAATCCGCGGATCCCCAGGCCGGATCCCCGGCCGGGTCGGCTACGGTACGAATCGTGACCGAGCGATCGCGGGACGAGCCGTCGTCTGGTGCGCCCGCCGACCCCAGCCGGACGGGCCCGGGCGCACAGGCGCACGGCGACCCGGGCCCCGGCGGCCCCGGCCGCCCGAGCCCGGGAGCCGGACGTACGAGCGCCCCGCCGGACCAGGGCCGCCCCGACCCCAACGCCCAGGCCCCCCGTGCCCAGGGCGCGACCCCGACGGGTCCGGCGCTGCGGTCGCGCTATCGGCGGATCCTCGGCTACGCCGCGCGCGTGCTGCTGGTGAACTGGTGGTACGAGATCGCGCTGCCCCGGATCGGGTTCCGGCGGGTCGCGGAGAGCACCCGCGAGCGCCGGCTGGCGTCGCAGGCGAAGCGTTTCCACGTGCTCGCGGTCGGCCTCGGCGGGCTCATGATCAAGGTCGGCCAGTTCATGTCGTCGCGCATGGACGTGTTGCCGCCGGAGATCACCTCCGAGCTCGCCGGTCTTCAGGACGAGGTGCCGGCCGTGCCGTTCGCCGACATCCGCGTGCTCGCGGAGGCCGAACTCGGCGTGCCGCTCGAGCGCGCCTTCGCCTCGTTCGACCCCGTCCCGCTCGCTGCGGCCTCGCTGGGGCAGGCCCATCGCGCGCGTCTGAGCACGGCGGACGCGGCCGACGCGGGCTTCGCCGACGTCGTCGTCAAGGTGCAGCGGCCCGGCATCGACCAGGTCGTGCAGACGGATCTCGCAGCGCTGCGCCGTGTCGGAGCATGGCTGAAGCGGATCCGCTTCATCGCCGACCGCGTCGACGCGCCGGCACTGGTCGAGGAGTTCGCGCACACCAGCCTCGAGGAAATCGACTACCTGCACGAGGCCGCCGCGGCCGAGCGCTTCCGCGCGGACTTCGCCGACGACCCGCGCGTCGACGCCCCGCTCATCGCCTGGGAGCGCACCACCCGCCGGGTGCTCACGCTCTCCGACGTCACCGCGATCAAGATCACCGACGTGGATGCGCTGCGCGCCGCGGGCATCGACCCGTCCGATGTGGCGCGGGTGTTCGCCGAGGTGATGTTCGACCAGGTGTTCACGCACGGGTTCGTGCACGCGGATCCGCATCCCGGCAACATCTTCGTGACCCCGCTCGGTGTCAAGGCGCGCCCGGCCTCCTCGCACGGCGAGCCCGAGCCTGGCTCACCCGCCACAGGCACACCCGCCCCGGGTGCCGCCGGATCGGGCGACCGGAGCCTGCCGTGGCGGCTCACGTTCGTCGACTTCGGGATGATGGCCGAGGTGCCGGAGGGGATCCGGCACGGCCTGCGCACACTGTTCATCGCGGCAGCCGGGCGCGACGGCAAGGGTCTGGTCGCCGCGGCGCAGGAGATCGGCGTGCTCCTCCCCTCGGCGGGCGATCGCGACCTCGAGCGTGCGCTGAGCGCCCTCTTCGACCGGTTCGGCGGCATGGGCTTCGCCGAGCTGCGCGACGTGGATCCGCGTGAGTTCCAGACCTTCGCGCGCGAGTTCGGCGACACCGTGCGCTCCCTGCCGGTGCAGCTGCCGGAAGGGCTGCTGCTGCTGTTCCGCGCGGTCTCGCTGACCTCTGGCATGTGCAGCGGGCTGGATCCGCAGTTCAACATCTGGGAGTCGGTCGAGCCGTACGCGACCCGGCTGCTGCGCGACGAGACCGGCAACCTCGTGCAGGACCTCGCGAAGCAGGCGGCCTCCAACGCGACGACCCTGTGGCGGCTGCCGAAGCGGATCGACGACATCATCACGCGCGTCGACGACGGCACGGTCTCCTTCGACACCTCCCGCATCGAGAAGCGGCTCGACCACATCGACGCGCTCGTGCGCCGCGGCGTCTCCGGACTGCTGTTCGCGGCGCTGCTCGTCGCCGGTGCGCTCGTACTCGCGGTGAATCCCGCGCTCGGCATCGTGCTGATGAGCGTGTCGGTGCTGCCGCTGCTGCACACCCTGTTCGCGGGGATGTTCCGCCGCGGGCCGCGGTAGGACACCTCTGCGGATCCGCTCGTCCTCACGCTGTCGCCGGGGGAGCCCACACCTCCCGCAGCGAAGGGCTTTGCGGTTGACCCCTGTTCCCGGACACTGACCAGGCGGGATCCGTGTGTTCGCGGGCCTGTCGGGGAGGATGTCCGTGATGGGCACGAAGAGCAGGAAGA
>JAFDWM010000133.1 GCA_018268455.1 Actinomycetota bacterium | reverse complement strand
GGCGACCAGGTCTCCCGTGCACCCGAGGGCTTCGCGGTGCTCGCGTCGACCGGAGCCACGCAGGTCGCCGCGTTCGCCGACGAGGGGCGCCGGCTGTACGGCGTGCAGTGGCACCCCGAGGTCAAGCACTCCGACCACGGCCAGGAGATCATCGAGAACTTCCTGCACAAGGGCGCCGGGCTTCCGGCCGACTGGAACAGCGGCAACGTCATCGCCGAGCAGGTCGAGCGGATCCGCGCCCAGGTCGGCGACGCCCGCGTGATCTCCGCGATGTCGGGCGGCGTCGACTCGGCCGTGTCAACCGCGCTCGTGCACAAGGCCATCGGCGACCAGCTCACCGCCGTCTTCGTGGATCACGGACTGCTCCGCAAGGGCGAGCGCGAGCAGGTCGAGCGCGACTACGTCGCCTCCACCGGCGTGCGCCTGATCACGGTAGACGCGGCCGACACCTTCCTCGGCCACCTCGCCGGGGTCACCGACCCCGAGGCCAAGCGCAAGATCATCGGCCGCGAGTTCATCCGCGCCTTCGAGCAGGTGCAGCGCGACCTCGTCGAGGAGGCCAAGGCCTCGGGCGAGAAGGTCCGCTTCCTCGTGCAGGGCACGCTGTACCCGGACGTGGTCGAGTCCGGAGGCGGAACCGGCACGGCGAACATCAAGTCGCACCACAACGTGGGCGGCCTCCCGGACGACCTCGACTTCGACCTGATCGAGCCGCTGCGCACCCTGTTCAAGGACGAGGTGCGCGCGATCGGCCGCGAGCTGGGGATCCCCGAAGCGATCGTCGGACGCCAGCCGTTCCCCGGCCCGGGTCTCGGGATCCGCATCATCGGCGAGGTCACCCGCGAGCGCCTCGACATCCTGCGTGAGGCCGACGCGATCGCCCGCGAGGAACTCAGCGCCGCCGGCCTGGACCAGACCATCTGGCAGTGCCCGGTGGTGCTCCTCGCCGACGTGCGCTCGGTCGGCGTGCAGGGCGACGGCCGCACCTACGGCCACCCGATCGTGCTGCGCCCGGTCTCGAGCGAGGACGCGATGACGGCCGATTGGACCCGCCTGCCGTACGACGTGCTGGCGCGCATCTCCAACCGCATCACGAACGAGGTCGCCGACGTGAACCGCGTCGTGCTCGACGTGACGTCGAAGCCGCCGGCAACCATCGAGTGGGAGTGACGTAGACGCTGCTATCTCGGCCCTGATCCGCGAGACACCACTTTCTGCATGAGACACCACGCCCGAGGCGATGTCTCATGCAGAAAGTGGTGTCTCGCTTCGTCGTACCTGGTCGAGACCGGCTCAGCCCAGGTGCTTCAGCGCCTCGCGGCGGCTGAGCGGGGACAGAGCGGGATGCGCGTCGACGAAGGCGCGTACCCAGTCCGGGTCCGCGCGGGCGAAATCGCGCAGCGCCCAGCCGATCGCCTTGCGCAGGAAGAACTCCGGATCCTCGATGCTCGCCTCGATCGCCGCGGTCAGCAGGGCGCGGTCGGTGCGCTCGCGCCGCTGCAGCTGCGCGATGATCGCCGCGCGGCGGATCCAGAGGTCCTCGTCATCCGCCCACACCCGCAGTTCGACAGCCAGTTCGGCGGGATGCGCGTCGAGCAGGTCGGCGAGCCGGTGGGCGACCTCGTCGACGTGCTCCCACCAGGCGCCGGTGCGGATCATCTCCTCGTGCACGTCCAGCATGTCGAGCCGGCCGCGCAGCGGGCGCAGCGCCATCACGGCCTGCGCCGCATAGCGCTCCTCGCGGAACTCCGCGCTGCGCCACAGGGCGAGCGCGGTCGATCGCAGCTCGTCCGGGTCCGTCGCGCCCCGCATGAGCTCCCGCGTGATCCGGCGCACCTCGGGCACCCGCACGCCGAGGAACGGCATCGCCGACTTCATGTACGCCTGCTGCCCTGGTGCGAGCGCCGGGTCGGCGGCGTCGCGGAGAGCCGTGCGGATCTCGGTCGCGAGCAGGGAGCGAGGCATGCGGCGAGTCTAGGGAAGATGTGCCGCGACCGCGTCGCGCTCAGCGCACGACGTCGTAGACGAGCTTCTGCACGCCGTTTCCGTAGACCTCGTGCTCTGCGATCGCGACCTTGACGGTGTCGTGTGCGGAGTCGCTGAACAAGCGCCGGCCGGCGCCGAGCACGACGGGGAAAACCAGGACGTGGTACCGATCGACGAGTCCGGCGTCGGCGAGGGCGTGGCCGAGGGTGAGGCTGCCGTGCACGAGCAGCGGTCCACCGTCGGTCTCCTTGAGCGCGGCGACGTCGTCGAGCGTGCGGAGCACGGTGGCCGGCCAGCGCTCGTCGTCGTGGTCGAGAGTCGAGGACACGACGTAGCGGGGCATCGCGTTGTAGCCGGCGAACTCATCCATCCGCGGCCAGACCGGCGCGAACAGTTCATAGCTGCGGCGGCCGAGCAGCACCGCTCCCGCTTCGTCCTGCTCCCGCCCCTTCAGCTCGTACGCGGCCGCGTCGAACTCGGCGCCGGTCACGGTCCATCCCGCGTTGCGGTATTCGGCGTCGTGTCCCGGTGCCTGCGCGACTCCGTCGGCGGAGACGAATGCGGAGACGATGAGTGTGCGCATGGTGGTCCTTCTTCTGGTCAACCTGACGGTTCTTAACTAACTGGTTGAATACAACCTAACGGAAGGACGCGGCTCCGTGCAAGGGTGTTGATTCCGCTGCGGGATCAGGCCTCGGCGACGTCGGCCAGCACCTCGAGGAAGGTGAGCCAGCCTGCGATGGTCCCCTCGCGCTGTTCCGTTGTGAAGCCGGGAGTCTGCTGCGTCATGACGAGGCGGGTGCCTGAGAGTGTCGGAGTGAGATCGACCGTCAGCACCGCCCGATCGCTCGAGGCCGGGCGGTCGGTCAGCGTCATCACGAGCCGGGACGGAGGATCCACCTCGAGGAACTCGCCCGCCCAGTCGATGCGAGCGCCGTCCGGAAGCACCATCACCGCCGACCACGCCCGTCCGTCCTCGGCGCGGTAGTCGAGGCTGTCCAGTGGCACCTGGACATCGCGTCCGCCGAACCAGCGCGAGAACGACTCCGGGGTCGTCCAGGCGTCGAACACGGCCTGCGGGCTTGCGGCAAACTCGCGGTCGATCTCGATGCCGTCCTCGGTGATTCCGGTCACGGTGCGTCCTTCTTCCTGTCATCTGCCGCGTCTTCGGCGTCGCCGGCGGGGCGGTTCGCCTCGGCGAGCAGGTCGTCGAGGGCGTCGAGGCTGTCGGTCCAGAAGCGTCGGTAGTCGTCGATCCAGGCCGATGCGGTCGCGAGCGGGCGCGCGTCGAGCATGGCGGGGCGGTACTGGGCGTCTCGTCCGCGGGAGACGAGGCCCGCTCCTTCGAGCACGCGCAGATGCTTCGATACGGCTGCGAAGCTCATGTCGAAGGGCTCGGCGAGGTCTCCGACGTTCGTGGCGCCGCGGGAGAGCCGGGCGAGGATCGCGCGACGCGTCGGATCCGCGAGGGCCGCGAACGTCAGCGTCAGCGGGTCGGCAGCTGCCTTCACCATCGCGTCCTCCATC
>JAFDWM010000132.1 GCA_018268455.1 Actinomycetota bacterium | reverse complement strand
CGCGACGCGGAGAAGATCGTCGAGGCTTCGACATGAACGCCGTCGAGCAGCTCGCTACGTCGTGGTGGGGACCCGAGAGCGCGGCGATTGTCGTGATCCTTCTGACCGTCGTGATCTGGGCGATCAAGACGATTCCCGGATGGCTTGTCATTCGATCAAGCAGGCTCCCCGGGTCGCCCGCCACCGCACAATACTGGCGCGCGCGACTGACGGAGGCGCTCGCGCAGATGAAGGACGTGCCGGAGGAGCCAGAACGATCGCAGTTCGCCGCCCGGGTCACCGAGGCCCGGATCATGGTCGAAGCCCACGAGGCGAGTCGGCGAATGGGGCGCGGCAGTCAAGTCTTCTGCTGGATCCTGTTCGGAGTTTTCGCGGGCGGAGCGGTGATGTTCAACGTGATCGGTACGCAACCGCACGCCGCATCCGCCAATCTCTTCGCCTTGGGCTTTGTGGTCGCGATGTTCGTGACCGAGGTGCTCGCTCTCAACACAGGTCTCGCCGTGGACGAGCGGTTCAACGCGCTCGTCGCCGCCGAGCGGTTCGGGCACAATGACCAGGTCCGTGCCGATCCGTGGTGGCTGATGCGCACCTACGACGAGTGGAAGTCGGGCCTAGACCTGCGCGAGATGAAGCGCGCTCGAGTGGCGCACGACAAGACGCACCTCCGCCGTCGGATCCGCTGGCGCCGTGAGCTGTACGGCCTCACTGCGTGGCCACGCGCGATCGAGATCGACCACGACATCTGGGCCGAGGACCAGCCCGAGGATCCGACCATCTGACATCTGACCGAACACACGAAACCGACTTCCGGGGGGAATCATGAACCACGACCAGGTACTGACAACGACGAACGCGATGCTGCGGATCCGCACGGAGGACGTGGCCGTCCAGTTCGTCAAGGACTGGACCGTCTGGGGATGGCTCATCGCGGTGGCGATCGGAATCGCGGCGGTGCTGGTCGCCCTCGCCGCGCCCTTCGTGGCTGCATATGCCAACGAAGCGCGCCACGGCATGGTCATCTGGATCCTGCTCGTCATCGTGACGTCCGGTGCCGCGGGAGTGCTCCTGATCCTGCCCGGCACGATGATGCGCCACGTCTATACCCACGCGGTCGTGTGGTGGGTCGTGATCCCGTGGGTCGCGGTCGCCCTCTTCTTCTTGTGGTGGGGTGCCATGCAACTGGGTGGCTCGCCCCTGTCCTGGGCAGGTTATGTACCGGCGATCCTCATCGGCGCAGGCGTGCTCGTGGGGGCGGGATATGACGCCCTGAATCGGTTCGCGTCCTGGATCCCCGCGACGGTCGGCGCCGTCGTTCTCGCATTCGTTCTCGGTGGACTCTTCCTGTACCTGAAGGCGCGCGAATGAGGTGCCCGGCCGGCGGGATCTCAGGACGAACGGAAGCGGAGGCTCGAATGAACATCTGGTGCAGGTCTTCCCCTGCATTCTCGAGAATGTTACGATTTAGGTAACACATGGAGCTGGAGTACGCGACGCGAGAGCTCGAGAAGACGTGCACGGACGAGCGCGCCATGCAGAAGAAGCTCGGCGCTCAGGTCACGAAAACCCTGAAGCTGCGGATCGCCGAACTGAGGCGCGCCCTGCAGATGGACGACCTGCTGCTGGGGACGGGCCGCTGGGAGCAGATGACAGGGGATCGGGCGGGGGAGTGGTCGGCGCGTCTGACCGCGAACTGGCGCCTCATCGTTACCCCTGTGGATCGCGAGATCGTGACGGTTCTCGTGCTCAAGATCGAGGACTATCACCGACGCTGAAGGGAGCGGAGAGATGACTGCACAGCCGAACTATGTCGTCACTACCGGAGACTTCATCGCGGAGTGGATGGAGGGCGAGGGGATCAACGCGGCCGAGCTGTCGCGTCGGCTGGGAGTGAGCCGCAAGCATGTCAGCGAGCTGCTGCACGGCAAGGCGCCGTTGTCGCACAGCCTCGCGCTCGCGCTCGAGCGCGTCACCGGTGTACCCGCGCGCATCTGGAACCAGTACGAGAGCGGCTACCGGGAAGACCTCGCGCGTCTGCAGGAGGTCGCCGAACTGGAACGTCAGTATGCCGCCGCGAAGGCGTTCCCGCTGTCGTACCTGCGCAAGTGGTCGTACATCACCGCCGGATCGCGCGAGCGCGCCGAGACCGTACGACAGCTGCTTGCCATTCTCGGCGCCGCGAGTCTGGACGCCTACGAGGTCACATGGCGCGAAGGAGCGGTCGCCTATCGACGGTCGGCGATCGCACGGGATCACGGCGAGGCCCTGGTCACCTGGCTCGCGCTGGCCGAGCGCCACCACGACGGCCTGCACGACGTTCCCGAATTCGACCGCCACGGGCTGGAGTCCTTGATCCCTGTGCTGCGCCGTTCCACCCGTGACGATCCGACGACTGCGATCGAGGCAGCGATCGCGGGGCTGCGCGCGGTTGGCGTCGTGCTGTGCTTGATTCCCGGTGTGCCAGGTCTCGGTATCCACGGCACGACGCGTTGGGTCAACGGGCATCCCGTCATCCAGCTTTCCCTGCTGTGGAAGAGCGACGACCAGCTCTGGTTCACGCTGTTCCACGAGCTCGGGCACGTGATGCTTCATGGCGACCGCGAGCTGTACCTCGACGGCGACGGCACCGCGGCGGAGCGGGAGGCGGACCTGTACGCGTCCGAGGTGCTGATCCCGGTCGCCGAGGAGCATCGACTTCCGCGTCGCCGAGACCTTGTCGCGATCCGGGCGCTCGCAGACGAATGGAACATAGCGCCAAGCATCGTGCTCGGCCGCGCTCAGCATCTAACCCGTGACTACGCGTGGGGCCATGAGTTGAAGACGCGGATCGATTTCGAGCCTTTGCAGAGCGAATCATGAGCGAAAGACCTTTGAGTCCACGCGCTGACCGTAAGAAGGAGCACCACATGGCCGACAAGAAGGCGAAGACCGAGGCGGAAGCCCCGTCGATTGCGTTGCCCGACGACTTCCAGGATCGGGTGTTCGCCGCGATTGCGGTGCAGCGGCCCGCCGTTACCGCCTACATCAAGGAGATCCGGCGCAAGCGCCCGAACGCGACCCCTGCCGACGTCATGAAGACCATCGAGTCTCAGTACGTGGCGACCACCACGGCCGCGAGTGCGGCGATCGGCGCGTCCGCGTCGATCCCGGCCGTGGGCGTCCCGGTCGCCATTGGCCTGGGCGTCGGTGATCTCCTGTTCTTCTACGAGACAACGGCATTGTTCGCCCTGTGTATGGCGGAGCTGCGAGGCATTCCCATCGACGACCCCGAACGCGCCAAGGTCATTGTGCTGGGGGCCCTGCTCGGGGAGAAGCGCAAGAGCAAGATCACGCCGATGATCCTCGGCGCTCTGCCTGCCGGGGCCACCATCTCGGGTGCGCGTTCGATCGCGGGCGTCGCCGTCGAGAGCGCGGTCCCGAAATGGGGCGACCTGCTCGCTCAGCAGCTGCCGGATTCCGCTCTCATGCCGGTGACGATCGTGCTCGCGCGAAAGGCGATCGCGCAGGGCGCGATGATGGGCACGGTCAAGATCAGCTCGAAGGCCATACCGGTGATCGGGGCTTTCGCCGGTGGTGCG
>JAFDWM010000131.1 GCA_018268455.1 Actinomycetota bacterium | reverse complement strand
GGGCAGAAGACGCTCGCGTTGATCGCCGCCTACGCCTGCTTCCTCGTGTGCGCGGCCGCCGTGCTCGGCGGGATCCTGCTCATCGTCTTCAAGTAGACGTTCCGTGGCGCGGTCTGCGCATGGCGTTAGCCTGGGCCCATGACAGTGCAGTTCGGCCGTTTCGCCGCCCCCACGCACACGCTCGTGCACGTGAGCGACCCGCACCTGCTGGCCGGCGGGGCGGCGCTCGGCGGGCGCTTCGACGTGGAGCGCACCTTCGAGCGCACCCTTGCGGCGATCGAGAGCATCGCCGCATCACCCGACGCCATCGTGGTCACCGGCGACCTCGCCGATCTCGGTGAGCCCGACGCGTACCGCCGGCTGCGTGCCGCGGTCGAGCCGGTCGCCGAGCGCCTCGGCGCCCCGGTCATCTGGGTGGCCGGCAACCATGACGAGCGCCCTGCGCTGCGCGAGCACCTGCTCGACGCTGTGCCGAGCGAGGATCCGGTCACCGGCGTCTGGGATCTGAACGGGCTGCGGCTGATCGCGCTGGACTCCACGGTGCCGGGCTGGCATCACGGCGACATCGACGCCGATCAGCGCGACTGGCTGGCTGAGCAGCTGCGCACGCCCGCGCCGCACGGAACGCTGCTCGCGATGCATCACCCGCCTGTGCCGAGCCATCTGGCGTTCTTCGACATCCTCGAGCTGCGCCATCAGGACGAGCTCGCGGAGATCGTGCGCGGATCCGACGTGCGCGGCATCCTCGCGGGCCACCTGCACTACTCGCTGCACGCGACGTTCGCCGGCGTCCCGGTGAGCGTCGCCAGTGCCACCTGCTACACGATGGACGTCGCACTGCCCGCTGAGAGCGTGAACGGGATGGACGCGGCGCAGTCGTTCCAGCTCGTGCACGTGCGGCCGGAGACGATCACGCACACGGTGGTGCCCGTGGTGGAGGCCGAAGCGGTGCAGACGTTCTCCCCGGAGTGGGTCGCGCGGATGGCCGCGCTCAGCCCCGAGGAGCGGCTGGAGGCGTTCTCGCGCAAGCCGGGCCGGTGACGGCGAGCGGATAGGATGGAGGCATCCCCCTTCCCTGTTCGCCATCACCCACGAGGATGTGTCCATGGCCGCCGTCGCGCCTGCCACCCGAACCGAAACCGACTCCCTGGGAAGCAAGGAGATCCCGTCCGACGCGTACTGGGGGATCCATACGCTCCGTGCCGCCGAGAACTTCCCGATCACGAAGCGGCCGATCTCCGTCTACCCGGAACTGATCGTCGCCCTCGCGATGGTGAAGCAGGCCAGCGCCCGCGCGAACAAGGAGATCGGCGCGCTCGACCCGGAGAAGGCTGACCTCATCGATGCGGCCGCGCAGAAGGTCATCGACGGCGAGTTCCACGACGAGTTCATCGTGGGCGTGATCCAGGGCGGGGCCGGGACCTCGACCAACATGAACGCGAACGAGGTCATCACCAACATCGCGCTCGAGCTCGCCGGACGGGAGAAGGGCGACTACGGGTTCCTCTCGCCGATCGACCACACCAACCGCAGCCAGTCCACGAACGACGTGTACCCGACCGCCGTGAAGATCGGCCTCTCGCTCTCGCTGCGCTCGATGCTCGACGAGCTCGACCACCTGCGCGTCGCGTTCCTCGCGAAGGCGCGCGAGTTCCACGACGTGCTCAAGGTGGGCCGCACCCAGCTGCAGGACGCCGTGCCGATGACGCTCGGCCAGGAGTTCCACGGGTTCGCGACCACGCTCGGCTACGACCACCAGCGGCTCACGGAGAACGCCTCGCTGATGTTCGAGATCAACATGGGCGCCACGGCCATCGGCACCGGCATCACCACGCACCCCGCCTACGCCGGGAAGGTGAACCACCACCTGCGTGAGATCACCGGGCTGCAGCTGAACACGGCAACGGATCTCGTCGAGGCCACCAGCGACACCGGATCCTTCATGTCGTTCTCCGCGTCGCTCAAGCGCAACGCGATGAAGCTCTCCAAGATCTGCAACGACCTGCGTCTGCTCTCCTCGGGCCCTCAGGCCGGCCTCGGCGAGATCAACCTGCCGGCCATGCAGGCCGGATCCAGCATCATGCCGGGCAAGGTGAACCCCGTCATCCCGGAGGTCGTGAACCAGGTCGCGTTCGCCGTGGCCGGATCGGATGTGACCGTCACGATGGCCTCCGAGGCCGGTCAGCTGCAGCTGAACGCGTTCGAGCCGGTGATCGCGCACTCGATCTTCCAGTCGATCACCTGGATGCGCCAGGCCATGTGGACCCTGCGCGTCAACTGCGTCGACGGCATCACCGCGAACCGCGACCGCCTGGGAGCCATGGTGGGCTCGTCGGTCGGCGTGATCACTGCGCTCACGCCGTTCATCGGCTACGCGGCGTCCGCTGCCCTCGCCAAGACGGCGCTGCTGACCAACCGCAACGTCGCCGACCTCGTGGTCGAGGCGGGGCTCATGTCGCCGGACGAGGTCGCCAAGCAGCTGTCGCCGGCTCGTCTGTCGGGCCTCGAGGCCATCACCGCGGCGATCCCGGTGATCCCGTCGAAGGATGTCGACGCGGGCGCCTGAGTCCGAAACGCTGTACGGCCCGTCGCCCGCGCGACGGGCCGTACAGCGTTGTACAGGCGGATCCGTTCAGTCCAGGATCCGGCAGTGCGTGGTGAGCTCTCCGATCCCGTCGATGCCGACGGTGACCGTGGAGCGGTCACGCAGGAAGATCTGCGGGTCGCGCGAATAGCCGGCGCCGCCCGGGCTGCCGGTGGAGATGAGGGTTCCGGGCAGCAGGGTGAGCGAGCGGGACAGGTGCGCGATGAGCGCGGCCACCGGGCGTACCATCTGGCCGGTGCTGGCGTCCTGCACCCTGTGGCCGTCGACGACGGTCCAGATGTGCAGGTCCTGCGGATCCGGGATCTCGTCCGCCGTCACGACGACCGGGCCGGTGGGGGAGAAGCCGTCGAACGACTTGCACCGCGACCACTGGGCTTCGGCGAACTGGATGTCGCGCGCCGTGATGTCGTTGACGACCGTGTAGCCCCAGACGTGGTCGAGTGCGTCCTCGACCGGGACATCCTTCGCCGAGGCGCCGATGACGACGCCGAGCTCGGCCTCGTAGTCGACGGACTCGGACAGCGCGCGCGGCCAGGAGGTGGTCTGTTCGTGGCCGGTGAGCGAGTTGGGCCACAGTGTGAACACCGTCGGCGCGGTGTCGGTCTTGAGCCCGAGCTCACTGGAGTGGGCGGCGTAGTTCAGGCCGACGGCGAGCACGACCGGGGGAGCGAGCACGGCCGCCGCATGCGCGAAGCCGTCCAGCGGGTGCACAGGGGCGAGGCCGGCGGCGTGCGACTCGCGCACGCGGGTGAGGAGGGCGTCGCCGCCCTCGATGAGCTGCTGGAGGGTGGCAGGGGCCGGATCCACGAGATCGGAGACGAGCGTCGCCCCGGTGCCGTCGATGACGGCGAGGGAGAGGGAATCGGATTCGGGACGGCGCAGATGAGCGAACCGCATGCGTCCACGCTACCCGCAGCCTCCGTCTCGACGGCGGAGGGTGCCTCTAGGCTTTCCCCATGAGCTTTGGAGGACCCGGCGACCCGGCTGGTCAGCGCCCC
>JAFDWM010000130.1 GCA_018268455.1 Actinomycetota bacterium | reverse complement strand
CGACAGCGGAGGAGGTGCATGCGGAGGCGGTTGCCGTGCGAGCGGACAAGGAACGCATGGAGGCCAAGACGCAGTGGACGAAGCCGGTCAAGCGCGCGCTTGTCATCGTCTGCGTGTTCTTCATCCTGCAGCAGATCACCGGCATCAACGTCGCGTTCTACTACGGCCCACATCTGCTCCAGCCCTACTTCGCGGGTCCCGGCACGCCCGCGGTGCAGTCCGAGGTCTACGGCGTCTACGCCGCAGGCATCCTCGCCGTCGTCAACGTCATCGCCACATATTTCGCGTTCCGGTTCATCGACAGCATCGGACGTCGGCGCCTCGCCATGGCCGCTTACATCGGCATGGCGGTTTTCCTGCTCATCGGGTCGTACGGCGCGTCGTTCCTGCACGGAGTCCCGCAGCTCGTCGTCATCATGGTCGGTTTCTCGCTGTTCATCGCGTGCTTCGCGATCGGGATCGGCGGAACGGGGTGGCTGCTGCAGGGTGAGGTATTCCCGACCGCCGTCCGTGGGCGCGCGTCCGGGATCGGGGCGGCGGTGGACTGGCTCGCGAACTACGGTCTCGTGCTCGTGTTCCCGATCCTGCAGGCCGGAATCGGCCTGGGCTGGGTCATGATCATCTTTGCGATCCTGTGCATCATCGGCATCCTCTTCGTCTACTTCTTCCTGCCCGAGACGAAAGGCCAGTCGGTCGAGGAGATCGTGCAGCTGTTCGATGGTCCCGTCAACCGGAAGGATCCATCGCGGCCGTCGATGGCTCACCGATGACGTAAACGTCGCGCGTGACCGCGAGTCAGACCTGTCGCCCCCGCCGAAGGCACGAGTTTGCCGACGAACCACGTCTTCTGCACGATTCCGCGGTTTCGGTATCGCCTGGATGCCGACAGTGAGCCGCCCCCACGGTGCGCGTGGGCCGGGCACTTCGGCGGACAGCTCGGAGTGCGTGTCAGCGGGCTCGAAGGCGGGTCCTGGTAGCGTCGGGGAAACGCCCACGACGGAGGACCTTTGACCGACGACCCGACCCTCGGCCTGACGCTCAGCGGTGGCGGCGCATACGGGGCCGCGCAGGCCGGGGTGCTGCAGGTGCTCGCCGAGCGTGGCGTCCGACCCGGGATCGTCGCAGGAACCAGCGCCGGCGCTCTCATCGGCGCCGCCTACGCGGCGGGGTTCGACGCCGATGCGATCGAGCGCTCCGTGCGCGCCTTCCGCTGGCACGCCATCGCGCGCTGGTCGCTGCGCCCACGCTGGGGCGTGCTCGACACGCACGCGGTGACCGACGTGATCCATCGCATCCTCGGCCGGGATCCGCTCATCGAAGACCTGCCGCGGCGCTTCGGCGCCTATGCGACCGACCTGCGCACCCGTCGCGGCGTGATCCTCGACCGCGGGCCGCTCAGCACCGCGCTCCGATCCACCATCGCCGTGCCGGGGTTCCTTCCGCCGGTGCGCCGTGACGGCGCGCTGCTCGCCGACGGCGGCATGATCGACAACGTCCCGGACGCGGTCACGCGCGCGCTCGGGGCGACGCGCACCATCGTCGTTCGGCTGCATGCGAAGTGGGAGAACGTGCGAATGATGCGCACCGTCACCGCGACCGCCGATCTCGTCGCCGACCCGAGTGTCATCCTCATCCAGCCCGAGATGGAGCGCATGGCGCAGTGGGTGACGAAGGACGTTCCCCGGCTGATCGTGGAAGGACGGCGTGCGGCCGAGGAGGCTCTCGATGCGGCGCACCACGACGGTCGGCTGTTGTCGACCGGCGCCCGAGGGTAAGCCCTGTCGGTCAGGCCTCCTCGACCACCTTCTTCAGGATCTGCAGAAGCTGCCCCCACATCCCCTGTGAGTGCTGCGCGGCCTCCTCGGTGGGGTTTCCGTTCTGCGCGAGCGTCACTCGGGTGGTCCCGTCGGCCTCGCTGAGTGCGAACTCGAGCGCGTGGTAGTTCTCCGGGATGTCGGGCTCGCCGCTCAGCGGGCTGTAGTGCGTGAGGCGCAGCAGCCGCGGCGGATCGAACGCGAGGATCTCACCCTTGTCCTGATAGCGGGTGCCCTTCCATTCGCCGTTCCAGGTGATCGGGGATCCCGGCTGCCAGCTGGTGCGGACGACCGCGCCGAACCACAACTCCGGCAGTCGGTCCGGGGCGGTGAGCGCGTCCCAGACGCGCTGTGCGGATGCGGCGATCGTGACATCCGCGGTCGCGACGTGGTCTTCTGATCCCATTTCCCTGCTCCTCCGACGGTCCCCGTCGAGTATGCGCCGCCACGGCGATCGGGTCCAGAGCGGGTCACGTCGTGAAAAAGGACAAGCAATGAAACTCAGTCTCGCGTACACTGAACCTCAGTCTCATCGCGCAGTGCCGCAGATTGGAGCCTTCGATGGCAAACGACTACACCCCACCGGTTTCGGATTACGCCTTCCTCTACGGCGAGGCGTTCGGTCTCGATCTTGTGGCGCGCGGCACCGGCGGCGCGTACAGCGCCGAGGACGCGACCGAGATCATCGCGGGCGCCGGCGAGTTCGCCGCCAACGTGCTCGCGCCGCTCGAGACCGTCGGAGACCGCGAGGGGGCACGTCTGGAAGACGGCCAGGTGCACTTGCCCGCGGGCTTCGCGGAGGCCTACAAGGCGTTCGTCGAGGCCGGCTGGGTCACCGCCGAGGCGCCCGAGTCCGCGGGCGGCGACGGGCTGCCCGGATCCATCCGCGCCGGTCTCGGCGAGATCTGGAACGCGTCGAACGCGGCGTTCGCGCTGTGCTGGCTGCTGACCGCCGGTCAGATCCACGCGCTCGACGCCGTCGCCTCCGAGGAGATCCGCGCCACCTACCTGACCAAGCTCGTGTCCGGCGAGTGGACCGGCACGATGAACCTCACCGAGCCCGAGGCGGGCACGGACCTCGGCGCGATCCGCACGATGGCGACGCCGCGCGCGGACGGATCCTGGGGCGTCAGCGGGCAGAAGATCTTCATCACCTGGGGCGACCACGACGTCGCCGACAACATCGTGCACCTCGTCCTCGCGCGCACGCCCGACGCCCCGGCGGGTGCTAAGGGTCTTTCGCTGTTCGTCGTTCCGAAGCATCTGGTGAACTCCGACGGCTCGCTCGGCGACCGCAATGCGGTCACCACCGTCGCGATCGAGCACAAGCTCGGCATCCACGGCAGCCCCACGTGCGTGCTCGCCTACGAGGACGCCACCGGCTACCTGGTCGGCGAGGTCGGCGGGGGACTGGCCGGCATGTTCGTGATGATGAACTCGGCGCGCGCGGGCATGGGCTTCCAGGCCACCGGGATCTCCGACCGGGCGCTGCAGCGCGCCGTCGCGTACGCGGATGAGCGACGCCAGGGCGCGGTGCTCGACCGCCCCGCCGGCACGCCGATCTCCGGCCACCCCGACGTGCGCCGCCTGCTGCTGTCGATGCAGAGCAAGGTGTTCGCGATGCGCGCCCTGGGTGTCTACCTCGGCGACCTCTTCGACCGCGCCGAGACCGACGGCACCGGTGCGCTCGCCGAGTTCTTCGTCCCCGTGCTCAAGGGCTGGACGACCGAGGACGCCGTCGCGCTCACCAGCGACGCCATCCAGGTGCACGGCGGCATGGGCTTCATCGAGGAGACCGGCGCCGCGCAGCACTACCG
>JAFDWM010000012.1 GCA_018268455.1 Actinomycetota bacterium | reverse complement strand
CCGGATCCGCGGATCCGGGCTTCGTCGTGTTGAGGAACGGGCCAGCCTGTACGCCGGGTTCTGTCCGGGGCGCTCTCGCGCCCGTGGACGGTCATCTCTCTCGGCGACGCGTTGCCGCGCCGCTCCAGCGGCCTACCCGGGGACTCGGCGAGCCGCGTCAGCATCCCCTGTCTGGCCTTGCTCCGGGCGAGGTTTACCTGGCGGGCCGCGTCACCGCGGCCCCCGGTGGTCTCTTACACCACCCTTTCACCCTTACCTCGTACGAGGCGGTCTTCTCTCTGTGGCACTGTCTCGCGGATTGCTCCGGGTGGGTGTTACCCACCGCCCTGCCCTGCGGAGCCCGGACGTTCCTCGGTGCGGTCTCCCGCCACGCGACCGTCCAGCCGACCCGTTCCCTTCGATTCTACGAGTCCTTGCCCGCATTCTCGGCGATGCGGAGGTCGAGCGGGATCTCGATGTCGAATCCGGGAAACAGCCGGCGGGTGGCGGCATCGGCGGATTCCCGCACCGCCTGCGCCGCCTGCTCGGCGAGTTCGGCCGGTGCGTGCACGATGACCTCGTCATGCAGGAAGAACGCGAGATGAGCCCTGCTCCCGAACACCGGTCCCGAGGAGGCGGCGGCGTGCGGAGCCTCGGGCAACGCTGCGAGCCGGTGGCGGATCTCCGCCAACCACAGCAGCGACCACTCCGCGGCCGTCCCCTGGACGACGAAGTTGCGCGTGAATCGGCCGCGGTCGCGGGCACGGCTGCGGGCGACCCGCTCATCGGATCCATCGGCCTCGGGGGCGCTCGCCCGGGACTGCGCCGCGGTCCAGGAGGCGTCGGGCCGGGGTGAGCTGCGACCGAGCAGCGTCGAGACGACGCCGCCCTCCTCACCGGTCCTCGCGGCGGTGTCGACCAGCGCCATGGCGCGCGGGAACACGCTGCGCAGCCGCGGGCCGAGCCGTCCGCTGGGCCCGGTGGTGGCGCCGTACATCGCGCCGAGCACCGCGTACTTCGCCTCCTGCCGGCTCTGCACGGCACCAGAGCGCACGACGCCCTCGTACAGGTCGGCGCCGCGCGCCGCCGCGGCCATGGCCGCATCCTTCGACATCGCCGCGAGCACGCGCGGTTCCAGCTGCGCCACATCGGCGCACACGAGAACCCACCCCGCGTCGGCGCGCACCGCCGGACGCAGGCTGCGCGGGATCTGCAGCGCTCCCCCGCCGCTGGACGCCCACCGACCGGTGACCACTCCGCCGGTGAGGTAGATCGGCCGGAAGCGCTCGTCGTGCACCCACTCCGCCAGCCAGGCCCAGCCGTTCGCCGCGTACAGCCGGGCCAGCTTCTTGTACTCCAGCAGCGGCGCCACGACCGGGTGTTCGTGCTCAGCGAGCTCCCACCGCGATGTGGAATCGACCAGGATCCCCGCACGCCGCAGGGACTTGAGCAGCCGGGGCGGACTGTCCGGATTCACCGCCGGATCCTCGAGTTCGGCCGCGATCGTCGCCGCGAGCGCCGCCATCCGCGCGGGGCGGGCTCCGGGCACGGGGCGCGCGCCCAGCGCGTCCGAGAGGAGCCGCTCATGCTCCGCGCTGCTCCACGGCAGACCGGCGGCCGTCATCTCCTCAGCCACGAGGGCACCGGTCGACTCCGCCGCGCACAGCAGCGCAAGCCTGCCGTCCGGGGCGCGCTTCAGCGCATTCCGCTGGCGTCCGAGCTCTGCGAGCAGCTCGTCGACCTCCGCGCCGGCGCCGTCCTGGCCCGGGTGCGGGTCGAACAGGTCGAAGAGCGCAGGCCGGGCGTCGGGCGCGAGCGTCAGCGGATCCGCACGCCGCCACCGCGGCGAGGCCGGCAACGGCTCCGCGAGGCTTGCCGTGTCGCGCAGGATCGCGTGGCACAGCAGCAGGTCGTATGCACGACGGATCCGGACCCCCTGCGCGAGAAGCGGCGGATAGGCCTCGCGCAGGCTGCGCACCACCCAGCGCGGCTGCATCGCCTCATGCGACGACACCACGGCGGCGAGCCCGGCCGACGAGACGCACTCTCGCCGCACCTCCGTGCCGGCGTCGTCGCGCAGCACGAGGATCCATTCATCGGGCTCGACCCCACGGCCCAGCACGATCTCCCGCGCACCGGCCGATTCGATCATGTCTTCGAATCTACGCCCTGTCGCCGCCGGTGCAGACCGCTGCGCGCCTCGCCCACCGGCCGGTGTGTCGCCGCATCACGCGACCTGCGCGGATCTGGGGCGGCGGCGACTAGCGTGGAGGGCACCGGAGAGGAGAATCATGTCCGCCCCATCCCCGTTCACCGCACACAACGGCTTCACCCTGCCAGAGCAGGGCCTCGGAACCTTCGGCTTCCGCGGCGAGGCCGGCGCCGACGCCGTGCGCGGCGGCATCGAGACCGGCTATCGGCTGATCGACTCCGCGTTCAACTACGAGAACGAGGGTGCGGTCGGCTGGGGCATCTCCGGAGCCGCGGTCGACCGCGGTGAGCTCATCGTCACCTCCAAGCTCGCCGGCCGCCATCACCGTCGGGAGAAGGCACTCGATGCGATCGAGGAGAGCCGCTTCCGGCTCGGCCTCGAGGCGATCGACCTGTTCCTCATCCACTGGCCGCTGCCGGGGCAGGACCACTACGTCGAGGCCTGGCAGGCGCTCATCGAGGCCCGGGACCGCGGCCTGGTGCGCCAGATCGGCGTGTCCAACTTCCTCCCCGAGCACCTGGAGCGCGTCGAGGAGGCCACGGGCGTGCGGCCGGTGGTGAACCAGATCGAGCTGCACCCGCGCTTCCCCCAGGAGGATGCACTCGCCTACCACCGCGAGCAGGGCATCATCACCGAGGCATGGAGCCCGCTGGGGCGTGCCGGCGAGATCCTCGAGGATCCCGTGGTCACCGCTGCGGCTCAGTCCCACGGCATCACCCCCGCGCAGGCCGTGCTGGCCTGGCACGCCGCGCGCGGCGTGGTCGCGATCCCGAAGGCCGCGTCGGCCGAGCACCAGGCGCTGAACCTTGCGGCCGCCCAGGTGCGGCTCGCCGACGATGAGGTCGACGCCATCACGGCGCTGGGCTCTCCCGATGGTCGGTTGTGGGGTGCCGATCCTGCCACCCACGAGGAGTTCTGATCGGCAGCTGACGCGGATCCGCTCCGCCCCTGCGGGCTCAGCCGTCGGTCGCGATCAGTTCTCCGGCGTGCTGCTCGGCGTGAGCCCCGACTCCTCGGTGCGGATCAGGATGCAGCCGCACTCCGGGCAGGAGACCACTTCGTCGTCCGCGGCCTGGCGGATCAGATTGAGATCGGTGCCGGAGAGCACCATCCGGCAGCCCTCGCAGGTGGCGCGGCGCAGCAGCGCGGCCCCAGCGGTGCGGCCGGCGCGGCGCTGGTACTCCGCCATGAGAGACGGTGCGACGGCGTCGGCCAGGGCGAGTCGATCGCGCTGCAGCTGCTCGGTCTGGGCGACAGCGGCGGCGATCTGCGCCTTGGCCGCGACAGTCAGGCGGGTGCCCTCGGCGACGGTCTCGTCGATCAGCGCCTGCTGCGCGGCGACGGCGGCTTCGGCATCCTCGAGCCGGCCCATGACCACGAGCTCCGCATCCTCGAGGTCGCTGATCCGGCGTCCGAGCGCGGCGATCTCCTGCTCGAAGGCGACCGCGTCCTTGGGGTTCTGCGCCGTGGCGAGACGCTCGGCGTCACGGTCACGGCGCTGCGCCGCGAGGGCGACGTCGGCTTCGATACGGGTGAGCTCAGCCTGCACATCGTCACGCGCGCCGGAGAGCTCCGTCAGCTCGCGCAGCTGCCCCTGACGCTGCGCGGAGAGCTCGTTGATGCGCTCCGCACCGACGGGGTGCGTGCGGCTGTGCTCTGCCTGCACGATGCGGCGATCGACGTCGGCGATGTCCAGGAGCACGAGCTGGTGCGCGGGGTTGGCTTTCACGCCCCTAAACCTACGCCAGCGGAGTGCGGTCAGCGGACGAGGCCGTCGACGTAGAGCCAGCGTCCGTCCTCGCGCACGAACCGGCTGCGCTCATGCAGCACGCCGCGCCGCCCGTCCTCACGATGGATCGCCTCGAACTCGACGAACCCGTCGGTGTCGAAAGGGCCGCCGCGCTCGCGGGCGAGGATGTCGAGACGCAGCCAGCGCACGCCAGGATCCAGCTCGAGCCCGGCCGGGCGCGTGGAAGGATGCCAGGAGCGCAGCAGGTGCGCGACATCGCCCTGTGCGAACGCGGTGTAGCGGGAGCGCATCAGGCGCTCCGCGGTCGGAGCGGGACGCCCGCCGAGAATCGGACCGCAGCAGGCGTCGAGGGTGTCGCCGCTGCCGCACGGACAGCGCCGTGGCACCGTCTTCACGGTCGTGCCCCCGTCACCGACCCATCCGGTCCAGTGCGTCCTGCAGCCGCTGCACGGTGCCGTCCACATCCGCGAGCTTGTCGAGCCCGAACAGCCCGATGCGGAACGTTGAGAAGGTCTCCGGCTCACCGCACTGCAGCGGCACGCCCGCCGCGATCTGCAGCCCCTCGGCCTTGAATCGCGCGCCGCTGCGCAGCTCCGGATCCGTGGTGTGCACGACGGCGACGCTCGGCGACGCGAACCCCGCGGCGGCGACCGACGCAAGCCCGCGCTCGGCGAGCAGTGCGCGCACGCGCGTGCCGAGCTCCCACTGCGCCGCGCGCAGGTTCTCGAACCCGCGCTCTCGGGTCTCGGTCATCAGTGCGGCGTTGTGCAGCAGCGTGTCGGTGGGCATCGTCGCGTGGTACGGGGCGCGGCCGGCCAGGTAGTCCTCGGAGATCGACAGCCACTTCGCGAGATCCATCGCGAAGCTCGAGGACGTGCGGCTCACGACCGCCTCCCGGCCCGCGTCGGAGAGCATGACGTAGCCCGCACCGGGGGATCCGCTCCACCCCTTCTGCGGCGCGCTGAGCAGCACATCCACGCCGAGTGCTGCCATGTCCACCCACAGCGCGCCCGAGGCGATGCAGTCCAGCACCAGGAGGCCGCCGACCTCGTGCACGGCGTCGGCGAGAGCGCGCACGTACTCGTCCGGGAGCAGGATCCCCGCGGCGGTCTCGACGTGCGGCGCGAACACGAGCTCGCTGCGCTGGGCGCGGATCGCGGCGACGACCTCGTCGATGGGCGCGGGTGCCCATGCGGCCTGAGCATCCTCGGAGTCGGGGCGCGCCGCGCACACCACGACGTTCTGCGCGATGTCGCCGGCGTCGAGGATCTGCGACCACCGGTAGGAGAACAGCCCGTTGCGCACGATGAGGCAGCGCCGTCCGGTGGCGAGCTGGCGGGCTGTCGCCTCCATGGCGTAGGTGCCGCCGCCGGGCACGATCGCGGTGGCGCCGGCGGCGTACGCGGCACGCAGATCGGACTGGATGCTCTGCATCACACCCACGAAGCGTGCGGACATGTGGTTGAGCGAGCGGTCCGTGAAGACGACCGAGTACTCCAGCAGGCCGTCGGGATCGACATCATCGTGCGGAAGCTTCATGCGCCCAGCCTGGCACAGCCCCGCACTAGGCTGGAGATCACGCGCCTATAGCTCAGTTGGTAGAGCACGTCGTTTACACCGATGTGGTCGGGAGTTCGAGTCTCTCTGGGCGCACCTCGAGCACCGGCCCCTGTCGATCCCGATCGGGGCTAGGCTGACTGGCGCACGCGCTTTGTACGGAGTCGACAACTCTCCCGTGTCCTGCGCGTCTTGTTCCGTTCTCCCCGGCATGATCTGCCAGTTAGACGAAAGGCTCCCCGTGACCGTTCACGATCAGGATCCGTACTCGCAGGGCCCGCTCGACAGCGACCCCGAAGAGACCACCGAATGGCAGCAGTCGCTCGACCAGCTCGTCGACGCCAAGGGCGCCGGCCGGGGCCGCGAGATCATGCTCAGCATGCTCAAGCGCTCCAAGGAGCTGCACCTGGGCGTTCCGATGGTTCCGACGACCGACTACGTGAACACGATCGCCCCCGAGGACGAGCCGTCCTTCCCGGGCGATGAGGAGCTCGAGCGCCGGTACCGGCACTGGATCCGCTGGAACGCCGCGATCACGGTGCACCGCGCCCAGCGCCCCGGCATCGGGGTGGGTGGCCACATCTCCACCTACGCGTCCGCCGCCTCCCTGTACGAGGTCGGCCACAACCACTTCTTCCGTGGCCGTGACAACGCCGCCGGCGGCGACCAGATCTTCTACCAGGGCCACGCATCCCCCGGCATGTACGCCCGCGCCTTCCTCGAGGGCCGGCTCACCGAGGCGCAGCTCGACGCGTTCCGTCAGGAGAAGTCCGGCGCGCCGAACGGCCTCCCGTCGTACCCGCACCCGCGGATGATGCCGGAGTTCTGGCAGTTCCCGACGGTGTCGATGGGTCTCGGCCCCATCAACGCGATCTACCAGGCGATGACGAACAAGTACCTCGCCAACCGCGGCATCAAGCAGAACGACTCGCACGTCTGGGCGTTCCTCGGCGACGGCGAGATGGACGAGGTCGAGTCGCGCGGTCAGCTTCAGGTCGCGGCGAACGAGGGCCTGGACAACCTCACCTTCGTGATCAACGCGAACCTGCAGCGCCTGGACGGCCCGGTGCGCGGAAACGGCAAGATCATCCAGGAGCTGGAGAGCTTCTTCCGCGGAGCGGGCTGGAACGTCATCAAGGTGGTCTGGGGCCGCGAGTGGGACGACCTGCTCGCCCAGGACACCTCCGGTGCCCTGCTCAACCTCATGAACGTCACCCCCGACGGCGACTACCAGACGTACAAGGCCGAGAGCGGCGCATACGTGCGCGAGAACTTCTTCGGACGCGACCCGCGCACGCTCGAGCTCGTCAAGGACCTCACCGACGACCAGATCTGGCGCCTGCGCCGCGGCGGCCACGACTACCGCAAGGTGTACGCCGCCTACAAGGCCGCCGTCGAGCACAAGGGCCAGCCCACCGTCATCATCGCGAAGACCGTCAAGGGCTACGGCCTCGGACCGCACTTCGAGGGCCGCAACGCGACCCACCAGATGAAGAAGATGACGCTGGACGACCTCAAGCTGTTCCGCGACACGATGCACATCCCGATCTCGGACGCGCAGCTCGAGGCCGATCCGTACCGCCCGCCGTACTACCACCCGGGATCCGGCGACGAGACGATCCAGTACATGCTCGAACGCCGTCGCGACCTCGGCGGCTTCCTGCCCGAGAGGCGCAGCACCCATGTGGGGCTGGAGCTGCCGCAGGACAAGGACTACGCGCTGCCGAAGAAGGGATCGGGCAACCAGGAGGTCGCCACGACCATGGCCTTCGTGCGCATGGTCAAGGACCTCATGCGGGTCAAGGGCTTCGGTGAGCGGATCGTCCCGATCATCCCGGACGAGGCGCGCACGTTCGGCATGGACGCGTATTTCCCGACCGCGAAGATCTACAACCCGAACGGCCAGAACTACACCTCGGTCGACCGGGAACTGCTGCTCGCGTACAAGGAGAGCCCGCAGGGCCAGATCGTGCACGTGGGCATCAACGAGGCCGGCGCCACCGCCGCCTTCACCGCCGCCGGCACCTCGTATTCGACGCACGGCGAGCCGCTCATCCCGCTCTACATCTTCTACTCGATGTTCGGCTACCAGCGCACCGGCGACGCCTTCTGGGCGGCCGGCGATCAGATGGCGCGCGGCTTCGTGATCGGCGCGACCGCCGGCCGCACCACGCTGACCGGCGAGGGCACCCAGCACGCAGACGGCCACTCGCCGCTGCTGGCCTCCACCAACCCCGCCACCCTGGTATACGACGCCGCCTACGGCTACGAGGTCGCGCATATCGTGCAGGCCGGAATCGAGCAGATGTACGGCGGCAACCACCCGGATCCGAACGTCATGTACTACCTCACGGTGTACAACGAGCCGATGCGCATGCCTGCGGAGCCCGAGGACGTGGACGCGGAGGGGATCCGGAGGGGTCTGCACCGCATCTCCGTCGGATCCGGTGACGGCCAGCGCGTGCAGCTGCTCGCGTCGGGCGTCGGCGTGCCGTGGGCGCTCGAGGCGCAGCACCTGCTGCAGTCGGACTGGGGCGTGTCCGCCGACGTCTGGTCGGTCACCTCGTGGACCGAGCTGCGCCGCGACGGCCTCGCCGCCGACGAGCACAACTTCCTGCACCCCGAGCAGGAGCCGCGCACGGCCTACCTGACCGAGAAGCTGCGCGACGCGCAGGGCCCGTTCATCGCGACCAGCGACTACATGCACGCCGTGCAGGACCAGATCCGGCAGTGGGTCCCCGGTGGGTACTACACGCTGGGCGCCGACGGCTTCGGCTTCGCCGACACCCGTGCCGCGGCCCGTCGATTCTTCAAGATCGACGGCCCGTCGATGGCGGTGCGCGCGCTGCAGGGACTGGCCGACGAGGGACGGATCGACCGCGCCGTCGTGGGTCAGGCGATCGCGAAGTACGACCTGTACAACGTGAACGCCGGCACCAGCGGCAACGCCGGCGGCGAGAGCTGACCCGCGACGCGGCGATGACGACCCCCTCCGACACGACCAAGGCCGAGACGCTGGCGTGGCTGCGCCGCATCTCCGGGGAGCTCGCCACGGCGACGTTGCAGCGTCTCGAGGATTCGCTGCCCTGGTACGCCGAGATGCCACCGGCCCGACGCTCCGCCGTCGGGCTGGTGGCCCAGGCGGGCATCACCTCGTTCATCCAGTGGTACGACGACCCGACATCCACGCCGTGGATCGCCGCGGACATCTTCGCGGCTGCGCCACGGGAGCTGCTGCGCAGCGTGAGCCTGCAGCAGACGCTGCAGCTCATCCGCGTGACAGTCGAGGTGACCGAGGAGCGGGTGGCGGGCAAGGGCGGTCCGCTGCGCGATGCGATCCTGCTGTACTCGCGGGACGTGGCCTTCGCCGCAGCCGACGTGTACGCCCGCGCCGCCGAGGCCCGCGGGCTCTGGGATGCGCGTCTGGAGGCGCTGGTCGTCGACTCGATCCTCACCGGCGAGGCCGACGAGGAGCTGCCCAGCCGTATCGCCGCGCTGGGCTGGCACGGCCACGGCGAGGTCTGCGTGATCGTCGGCACGACGCCGTCGCAGTTCGACGTCGACCACGTGCGCCGCACCGCGCGCAAGCTCGCCGTCGACGTGCTGATCGGCGTGCAGGGCTCGCGGCTCGTGCTGGTGGTCGGGCGCGCGAAGCCTGCCGGGGGCGGGGAGGGCGCCGAGCCCGACGAGTTCTCGTTCGGCGAGATCGCGCGCACGTTCGAGCCCTCGTTCGGACCCGGCTACGTCGTGGTCGGACCGGCGGTCGCCGCGCTCGTCGACGCCAGCCAGAGCGCTCGCGCCGCACTGGCCGGCTTCGCAGTCGCCCGCGCCTGGCGCGGCGCGCCCCGGCCGGTCGACGCCGACGAGCTGCTCCCGGAACGGGCGATCGCCGGCGACCCGCTCGCCAAGCAGACCCTGATCGAACGGGTGTTCCGCCCGCTCAACGACCATTCGACGGATCTCGTCACGACGTTGTGGAGCTACCTCGACAATGGTCGCTCCCTCGAGGCGACCGCGCGCGAGCTGTTCGTGCACCCGAACACGGTGCGGTACCGGCTCAAGCGCATCAGCGAGGTGATCGGCTGGGACGCCACCGGGCCGCGCGAGGCGTTCATCCTGCAGACCGCACTCGTGCTCGGCACGATCGGCACGGCGGATCCGGTGCGCCGCGGCGTGCGTCCGCGTCGGCTGCGCTGAGCTGCGCCTCCGCCACGGCGCCGGCCCCGACACCACCACCTGTGCTCGATCAACAACCGATCTTCGGATTCTTGTGAGGGTTGTGCCACCACGACGGCCCAATCGTTGGCAGACTGGGAACGTGATCGTCTTCGCATGCCCTGGGCAGGGCTCCCAGACCCCCGGCTTCCTCTCCCCCTGGCTCGAACTCGACGGAGTCGCCGAGGATCTCGCCGCATACTCCGAGGCGGCCGAGGTCGACCTGATCAAGCACGGCACCGTCTCCGACGCCGACACGATCCGCGACACCCGCATCGCGCAGCCTCTCATCGTCGCCGCATCGCTGATCGCCGGCAAGATCCTCCGCAATCGCACAGACCGGTTCCCGGACGGCATCGCCGGGCACTCGGTCGGCGAGCTCGCCGCCCTGGTCGGATCCGGCGTGCTGCCGGCCGTCACCGCGATGCGCCTGGTCGGGATCCGCGGCCGCGCGATGGCGGAGGCAGCGGGGCGGACCCCGACCGGGATGAGCGCCGTCGTCGGCGGCGACGAGGAGGCCGTGCTCGCACTGCTCTCCGACCTCGACCTCACCCCCGCCAACTACAACGGCGGCGGTCAGATCGTCGCGGCGGGGGCCCTGCCGGCGCTCGCCGCCCTCGCCGAATCGCCCGTGCGCGGCTCCCGCGTGATCCCGCTGCAGGTCGCCGGCGCCTTCCATACGCACTACATGGCCTCGGCGGTCGATGCCTTGCGCGACGCGATCGCAGGGGTCGAGCCCGCCGATCCGCGAATCCCGCTGTGGACCAACAAGGACGGGTCCGTCCTCGCCGACGGGGCCACGGCGCTGGACAATCTCGTGACCCAGGTGTCCTCCCCCGTGCGGTGGGACCTGTGCATGGCGTCCTTCGCCGAGCACGGCATCACCGGACTCGTCGAGCTCACCCCCGCGGGAGCGCTCACCGGCCTCGCCAAGCGCGGACTGCGCGGTGTCCCCACCGTCGCCGTGAAGACGCCCGATGACCTCGACGCGGCCGTCGCGCTGCTCAGCGACGCCCCGAACGGAGACGCAGCATGACCACCCTGAAGCAGGCCACCGGCCCCGCCTACACCCGCATCTACTCGGTCGGCGCGGCGCGCGGCGAGAACGCCGTGCCCAACGACGACCTCATCGGCCCGATCGATTCGAGCGACGAATGGATCCGCCAGCGCACCGGGATCATCACGCGCACCCGCGCCGTGCCGACCACGACCGCGATCGACCTGTCCACGGCGGCGGCGACCGAGGCGATCGAGAAGTCGGGCGTGGCACCGAGCGACATCGACGTGGTGATCGTCGCCACGATCAGCAACCCGAAGCAGACGCCGTCGGTCTCCGCGATCGTCGCCGACCGCGTGGGCGCGAACCCGGCCGCCGCCTACGACATCAACGCCGCCTGCGCGGGCTACGCGTACGCGGTCGCGCAGGCCGACGCGCTCATCCGCGCAGGCGCCGCACGCCACGCCCTCGTCATCGGCGCGGAGAAGCTCTCCGACATCGTGGATCCGACCGACCGCAGCATCTCGTTCCTGCTCGGCGACGGCGCGGGCGCCGTGGTCATCGGTCCGAGCGACGCCCCCGGCATCTCCGCCACGGTGTGGGGATCCGATGGGTCCAAGGCCGACGCGGTGGGGATGAATCACACGCTCACCGAGTTCCGCGACGGCCAGGCACCGTGGCCGACCCTGCGCCAGGAGGGTCCGACCGTGTTCCGGTGGGCCGTCTGGGAGATGGCGAAGGTCGCCAGGCAGGCGCTCGAACAGGCCGGCATCGAGGCCTCGGATCTGGCCGCCTTCATCCCGCACCAGGCCAACATGCGCATCGTCGACGAGTTCGCCAAGCAGCTGAAGCTGCCGGAGACGACCGTGATCGCGCGTGACATCGAGACCACCGGCAACACGTCCGCCGCGTCCATCCCGCTCGCCACCCACCGGCTGCTGCAGGAGCACCCCGAGCTGAGCGGCGGTCTGGCGCTGCAGATCGGCTTCGGCGCAGGCCTGGTGTTCGGCGCACAGGTGGTCGTGCTCCCCTGAGCGGGTCGCGCAGACTCCTAGACTGTTCCCGGTTCAGATACCACCCAAAGAAAGAGGAAATCATGGCCTTCAGCAACGACGAGGTCCTCGCTGGCCTTGCAGAGCTCATCACCGACGAGACCGGCATCGACGCCTCGGAGGTCGCTCTGGAGAAGTCCTTCACGGACGACCTGGACATCGACTCGATCTCGATGATGACGATCGTCGTCAACGCCGAGGAGAAGTTCGGCGTCACCATCCCCGACGACGAGGTCAAGAACCTCAAGACCGTCGGAGACGCCGTCAGCTTCATCGTCGCCGGCCAGGAGTGACACCTGCGGATGCCACCCCCGCCACGCGCGGGTGTGGCATCCTCCGCTGATTCCCCACAGACTCCCCGATAAGGAACCTGCATGACCAAGCGCATCGTCGTCACCGGCATCGGCGCCACGTCCGCCCTGGGCGGCACCGCCCCGGAGAATTGGGCGAACCTGCTCGCCGGAGTGTCCGGCACGCACACCTTGACGCACGAGTGGATCGAGACCTACGGCATCCCCGTGACGTTCGCCGCCGAGGCGTCGGTCCGTCCGGAGGAGGTCCTCCCCCGGCACGAGGCCAAGCGTCTCGACCCGTCGGTGCAGTTCGGCATGATCGCCGCCCGTGAGGCCTGGGCCGACGCGGGAGCCCCCGACGTCGCCCCGGAGCGCCTCGGCATCGACTGGGCGACGGGCATCGGCGGCCTCTGGACACTGCTCGACGCCTGGGACACCCTGCGCGAGAAGGGGCCGCGCCGCGTCATGCCGCTGACGGTTCCGATGCTCATGCCGAACGCCGGGGCCGGCAATCTCTCGCTGCACTTCGGCGCGAAGGCCTTCGCCCGCACCGTCGTCAGCGCATGCGCCTCGAGCACCGAGTCGATCGCGAACGCGTACGAGCACCTGCAGGACGGCCTTGCGGACGTCATCATCGCCGGCGGCGCCGAGTCCGCGATCCACCCGATCACCATGGCCTCGTTCGCCTCTGCACAGGCGCTGTCGCGCCGCAACGACGACCCCGAGCACGCATCACGACCCGGCGCCATCGACCGCGATGGCTTCGTGATGGGCGAGGGCGGGGCCGCGCTCGTCATGGAGACGGAGGAGCACGCCAAGGCTCGGGGCGCGAAGATCTACGCGTATGTGGTGGGTGGCGGCGTCTCGGCCGATTCGTACCACATCACCGGAAACGATCCCGAGGGTCACGGTGCCGCGCGTGCGGTCGAGCAGGCGCTCGCCCAGGCCGGCGCCCACCCCGACGAGGTCACGCACATCAACGCGCACGCCACGTCGACGCCCGTCGGCGACCCGAACGAGTACGGCGCCCTGAAGCGCGTCTTCGGCGACCGGATCGACGAGATCCCGGTGTCGGCGACCAAGGCGTCCACCGGGCACCTTCTCGGCGGCACCGGCGCGCTGGAAGCGGTCTTCACGATCCTCGCGCTGCGCGATCGCGTCGCCCCGCCGACCATCAACATGACCGAGCCGGATCCGGCCGTGCCGTTCAAGCTGTCCGGCGAACCGCAGCCGCTGGGCGACGGTCCGCAGCTTGCGATCAGCAACTCGTTCGGCTTCGGCGGGCACAACGCGGTCGTCGCGTTCCGTTCCTACGACGGCTGAGCCGCGGCGGAGCTCGCACAGAGCATCGCCCCGGTCGCTTCCTCGTCGAAGCGGTCGGGGCGATTCTCGTCTGTGCCGTGTGTGGGCACGATCCCTGTTCGGTTGTGCTGTTCGGTTGTTCTCCGGTGGTAGACCGAGGATTCGCTTTCCCGGGTTCCGGGTCGTTGCTCTCCGACTCCCGGTAGTCACGCCTCCCTGCGGTCCGTGTCCCTTCGTGCCGTGCCCGCCGCCTCTGCGATTCTCAGAGCCTGTCGCGCACGGCACGAGTCCTCGCCGATTCGCCGGCGCAGCGGCTCAGCCCACTTTGTGCAGCCACACCACGCGGGCGTCGTCGCTCGCGTGCCGGAACGGCTCCAGCTCCTCATCCCACGCGGCGCCGAGTGCCACATCGAGCTCGCGCTGCAGTTCGGCGATGCTGCCACCGGCGATCTCCATCGCATAGCGGATCCGGTCTTCGCCGATGACGATGTTGCCGCTCGCATCGGTCTGCGCGTAGTGCACACCGAGGTCGGGCGTGTGCAGCCAGCGTCCGCCGTCACTGCGCGGAGTGGGATCCTCTGTGACCTCGAAGCGCAGGTGCTCCCAGCCGCGGATCGCCGTCGCGAGCGCCGCACCGGTGCCTGCGGGTCCGTCCCAGTAGAACTCGGCACGACGGGCGCCGCTGAGGACGGGCTGCTCCGTCCATTCGAAACTGACGGCGCGCCCGATAGCGCGTCCGACCGCCCATTCCAGGTGCGGACAGAGCGCGCGCGGTGCGGAGTGGATGTACACCACTCCGCGTGCTTGTGCTGTCGCCATGGTCTCTCCGTTTCATCAGGTGCGTCTTCCCCTACGACCTGAACTGCGAGAACCTCGGCAACTATGCGGTTATGCACCCATTCTCACTGATCCCCAGCGAAATCACAACTGTGTAACTCATTGCGAAATGGAAACGGTCCCCGGCACCGAGGCGCCGGGGACCGTCTATAGGACGAGGAGGCTCAGGCCTCGCTCATCGCGATCTTCTCCTGCTGGCCCTTGGCGGCGTAGTACGCAGCGCGGGCGGCGTCACGACGCGCCTGCTCCTCGTAGCCGGCGTCGAGGATCTCCTGCGCGACCTCGTAGTTCGCCACGTCCTGGGTGCCGTGGTACTTCTCGATGTAGGCGTCCAGCTCGGGGCCCGAGGTCCACGAGGTGATCAGGCAGTAGCGCGGCTCGGTGCCGTTGTGGGTGGCGGCGTGCCACAGGCGCTGGGTGTCCACGATCAGCTGCGCGCCGGCCGGAAGGGCGATGCGGTACTCGACGCTCGGGTCGGTGCGGTTCTCGCGCAGGACGAAGTAGCTGTCCTTGTCGTCGCTGAGGTTGAAGAAGCCACGCACGACCCAGCCGGTGCCGTCGGGGTTGAGACGGTTGTTGTCGTCCTGGTGCAGGTTGTACAGGCACTCGCCGTAGGGCGTGGGCTGCAGCTCGATGACGCGGCAGCGGCCGACGTTCGCGCCCGGCTCCTGCGCGCGACGCGTGAGGTTCGGGGCCTTCGCGGTCTGCTCGTCGATCCAGACGCCATCCTTGTCCGTGCGCGGCGGAACGTGGTTCCAGAAGCCATTGCACTCGATCTCGCCCTTCGCGGATGCGAGCGGCGCGAAGCGCGTGTCACCGGACGACTTCCAGTCGTTGTACTCGATGTCGAGCCACTCCTTGGGGTCGAGCTCCTGGTTGTAGCTGTCGAGGACGACGAAGCCCTTGTCCTCGAGGGCGGCGGACTTGATGTATGCCATGAGCGAGTCATGTCCTTTCATAGCGGGCCAGCACGTTTTAACAGGCCCTTCTTAGGACAGCCTAACAGCGGGCTCCGAGCGACCCCAGGGAGGATCGCCCGTGAATAAAGACGAAGGCTCTGCCGGTGCCGCTGAATAGACTGGAGGCGAGCACGACCAGAGGAGAAGCGCAGCAGCATGAGCACGGCCACCAACGTCGAGGCAACCGCAGTCAGCACGATCGAGTGGCTCTCCTCCCCCGCGACGACGATCGTCGTCCCCGTCTATCAGCGCCAGTACCGCTGGGACATCGGCGGCTGCGAGCAGCTGCTGGCCGATGTCCGCGCCGTGGCCGACGAGGACGATGCGCACCGTCACTTCATCGGCTCGATCCTCTCCGCCGCAGACGGGGAGAACGCCGAGGCGGATCTGATCCTCATCGACGGTCAGCAGCGGATCACCACGCTCATGCTCCTCATCGCCGCACTGCACCACTCGGTGCGCGACACGGACCCGGCGCTCGCCGCCGAACTGGCCCGCGTGCTGGTGCGCCCCGACGACGAGAACCGGACGAAGCTGCGCCCGCATGAGGCGTGGGCGGGGCTCTTCGAGGCCGTCGTGCTGGATCGTTTCGACCCGGACCAGCCCGAATCCCGGTTCGACGACAATTACGCCTTCTTCCGTTCCCAGGTGCATGCCGACGAGGTGCCGCGCATCTGGCGGGGGCTCCGCAAGCTCGAGCACGTCTCGATCACCCTCGGCGAGGCGGCCAACGCCCAGCAGATCTTCGAGAGCCTGAACTCGACCGGTGAGCCGCTGCGCGACCACGAGCTCATCCACAACTACATACTGATGGGGCTCTCGCACGCCCGGCAGCAGGAGGTCGAGGAGGAGTTCTGGCTGCCGATCGAGCGCAACACCGGCCAGGCGATCGGTGCGTTCTGGCGGCACTACCTCATCATGACGACCGGGCGTGAGGTGGCGGTCGCCGGGGAGCACGGCGTCTACAGCGCATTCCGGCACGTGTTCCCGCACGTGGATCTCGCCGATCTGCCCGCGCAGGCGAAGATCTGGCGCGAGTACTCGGACATCTACCGCGTGCTGCTCGACCCCACGCAGGAGACCGATCCGGAGATCCGACGCCAGCTCGGCTACGTCAACACCTTCGGCCGGTCGACGTACCCGCTGGTGATGAGCGCGTATCGCGACCATCAACTCGGCGTCATCTCGAAGGACGAGCTCGTGCTGACTCTGGAGCGGATCCAGGCGCTGCTGCTGCGCCGGGCCGTGGTGGGCGTGCCCACCGACCGGCTCATCGCCCGCCTCTGCCGCGCCCGCGCAGACGGGCCGGAACAGCTGCTCAAGGCGATCGCCCGGATCACACCCTCCGACGAGCGGATCCGCGTCGCCCTCAAGTTCGCGGATCTGCCGCACGCCCTCTACGTGCTCGGGCGATTGGAGGACGTACCGGATCCGGACGGCTTCGATCTCGAGTTCATCGTGCCCGCCGCGCCGCACAACACGTGGTCGGGCGACGGCATCCGCACATGGAGCGAGTACAGCGAGGACGAGCAGAACAGCCATCGCGCACTCGCCGCCACCCTCGGCAACATCACCCTGCTCGAGCAGCCCCTGGCGGAGCGCGTCTTCGGCGAATCGTTCCCGGACAAGCGCGCCGCGTACCGGCGCAGCGCAGCGGCCGGCACCGCCGCTCTCGCCGACCTCGATTCGTGGAGCACCGCCGCGATCGCGCAGCGCACCGCCGCTCTCACCGATTCCTTCGTGCGGATCTGGCCGCGCCCCGCCGTGACCGACATCGATGACGACGGGCTCACTCCGATCCTGGACGCGGTGCGTCGGCGGGGCTGGCCCGCCGGCTGGGACCGCGAGTTCGACTACGTCGAGTACCGCGGGGAGCGCTGGGACGTGCCCGACGTCAAGTACCTGTTCAACCGGGTGTTCCGCCGTGGCTGGACCGATACCCGCGAGGCCCTGATCTCGTTCAACGAGCGCAACGGCGGCCCGATCTACGATGAGAAGGCGTGGAACGGCTACTGGGATGCGCTCGACGACGGGCACTTCCTCTACATGGGCTGGGACGCCCGATACATGATGAGCGCGATCCAGGGGCTGCTCGAGGAATCGGGCCTGGCCGCAGAAGTCTTCGTGAAGTACTCCTACATAGGGAACGTGATGTGATGACCGCCTCCACCGCCACCGTGACCGCCGCACCCGTCGTGCGACGCCGGATCCTGGACCTCACCCTCGAGGAGCACACGCTCACCGTGCCGCTGGTGTGGTCGGACCCGACCGACACCCGCACCATCGACGTGTTCGCCTCGGTCGCCTCGCGAGAGGGCGGCGAGGACCTGCCGTACCTCGTGTTCCTGCAGGGCGGGCCGGGATCCGAGGCCCCGCGGTCGATGCACGGGCCCACGTCGCCGTCGTGGCTGGACCAGGCGCTCGCGCACCATCGGGTCGTGATGATCGACCAGCGCGGCACCGGACGCTCCACCCCCGTCTCCGACAGGATCCTGTCCCGCGGCACGGAAGCCGTCGCGGAATACCTCACCCACCTGCGTGCGGACGCGATCGTGCGTGACTGCGAGGCCATGCGCGAACACCTGGGGGCGGCGCAGTGGAACCTGCTGGGACAGTCCTTCGGCGGTTTCACCAGCCTCGCGTATCTCTCCACCGACGCCGCCAGCCTCGACCAGGTGTACATCACCGGCGGACTGAGCACCGTCACCCGCACTCCGGATGACGTGTACGCGCTCTGCTATGACAAGATGCGCACGGCATCCGAACGCTACTACCGCCGATTCCCCGAGCACCGCGAACGCATGCGCCGGCTGGTGGACCTCGCCGCGGCCGGTGACATCGTCCTGCCGGGCGGCGAGGTCGTCTCCCCGTCCCGGCTGCGCTCCGCCGGTTCGGCGCTGGGCACCAACGACGGCTGGCAGACCCTCTGGACGCTGTTGGAGCATGACCCGTCCAGCAACGCGTTCCGATACGACCTCGCCGCCGCGATGCCCTTCGGCGGGCGCAACCCGCTCTACTTCGTCTTCCATGAGTCCAGCTACTCGAACGGGCATGTGACCGACTGGTCGGCCGAGCGCACCGAACCCCAGGACTTCCGCGACGACGTGACGCTGTTCACGGGCGAGCACATCCGCCGGGACTGGACCGAGACCGTGCCGGCCTTCCAGCCCTGGCGCGACGTCACGCTCGCCCTCGCCGAGCACGCCTGGCCGACGATCTACGACCCCGCGGCGATCGCCGCCTCGGGTGCGCAGGGTGCCGCCGCGGTCTACGTGAACGACGTGTACGTGCCGCTCGAGTTCTCGCTCGAGACCGCCGAGCTCCTGCCCGACGTGCGCCTGTGGATCACGAGCGAGCACGAGCACAACGGTCTGCGCGCCGGCGTCGTGCTGGAGCGCCTCGTCGACCTCGCCCACGACCGCCGGATCCGCTGAGCGAGGTCGGATTCACCGCGGTGCGCGATGGACCGCGGTGCACGCGGGGATCAGCTGGCGCGCACCGCCTCGTACGCGGGGAGCAGCGCCTGCCAGCGCTCGTTCCAGGCGGGCGCGGGCTCCGTCGCGGACCAGCCGGAGGGATGCGCGCCGGACGCCGACCGCAGGGAATGTCCGAGGTCCTCGAGGTGCACCTGCCAGCCCGCCGCGTGGAAGTGCAGCACGCCGACGCCCAGCCCGCGCTCCTCGACGACCAGCCGGGACTGCGCCCCCTCGGCGGAGAACCAGGCCTCGATCACGGTCTCCTCGTCGGTGCCGGGCTCCTGAGTGACCACGAGGTGGTGCGGAGCCTCGCACACCTCGATGCGCATCACCCCGGTCCACGTGCTCGTGAACGTGGCATCCAGGACGCCCCCGACCCGGAAGTCCCCGGCCACCTGGACGATCCAGCGCGCCAGACGCGCAGGATCCGTGCATGCCTGCCAGAGATCCTCCACGTCGGTCTCATAGACGCTCTCGACGCGGATGGCGCCATGAGTGTCGTCGAGATCCCACATCGTCCCGGTTGCGATCATGTCCTGTCCTTCTTCCCTCGGGCGATCTCGGTGTGCAGCGCGTCCAGGCGCTGCAGCCACAGATCGCGGTACTCCCCGAGCCATTCGTCGAGGTCGACCAGCGCCTCCGGGCGCAGGCGGTAGATCCGTCGCTGCGCGTCCTGGCGTACCTCGACCAGACCCGCCTCGCGCAGTACGCGCAGATGCCGCGAGACTCCCGGCCGCGCGATCGGCAGCGCTCGCGCAAGTTCACCCGCCGTCGCTTCGTGATCGCGCAGGATGTCCAGCACGACGCGTCGACTCTGATCGGCGAGAGCCTGCAGCACGGCGTCCATGCCGTTAATGTACCTCGTTGGTTACTTAACTGCGAGGTTACTTATATTCAGGGCCTCCAACGCAGTTCGATGATCTCGTGCGCATCGCTGAGGTAGAAGACGTTCTGCGTGCCCTCATCGACCTCGACGAACGCCACCGGATCCCCGACGATCGCCGGAGCGCCGACCCTCGCCCCGATGTCGTTGACGTGCCAGGATCCGGCACTCCACCACAGTTCGTGGACCATCGTGTCCGTGCCGGTGTAGAGCACATGCTGCGTCGCGACCGGCTGGAACAGTCCCGCTTCGAAGGCATAGCCCGCCGGGCTCGCGGTGGGGATCGGCGCCGCCGCGCCCGTTGCGACGGTGAGGTCGTTGTGATGCCAGGCGCCCGCGAGCCACCACAGTTCATGCACATGATGGTCGATGCCCACGTAGTCGACATGCTGGCCGCCCTCGCCCGCGAACACGTAGCCGTGCACCGTCTCCGCGTCACCCATGGCGGGCGCACCGGTCGCCGCGATGAGATCCTCCACATGCCACGACGAGGCGTCGCGCCAGAATTCGAGGATGTGCCCGTTCTGCGTGCGAACCAGCACGTGCACGGTGCCCTGCGCCTCGAAGGAGTAGCCGGTCGGCGCCGCGTCGGGCGCGCACGGCGGCGCCCCCGTGGCCGCCGTCAGGTCGAGGTCGTGCCAGCCGTGTCCCGCGTTGCTCAGCTCGTGGATGTGCCCGCCGACCCTGGCCTGGTAGACGACGCGCTGGGTGCCGTCATAGAAGGTCTCGTACCCGTGCGGCTGCGAGAGGGTCAGTGGCGCGTGCGCCGCGTTCGTGAGGTCATTGGCGTTCCACCCGTCGTCCTCGGTGTACCAGAGCTCGTGCACGTGACCGTCGAACCGCTGCCCCTGATAGACGACGTGCTGAGAACCCTGGTGCGCCCAGATGTAGCCGTCCGCCGAAGTCGCCACGGGAGCGCCGTCGGCCTCTGAGACGAGGTTCTTGACATGCCAGTCGTCGCTCGCACTGCAATAGAGCTCGTAGAGCTGGCCATCATCGCCGCCGGAGGGCGTGAACCCCTGGAACACGACGTGCCTGGTGAACTGCGCGAACAGCCACGCGGTCGGCTGATGCACGGCCGGCGGCGCACCCGCGGTCGCCGTCGTCAGGTTCTTGAGCTGCCATCCCATGCTCGCGCTCCGATCCGTCCGAGCGTCGGCGTCCGAGGGGCGTCGGCGTTGACACCAGGGTACGCGCCCTGCAGCACCGAAGGGAGAGCGGCGTGAAGTGGGGCGGGCGGGACTTGAACCCGCGATCGTTGGGTTATGAGCCCACTGCCTTCACCAGCTTGGCCACCGCCCCGGACCTTCGAGACTACCGGGCGCAGACCACGCTCCGGTGCACTCCGCTCAGGCCGGGGTGGCCTGGCGGTGCAGCGCGGAGTGCTCCCGGTACACCCGGGCGTTCTCGCGCAGTCCTTCGCGCTCCTCGGCGGTGAGTTCGCGGCGGACCTTCGCCGGAACACCCGCGACGAGCGAGCCGTCCGGCACCTGGGTGCCGCTCAGCACCAGCGCGCCACCGGCGATGAGGCATTCGGATCCGATCACGGCTCCGTTGAGCACGACGGCCCCCATGCCGATCAGCGAGCCGTCGCCGATCGTGCACCCGTGCACGACCGCGTTGTGGCCGATCGAGACGTCGTCGCCGATGGCGACACCGTGCCCGGCATCGACATGCACCGACACGCTGTCCTGCGCATTGCTGCCGGCGCCGATCCTGATCTCCGCGGAATCCGCGCGCAGCACCGCGTTGTACCAGACGCTGGAGCCCTCGCCGATCGTCACCGCCCCGATCACACGCGCGCCCGCGGCGAGGAACGCCGTCTCATCGATCGCCGGGGTGCGGCCGGGCAGGGACAGGATCGTGGCGTCGTTGCTCATTCCTCGACACTATCCCGCACGCGTCCGCAGCGGCGGATCAGCTCAGCCCCATCGCCGCCTTGAGCGCTGCGGTGTACTGCGGGGCCAGCGTGTTCGCGAACGTGACCGTGATGTGGTCCTGATCGCGGTAGATGTTCGCCCCGCCGACGACGGCACGACAGTTCTCCTCGTCGCAGTAGACCTTCGTGAAGTCCAGCAGCGTGACGAGCTTCTGCCCGGCGGCCGCTTCGCGCAGCGGATCCTTCTCGGTGAGCATGTCCGAGCGCAGGCCGTCGCAGGCCGTCGCGCCGCGGGTGCGCAGGCACTTGTTCGGATCCGTCTCCCACACGGGGTTGTCGACGACGGTGATGACGGGCGTGCCCTTGGCGGTCTGCGTGGCCCACGCGGCGCGGTAGCCCGCCACGGCTGCGTCGAGCGTCGAGCCGTGATCACCCGCCGCAAAGGGCGTGGTGGACAGGGCGGAGGTGAAGATCGCATCGAAGTGCTTCTTCTCGAGCTGTGCGGCCACGTTCGCGCGGTACTGCGTGCACGCGTCCCCGAATGCGCCGCCGGTGGACAGCGGGGTCGTGCTCCAGGGGCACGCGCCCTTGAAGTAGGTGGTGAGGTGCCACCCCTCCTTCTCGGCGATGCCCTGGAACGTGGTGAGCAGCTGGAACGCGTGGCTGTCGCCGATGAGCGCGACCTGCTTGGCCCCGGGATCCTTGGACCCGAACTCGCACGCGACGGCACGGGAGTCGTTCAGCTGCACGAAGCACTGGTCCTCGGACGGGCGATCGACACCCGCGAAGCCGGGCGCGGGAAGCACCTTGTCGGTCTCGGTGCCCGCGCAGGACTCGTCGAGGATCGACGCCGCCCCGAAGCAGGTCGGCGGATTCGCGCGCACGGAGGCGATCGCCTGCACGCCCTGCTGGTAGGTCGTGGCGTTCGCCACCCAGCCGGTTCCCGCGGCCGCGGCCACGACGATCATCGCCGCAAGCGATGCCCACAGCGACAGCCGCGGCTTGCGCGAGGTCAGCGGCTTCCAGGTGCGCATCGGATCCTCGACGAACCGCTTGGTCAGCCAGGCGAGGACGAAGCAGATGCCGACGAGCGCGACGCGGTGATAGATGCTGAGACCCCAGAACGGCACCGACGGCGCGATGATGATGAGCGGCCAGTGCCAGAGATAGAGGCTGTAGGAGATGTCGCCGGTGAAGCGCATCGGACGGATCGCGAGGATCCGGGTCGGATACCACCAGCGGTCGGTGTTCGACGCGGCGATGATGGCCGCCGCCGCGAGCGTCGGGATCGCCGCCATGTAGCCGGGAAACACGGTCTGCCCGTCGAATCGGACGATGACCGCCAGCAGCACGATGATGCCGGCCCAGCCCAGCACGAAGCTGCCGACCGCGTTGCGGATCCGCAGTCGCGGAACCAGCGCCAGCAGAGCGCCGACACCGAACTGCCACATCCGCCCGAACGTGACGAAGTAGGCCGGCGCGGGGTTGGTCAGTGTGAACCAGACGCAGAACGCGAAGGACGCCGCGGACACGATGCCGATCGCAACCGCCGCCGCACGAAGCCGGTTGCCGCGGAAGTACTTGACCGCGATCCATGCCGCCAGCAGCATGATCAGCGGCCAGAGCACATAGAACTGCTCCTCGAGCGAGAGCGACCAGTAGTGCTGCACCATCGTCGGGTCACCGGAGTGCGCCAGGTAGTCGGCGGAGTTGAATGCCAGGAACCAGTTCTCCACGTAGAACGTGGAGGCGACGATCTCCTTGAGTTCGGCCGGCAGCTGGGACAGCGGCGACAGGATCGGGATCGATGCGACGATCGCGCAGAACAGCAGCACGAGCAGCGACGCCGGCAGCAGCCGGCGCGCACGCCGCGCCCAGAACTGCCCCAGGTTCACCCGCTGGGTCGCGGCGAGCTCCCGGGCGAGATGCGCGGTGATGAGAAACCCGGAGATGACGAAGAAGATGTCGACGCCGACGTAGCCGCCGGTGAGTCGCCCCGGCCAGAAGTGGTACAGCACGACCGAGAGCACGGCGATCGCCCGCAGACCCTGCACATGCGGGATGAAGCTCGATCCGACCTTCGTCGCCGACGCGGTGCGTGCGCGGCGCTGAGCCGCGCGGGAGTCTGTTCCAGCCGATGTCACCAGACGACGGTATCCGACCCGGCTGTGGCCGCCTCCCCCGACGCGCGACGACCGTCGGATCCGAGGTCAGGCAAGCCTTGCCGAATTCCCACGTCATCTGCGACTTAGCGTTGCCTCAGCTTGGTTGCGGAACATTCTGCGCCGAGTAGCGTTGACAACAGACATACGCCGCAGGTACTTCGAGGAGACACCATGAGCAACGCAGAGACCATCACCGCAACCTCCGTCGACCCGACCGTCGCCGCCGGCGCCGCACAGTTCCTCACTCCCGTCGTGCTGGGCCTGCAGGCGCTCACGCTCAACGGCAAGCAGGCGCACTGGCACGTGCGCGGCGCGAACTTCGTCGGCGTGCACGAGCTGCTGGACACGATCGTCGATCACGCCGGCGACTTCGCCGACACCGCCGCGGAGCGCATCGTCGCCCTCGGACTGCCGATCGATGCGCGCGCCACTGCCGTCGCCGCGAAGTCCGGCAGCACGAGCGTTCCCGCGGGCTTCACGAAGTCGGACGACCTCGTGCGCGCGGTGATCGCCGACATCGACGCGATCCTCGTCGACGTCAGGTCCGCTGTCGAGGGCCTCGACGAGATCGACCTGACGAGCCAGGACGTCGCGATCGAGATCCAGCGCGGTCTCGAGAAGGACCGCTGGTTCCTCGTCTCGCACGTCGCCGCCTGACCGGCTGCGTTCCCGATCGGCCCTCGCCCCCTCGGGGGGACGAGGGCCGATCTGTTCGTGGTGCCACTGTCAGCTCGCGTGCGTGATCCGCCCGCCGAGGATGGTCGCCTCGACGGGCATGTTCCGCAGCGTGCGGGCGTCGGGCGTGGCGGGATCGTCGCCGAGCAGCACGAGATCCGCGCGTGCGCCGGGGAGCAGACCCGCGCCTCCTCCGGCGCCAGGCGACGCCGTGCCGCCGTGTGCGGACGCCGCGAGTGCCGTCTCGACATCGAGCCGCTCCTCGGGATGCCAGGGCGCGCGGTCGTCGTCCGTGCGGAAGACGGCGGCGGCGATCGCCTGCCACGGGTCCAGCGGAGCGACCGGGGCGTCGGATCCGAACCGCAGTGCGACGCCGGCGCGGTGCAGGGACGCGAGCGGGTACGTGATCGCGGTCTGCGCCGCCCAGAGCGCGTCGGCGGCATCGCGGTCGTCGAGGGCGTGCTGGGGCTGCACGCTCGCCGCCACCCCGAGGCGGGCGAAGCGTGCGAGGTCGGCATGCCGCACCAACTGCGCATGCTCGATGCTGCCGTGCGCGCCGGTGGCGGTGAACGCGTCCAGCGCCGCCGAGACCGCGACGTCGCCGATGGCGTGCAGCGCGATGCCGAGGCCCGCACCGGTCGCGCGGAGCAGCAGCTCCTGCAGCTGCGCCGCCGGGACGGTGAGCACGCCGTGATTGTGGGGGTCGTCGGCGTAGCCGTGGCCGGTCGCCGCGGTACGAGTACCGAGCGAGCCGTCGGAGATGATCTTGAGCGGACCGACGCGCACGAGATCCTCGGCGCCGGTGAGCGGGTCCCCGGTGACGAGTCCCTCGGCGATCGCGCGGTCCAGATCGTGCGGGTAGACCGCGAACTCCACACGGTGCGCATCGAAGCCCGCGGCGACGCGGCGCGCCCAGGACTCGGCGGTCCAGGCCATGTCGAAGTCGACGAGGCCGACGATGCCGCGCGCGGCCGCCCGGTGAGCGGCCTCGGCGACCGCGACATCGGCGACGGCCGGATCCGCCGCGTTCAGCCGTCGGGAGATCTCGAACGCGTCCTCTTCGCGCAGCGTGCCGTCGACGGGCGCGGCGAAGCCCTCGCGGCGGAACGCCGCCGAGTTCAGCCACACGCTGTGTACATCGGCGTTGATGAGATAGGTGGGGATCTCGCCGGTCCGCTCATCGAGAAGGGCCAGGCTCGGGCGGTCCGTCCAGCGCACGTCGCGGAAGCCGGATCCGACACGTCGCCCGTCGCCGAGTACCGGTGCATCCGCCATCAGCGCCGCCGCCTCGTTCGCACCGGCCGAGCCGGAGAGGTCCTGCCGCTGCGCCGCCAGCGCCCACTGGACGGTGTGCACGTGGTGGTCCCACAGGCCCGGTACGATCCAGGCACCATGCCCCTCCAGCACCTCGCCGCGCAGAGGCAGCGCGCCGCTCGGGGCGATGTCGGCGATGCGCCCGTCAGCGAGCAGCAGGTCCACCGGTGAGTCCACGGCGAGCAAGCGCCGGTCGGAGGTGGCGATGCGCACACCGCGGATCGCGTCGACCGGGGCGCCGATTCCGAGCGCGGTCATCCGGCTGTCGCCCGCGCCGCGAGCCGCGCGTCGTGGGCCCGCCGCATCTCCGCTGCCAGCGCGGGATTCGCGTAGGTGCCGTCGCCCTGCAACTCGCCGATCACGTTCTCGATCACCTCGTCCGGCTTGTTCTGGCTGAGCTTGCGCTTGGCTGTGACACGCGTCGGCGTGAGCCGGAAGCCGACCGTGCCTGCCTCGAGCCGGCGCACGAACGCCTCGTCATTGGGCGGCGTCCACATACCGCGCGGGTCGTCGAGGCGATTCTCGAAGTGCGCCACGAGGTGCTCGAGCACCCGCAGGTTCTCCTCCGTGTCGAGCAGTTCGGGCACCCCGGCGAGATGCACGGCGACGTAGTTCCAGGTGGGTACCGCGGCGATGTCGCCGTACCAGCCCGGCGAGATGTAGCCGTGCGGCCCCTGGAAGATCACCATCAGCTCCTGCTGGCCGAGTCCGAGCACGAGATCGTCGGGGCGGCCGACATGCGCGACGATCGTGAGGTCGTCGCGGTCCGGATCCAGCAGCACGGCGTAGTGCGACGCCGTCACCCCGTTCGCGTCGCGACCGACGAGCGTCGCCCACGGGTTGGCGGCGATGATGCGCCGCAGCTCCTCGACATCGGTCATGGCGAAGCTCGGGTTCTGGCGCATGAGATCAGCTTAGGATCCCCGAGCTCCCCGAGGGTCCGGGTCACGGGGGTGCGTCACGCCTGGCAGCGCGGGCACCAGTACAGCTTGCGCGCGCCGATCTCCTCGAGCACGATGTCGGTCCCGCACACTCGGCACGGCAGGCCGGCGCGGTGGTACACCCAGTGCCGGTCGTCACGGTGTGCCATCGCCGCACGGTACTGCTCGGGGGTGAGGTCGTCCATGGTCATCATCTGGCCGGTCTCGACGCCGATCGCAAGCAGCCGGACCCAGTCCCGCCAGATCTCACGCACGGTCTGCTCGGGGACGTCCCGGCCCGGCGTATGCGGGTTGAGCCGCGCACGGAACAGCAGTTCGGCCCGATACACGTTGCCGATGCCGCTGACGACCGCCTGATCCATGAGCAGCAGCGCGATCGGCACGCCGCGCTTGCGCACGGCGGTGACGAACCGCTCCTCCCCCTCGGCGACGTCGCCGACGAGAGGATCCGGGCCGAGCTTGGCGATGGTCGCGAGCATCTCGTCCGGCGTCTGCAGCGCACAGGCGGTCGGACCGCGCAGATCCGCGCAGGTGGCGTCGGTGAGCAGCCGCAGCCGCACCTGGCCGATCACCGGAGGCGGCCATTCGGCGCCCTCGTCGGCGAGTCCCTTCGTCGCCTCCGACATGCGCACGTGCACTCGCGCCTTGCGTGGCGCGCCGATCGAGGCGAGCGAGTTCTCACCCGCGTCATCGAGGATCGCCTCCTCGTCCAGGTCGGTGCCGCGCTGGTTCGTTTGCCCCATCCGCCCGTTCGCGGAGGCGATGGTTGGATCCACCAGGATCTCGCCGGAGAAGTCCCACGCACCGTAGAGCCCCAGGTGCACCCTCAGCCACAGGTCACCCTCGGTTTCGAGGAACATCTGCTTGCCGACGGCCTGCACGCTCTCCACCGAGCGGCCGTCGAGCAGTGCGGCCCCCTCGGCGAAGCGGCCCTGCGGACTCGACGCGGCGACCGGCTTCCCGACGAAGTTGCGCGCGAACTGCCGCGCGATCCGGTGGACGGAATGGCCCTCGGGCATCAGGCGCGCGGGTCCGGGAGCAGCGAACCGTCGCGTTCGAAGTCGGCGATCTGACCGATCCGCCGCACGTGGCGCTCCTCGTTCGAGAACGGGGTGGCGATGAAGCGGTCGATGAAGCCGGTGACCTCCTCGAAGGTGTGCTGGCGCGCACCGATCGCGATCACGTTGGCATCGTTGTGCTCGCGGGCGAGCTCCGCGGTCGCGATGCTCCAGACGAGCGCGGCGCGGATCCCGTCGACCTTGTTCGCCGCGATCTGCTCGCCGTTGCCGGATCCACCGAACACGACGCCGAGGGCCTCGACGCCGGCGCGCTGGTCGGCGATCGTCGCCTGCGCGGCGCGGATGCAGAACGCCGGGTAGTCATCGAGCGCGTCGTACTCGACAGGACCATGGTCCAGGACCTCGTGCCCGGCCTCGGCGAGGTGGTGCTGCAGCTGCGTGGAGAACTCGAGGCCGGCGTGATCGGTGGCGATGTGGATGCGCATGGTTCAATCCTACGGATGCGCGCTCCCGCGGGCCCGCCCGGTCAGGGGGCGAGACCGGCCGCCGCGGGCTTGAATCCCGCGCGGATGTTCTCGCAGCAGCCGGGGCGGCACACGTCGAACGCCGGACCGAGCGCCGTGACATGACGGCGCTCGGCTGCCGGGCGCCCCTCCAGACGCTCCTGGATGAGGTCGACGACGCCGGCGACGAAGTCTGCGGACACGCCAGGGGTCGGCGTGCGCATGAATGCGAGCCCTGCCTCGGCGGCTGCGTCCTTGGCTTCGGTGTCGAGGTCCCAGAGCACCTCCATGTGGTCGCTCACGAAGCCGAGCGGCACCACGGCGACGGCGGTGCGTCCGCGGGCGGGCAGCTCTCCGATCACGTCGCAGATGTCCGGCTCGAGCCATGGCTGGGAGGCGGGGCCGGAGCGGGACTGGTACACGAGCTCCCATGGCACGTCGGCGGCAGCGGGCAGCAGCTCGGCCACCCGGCTCATGACCCAGGCGGCGACCGCCTCGTGCTGCGCGGCGTACGCACCGCCGGGGCCCCACTCCACGTCGCGCGGGCCGGAGCGCAGCGCGTCATCCGCAGGCACGCTGTGCGTCGTGAACAGGATCTGGATCGTGGCGGAGTCGGCGCCGTCCGCGGTGAACGCGGCGACCGCCTCGCGCACGCCGTCCACGAAGGCGGCGACGAAACCAGGATGGTCGTAGAACGGACGGATCTTGTCGATCGTCACCGTATCGCCGAGCCCCGTCTCCTCGAGGACGCGAGCGAAGTCCTCGCGGTACTGCCGGCAGCTGGAGAACGAGCTGTACGCACTCGTGGCGAAGGCCAGCAGCGTCGTATGCCCGCGCTCGGACGCCGCGGTGACGGCGTCGGACAGGTAGGGCGCCCAGTTGCGGTTGCCCCAGTACACGGGCAGATCTATGCCTCGGCGCGCGAGCTCCGACTCCAGCGCGGTCTTGAGCGCGCGGTTCTGCGCGTTGATCGGGCTGACGCCGCCGAAATGCCGGTAGTGGTGCGCGACCTCCTCCAGGCGCTCGTCCGGGATGCCGCGTCCGCGGGTGACGTTGCGCAGGAACGGGATCACGTCGTCCTGTCCCTCGGGACCCCCGAACCCTGCGAGCAGGATGCCGTCGTAGGCGACGGGCGCCTCCACGTGCATGGGCCCGGATGCGGCGGCGGCGGCGGAGGCGTACGGGACGGGTGGAACGGCGGTGTCGGAGAGGCTCACCCCCTCATCCTGCCAACGCGTTCATGTGCCTCCGCCGTGCGCGACACGTGCTCTGACGTAGGCTGGGACGGTTGCCGCCGGCGCCAGCAGCGCGGAGATCGCGGCCGAACCCTCACCCCTGGGAGTCTGAGCAGTGCCTGGAGAGAACCTCACCCGCATCGAGGCGCAGGAGCGCCGCGCGATCGTCGACACCGAGTCGTACGAGATCGCACTCGACCTGACCAAGGGCCCGGAGGTGTTCGGATCCCGCAGCGTGGTGCGCTTCACCGCGACGGAGGGATCCTCGACCTTCATCGACCTGATCGCGCGCGAGGTGCGCGAGATCACTCTGAACGGCGAGCAGATCGATCCCACCTCCGCCTTCGCGGATGCGCGCATCACGCTCGACGGACTGGCGAGCTCGAACGTGCTCGTCGTGGACGCCGACTGCGAGTACACCAACACCGGCGAGGGCCTGCACCGGTTCGTGGACCCCGTCGACGGCGAGGTCTATCTCTACTCGCAGTTCGAGGTCCCCGACTCCCGACGCGTGTTCGCGGTCTTCGAGCAGCCCGATCTCAAGGCCACGTTCCAGTTCACGATCACCGCGCCCGCCGCGTGGAAGGTCGTCTCCAACTCGCCGACCCCTGAGCCGATCCGGCACGACGTGTCGAACGGATCCAGCACGGGCGAGCCGGGCGACGTCGCGACATGGGGCTTCGAGCCCACTCCGCGCATCTCGTCGTACATCACCGCGATCATCGCCGGCCCGTACGAGCAGACGTTCTCGGAGCTCACCAGCGCCTCGGGCCGGGTCATCCCGCTCGGCGTGTACGGCCGAAGGAGCCTCTGGGAGTTCCTCGACGCCGACTACATCTTCGACAAGACCCGCGAGGGTTTCGCCTACTACGAGGAGAAGTTCGGCGTCCCGTATCCGTTCGCCAAGTACGACCAGCTCTTCGTGCCGGAGTTCAACGCGGGTGCGATGGAGAACGCGGGCGCGGTGACCTTCACCGAGACGTACGTGTTCCGCAGCAAGGTCACCGACGCCGTCAAGGAGCGCCGCGTCGTCACGATCCTGCATGAGCTCGCGCACATGTGGTTCGGCGACCTCGTCACGATGAAGTGGTGGAACGACCTGTGGCTGAACGAGTCGTTCGCCGAGTGGGCATCGACGATCGCCACCGCCGAGGCCACCGAGTGGACCGAGGCCTGGACGACTTTCAATGCGATGGAGAAGACCTGGGCGTACCGGCAGGATCAGCTCCCGTCCACCCATCCCGTCGTCGCCGAGATCAACGACCTCGACGACGTGCAGGTGAACTTCGACGGCATCACCTACGCGAAGGGCGGATCCGTCCTCAAGCAGCTCGCCGCCTGGGTGGGCATCGAGGCGTTCTTCGCGGGCGTCTCCGAGTACTTCAAGAAGCACTCGTGGCAGAACACCGAGCTCAGTGACCTGCTCGTGGAGCTGGAGAGGACGAGTGGCCGCGACCTCACCGCGTGGTCGAAGAAGTGGCTCGAGACCGCGGGCGTGAACACGCTCGCGCCCGTCGTCGCGGAATCCGCCGACGGCACCATCACCCGTTTCGCCGTGACCCAGACGGCACCGGCCGACTATCCGACGATCCGCCCGCACCGCCTCGGCATCGGCTTCTACAACCTCGATGAGTCGGGCGCGCTGGTGCGCACGCACCGCGTCGAGGTCGACATCGACGGCGATCGCACCGACCTGCCGCAGCTGCAGGGGCTGAAGCGCCCCGACCTGGTGCTTCTCAACGACGAGGACCTCGCCTACGCGAAGATCCGTCTCGACGAGCGCTCGCTGGCGACCGCGGTCGCGCACCTCGCCGACATCAGCGACCCGCTGGCCCGTTCCCTCGTCTGGGGCGCCGCATGGGACCAGACCCGCGACGCGGAGAGCGCCGCGAGCGACTACATCGACCTGGTGCTCGGCAACATCGGCCGCGAGACCGAGTCGACCACCGTGCGCACCACACTCGGCCAGCTGCAGACCGCAGCCGCACTGTACGTCACGCCGCAGAACCGCGCCGCGGCGCGCACCCGCGTCGCCGACGGCCTGTGGGCGCTCGCCCAGGGGGCGGCCGCCGGATCCGACAGCCAGCTGCAGTTCGTGACGGCGTTCGCCAACTCCCTCACCACTGCGGAGCACGCCGAACTCGTCCGCCGCCTGCGCGACGGCGACCTGGTGCTCGACGGTCTCGAGATCGACACCGACCTCGGCTGGCAGCTGCTGGTCGGCCTCGCCACGGTCGGCGCGATCGACGACGCCGGGATCGAGACCGCCCTGCAGGCCGACAACACCGCGAAGGGCGCCGAATTCGCCGCGCAGGCGCGCGCCGCACTGCCCACGCCGGAGGCCAAGCAGGCCGCCTGGGCCGCACTGGTCGACAGCGACGAGCTCTCGAACACGATCGTGCGCGCCGCTGCGCTCGGGTTCACGCACCCGGCCGGCGCCGCCCTGCTCGAGCCATTCGTCCCGCGCTACTTCGAGAGCCTCCTGTCCCTGTGGGACACCCGCACCTTCCAGGTCGCGAACTACCTCATCGTGGGGCTCTACCCGAAGGCGCTCGCGAACGTCGAACTGCGCACCGCGACCCGCGACTGGCTGTCCGCCCACCAGGACGCGGCACCCGCACTGCGCCGCCTGGTGTTCGAGAACCTCGCCGACGTGGAGCGCGCACTGGCCGCGCAGGCCCGCGACGCGGAGAGCGCAGACCTCGAACGGGCCTGACAGCCCCTGTGACGGGTGATCGGCCTGTCGAGACAGGCGTCCGGCTCAGACCCCGCCCAGGGCGTCGGCCATAGGATCGGAGGCGATGAACATCGTGCACCTCGCGGATCCGGCGACCGAGTTCGGGAACTGGTGGGCCGGTCTGCCCGGCGCGCTCCTGGCCATGGGCGACAAGCTGGTGAGGATCGTCCTCATCATCATCGCGTGCGCGTTCATCGCGTACCTGCTGCGCTTCGTCATCCGGCGCATCGTGCGGCGGATCGTGGCCGGCGCGAAGTCGAAGGCCGAGGTCACCGACACCAGGGCGCTGGAGCGCTCTCCGCTCTCCGACATGCGCCTCGTGCAGCGCACCAGGACGCTGGGCACGATCCTGCAGAACATCGTGAACGTGATCCTGGTCGTGGTCGCGATCGTGCTGACCGTGAACGTCGTGGACAGCACGCTGCTGGGCTCACTCACCCTGCTCACGGCGGCGGTCGGCGCGGGCCTCGGCTTCGGCGCGCAGAACATCGTCCGCGACGTGCTCAACGGCATGTTCATCGTCGCCGAGGATCAGATCGGCATCGGCGACGTCGTCGACCTCGGCCTGGCCACCGGCGTCGTCGAATACGTCAGCGTGCGGATCACCCAGGTGCGTGATGTGAACGGCACGCTCTGGTACGTGCGCAACGGCGAGCTGGCCCGCATCGGCAACCTGTCCCAGGGCTGGGCGAGGGCCGTGGTCGATCTCGGCGCCCCGGCAGACGTCGATGTGGCCGTGGTCGAGGAGAAGATGCTCGCGACCGCGCAGGCGCTCGCGAAGGATCCGAAGTGGCGCACCCGCATCATCGAGAAACCGGAGATCTGGGGTCTGGAATCGGTGACCGGCGAGGCGCTCGTGATCCGAGTCGTGATGAAGACCCGTGCGAACGCGATGGATGACGTGTCGCAGGAGCTGCGTGTGCGGCTGCGCGACGCCATGCGGGACATGGATCTCGCCGTGCCGAGCCTCGCCGCCGTGCATCTCACCGGTTTCGAGGGCGCCCGCCGCGTGCACGGCGCCAACCCTCCGCGCACCCGGCCGACGCCGGTCAACCCGACGCCGCCCGACCGCGGGTTCTGGCGCAAGAAGAAGACCGAGGTCGCCAAGCCCGCGGCCACAGAACCGGCGGTGACCAGGCCCCCGGCGCCGAAGAAGCCCGCGACGCCGAAGGCCCCGGCCGCGCCCCCGAAGACCCCGCCGTCCGCCCCGCAGAGCCTGCCGCTGCCGCCCGCCGCGGATCCGCCGGCCTCACCGGACGCGCAGAACCCGCCGAACCCAGGAGACGAGAGATGACCGACCCGAGTTCCTTCTACGAGCAGGTCGGCGGTCATGCCATGTTCCAGCGACTCGTCGAGGTCTTCTACCGCGAGGTCGCACTCGACGAGGTGCTCAAGCCCATGTACCCGGAGGAGGATCTGGGCCCGGCCGCCGACCGCCTGCGGATGTTCCTCGAGCAGTACTGGGGCGGGCCGACGACGTACGGCGAGCAGCGCGGTCACCCGCGCCTGCGGATGCGGCATGTGCCGTTCCACATCGATCCGGACGCCCGCGATCGGTGGCTGCACTGCATGCGCACGGCCGTCGATGATGCGCAGCTCGCGCCGATCCACGAGGCCACGCTCTGGGACTACCTGGAGCGGGCCGCACATGCCATGGTGAACACGTTCGAGCCGAGCGGCATCGGCCCGAACGCCCAGGGCCGGCCGGCCCTGTAGCCGCCGCCCTTCAGGAGCCGAGAGTTCGACGGAGATCTCATGACCGCGAAGACCAGCACGCACACCACCGACGTCCTCATCATCGGATGGGGCCTCTCCGGCCTCGTCGCCGCCGCAGAGGCGGCCGCCGCAGGCAAGCGGGTGGTGATCGTCGATCAGGAGCCCCGCACCAACCTGGGCGGCCAGGCCTGGTGGTCCTTCGGCGGCCTGTTCCTCATCGATTCCCCCGAGCAGCGCCGGATGGGGATCCGCGACTCGCTCGAACTCGCCCGGCAGGACTGGTTCGGCACGGCGGGGTTCGACCGTGACGAGGACTCCTGGCCCCGTCGCTGGGCCGAGGCGTATCTGCAGTTCGCCGCCGGCGAGAAGCGCTCCTGGCTGCGCGGGCGCGGCGTCGGGCTGTTCCCGGTGGTCGGCTGGGCCGAACGCGGCGGATACGGCGCAATGGGGCCGGGCAACTCGGTCCCCCGCTTCCACATCACCTGGGGTACCGGGCCCGGCATCGTCGCCCCGTTCCAGGCGGCCGTCGAGGATGCCGAGCGCAGCGGCCGCCTGGTGGTGCTCCCCCGGCACCGCGTCACTGCCCTGATCACGCGTGACGGCATCGTCACGGGTGCGTCGGGCGAGGTGCTCGGATCCTCCGCCGCGAAGCGCGGCGAGCCGAGCGGACGCGAGGCGATCGGATCCTTCGAGATCGCCTCCGGTGCCACCGTCGTGAGCTCCGGCGGCATCGGCGGCAATCACGACCTGGTGCGCGCCGCGTGGCCGCAACGGCTCGGCACCCCGCCGACGGAGCTCCTCACGGGCGTGCCGGCGTACGTCGACGGATCCATGCAGCCGGTCGCGTCCGCCGCGGGCGCCCGGCTGATCAACGGCGACCGCATGTGGCACTACGTGGAGGGCATCGGAAACTGGGATCCGGTGTGGCCCGGTCACGGGATCCGGATCCTGCCAGGGCCGTCGTCGCTCTGGCTCGATGCCACCGGACGCCGGCTCCCCGTGCCGCTGTATCCCGGTTTCGACACGCTCGGCACTCTGGCTCATCTGCGCACGACCGGCCACGACCACTCGTGGTTCGTCACCACCCGGCGGATCGTGGAGAAGGAGTTCGCGCTCTCCGGCAGCGAGCAGAACCCCGATCTCACGGGCAAGGACGTGCCGTTGCTGCTGCGCTCCCGGCTTGCGAAGGGCCCGACGGATCCGGTGCAGGCGTTCCTGGACCGCGGCGAGGACTTCGTCGTCGCCGACCACCTCGGCGCCCTGATCGCGCGCATGACGGAGCTGCCCGGCGGCGACCTGCTGGATCCCGATCGCGTGCGCGAGGAGGTCGTCGCCCGCGACCGTGAGATGGACAACGACTTCACCAAGGATTCGCAGATCGCGATGCTGCGCGCCGCCCGCGCCTACCGCGGCGACCGGCTGATGCGCACCGCGACGCCGCATCGGCTGCAGGATCCGTCCGCGGGCCCGCTCATCGCCGTACGGCTGCGCGTGCTCACCCGCAAGTCGCTGGGTGGCGTCGAGACCGATCTGGACGCCAGGGCTCTCGACGCCTCGGGGTCGGCCGTGCCCGGGCTGTTCGCCGCCGGCGAGGCCAGCGGCTTCGGCGGCGGCGGCATGCACGGCTACCGGGCGCTCGAGGGCACGTTCCTCGGCGGCTGCCTGTTCTCCGGTCGCCATGCAGGCCGGGCAGCAGCACAGGCGGTCTGAACCCGTCGTCGAGGAGCCGTCGGATCAGCCCGCGGTGCCGGTCGCGCGCACCGGAGTCAGCCCCACCGCGGCGGGACCGCGGCTGAGCACGTGGCCGCGGGAGAACGCGAGACGGGTCCATCGGCCGGACGTGGTGATCGGCACCTGCTCCGCCCCGGAGACGAAGCCGAACGCATGCGCGGCGAAGGCGATGCCGCGCGGGAGTCCGCGCAGGTCCTCGTCGGGTTCGCCCCAGATCGCGGCGCGCAGGGTGCGCACGGCCTCCTCCCCCGATCCTTCCGGCGACCCGTGTGCGACGGCGGAGATCCCCCACTGTGCGCGGAGCGCGATGACGTCGGATCCGAGCGAGCCGGCCGGCGCCCATCCTCCGCGCGGAGGTGCGACACCCGCCCAGGACGGACTGCGCCCGGTGTCCGGAAGAGCGAGCGCACGGGGGTCCTCGGTCTCCGCGAGCTCGTCGATGACGATGTCGCAGCGCAGCTCGGGGTCGGCGCGCACGATCCGCATCGCAAGGATGGTCGGCGTCGAATCGAACAGTGTCTGCGGGGCGAGCGCGGCGGCGGTCATCGCGAGCACACCGGCCTCGGCCTGCAGCCGGACTCCCTCGCTGCCGGCACGCGCGGCCCGGGAGACGAAGGTGAGCGCGTCGCGGGCGGTGTCGGCATCGGCGAGGATCAGGGGCGTGGGCACGCCCTCTAAACTAGCAATCGGGCCGCGGCCGGACCGCCCCGTGACGCGGCGGAGAGGACCCCATGACATCGGATGAGGATGCCCGGCGCTCTGTCGAGATGCTGCGGCGGATCCTGGACCTCGGATCCAGTGATGCACGCACCACGGAAGACATCTTCACCGGCTCCTCGCACCCGATGCCGACCGGTCGCATCTACGGCGGTCAGGTGCTCGGGCAATCGATCATCGCCTCCGAGAGGACGCTGCCGGAGGGCCGCGTGCCGCACTCGATGCACGGGTACTTCCTGCGCCCGGGAGACGCCACGCAGGGACTCACGATCGCCGTCGACCGGATCCACGACGGCCGGTCCTTCTCGACACGGCGCGCACAGGCGTACCAGAACGGCGTGCCGATCTTCTCGATGATCGCGTCATTCCAGGACGAGAACCCGGGGATCGATCATGCCGAGCCGATGCCGGAGAGCATTCCGGATCCGGAATCGCTCCGCCCCGATGAGGAGATCTCCGCCGGCATCCATCCGCTGTCCAAGCGGATGCTGACCGATCGTCCGGTCGACATGCGGCACGTCGAGGGCCCGCTGTATGCGACGAACGACGTTGCCCCCGCGGCGCGCCAGGCGGTGTGGATGCGCCTGCGCGCCCCGTTCCCCGACTCACCGGCGCTGCACCGCGCCGCGCTCGCCTATCTCAGCGACATGTCGATCCAGGAGTCGATCCTGCGCGCGCACGGGCTGAGCTGGGCGACGCCGGGGTTGAAGGTCGCGAGCCTCGACCACGCGATGTGGTGGCATCGCCCCGGGCGGGTGGACGACTGGCTCCTCTACGTGCAGGATTCGCCGAACGCGCGCGGCGGGCGCGGACTGGCGCACGGCCGGATCTACACCCGCGACGGAGACCTGGTCGCCAGCGTGGCGCAGGAGATCACGATCCGGGTGCCGTCGCCCTGATCGTCGCCTCTCAGCGGTGTGCGTAGCTGATCGGCGCGCCGAAGTACGGCGCCCATGCGGTGCGCATCTCCGGGCTGATCCGGGTCGGGCGTCCGGTCTCGGCGTTCACGAGCACGATCACGGCCGTCGACCGCGCGTAGACCACGCGCTCCTCGAACGACGGATCGTTGAACACCTCGTAGCAGACCTCGACGCTGGACCCACCGACCTTTCCGAACCACATCTGCACCTCGAGCGGGTGGCGCTGATACGGCACCGGCGCGAAGTACTCGATCTCCTGGCGTGCGACGAGCGTCAGCACTCCCGCGTCCAGTCCGGAGTCGAGCACGGCCGTGCTGGGTCCGTGCTCGCCCTCGCCCGGACGCCAGAAAGCGCGCACCCGCGCCTCCTCGAGCAGCTTCAGCATCGAGGTGTTGTTGACGTGGTTGAACGCGTCCAGGTCGCCCCAGCGCAGCTGGATCGGGATGTGCAGGCGCTCTCCCGCGGCGACGGCCTCCGCCGTCGCCGCGGCGGAAGCGTCCGCGCCGCCGATCTCAGTCACGCGTCAGCCGGCGGTGCGTGGAGCGGTGCGGATTGGCCGCGTCGGCGCCGAGGCGCTCGATCTTGTTGGCCTCGTAGGACTCGAAGTTGCCCTCGAACCAGTACCACTGGTCGGGGTTCTCGTCGGTTCCCTCGTAGGCGAGGATGTGCGTGGCGATCCGGTCGAGGAACCAGCGATCGTGGGTGATGACCACCGCGCAGCCGGGGAACTCGAGCAGGGCGTTCTCGAGCGATCCGAGCGTCTCGACGTCGAGGTCGTTGGTCGGCTCGTCGAGCAGCAGCAGGTTGCCGCCCTCCTTGAGCGTGAGCGCCAGGTTCAGACGGTTGCGCTCACCGCCGGAGAGCACCCCGGCCTTCTTCTGCTGGTCCGGGCCCTTGAAGCCGAACTTGGAGACGTACGCGCGGGACGGGATCTCGGTCTTGCCGACCATCATGATGTCCAGGCCGTCCGAGACGACCTCCCACAGCGTCTTGTCGGGGTCGATGTTGGCGCGCGACTGGTCGACATAGCTGATCTTCACGGTCTCGCCGACCTTCAGCTCGCCGCCGTCGAGCGGCTCGAGACCGACGATCGTCTTGAACAGCGTCGTCTTGCCGACGCCGTTCGGCCCGATCACGCCGACGATGCCGTTCGGCGGCAGGCTGAAGCTGAGTCCGTCGATGAGCGAGCGGTCGCCGAAGCCCTTCTGCAGGTTCTTGGCCTCGATCACGACGCTGCCCAGGCGCGGACCTGCGGGGATCTGGATCTCCTCGAAGTCGAGCTTGCGAGTCCGCTCCGCCTCGGCTGCCATCTCCTCGTAGCGGGCAAGACGGGCCTTCGACTTGGTCTGGCGACCCTTGGCGCTCGAGCGCACCCACTCGAGCTCGTCCTTGAGGCGCTTGGCGAGCTTCGCGTCCTTCTTGCCCTGGATGTCGAGGCGCTCGGCCTTCTTCTCCAGGTAGGTGGAGTAGTTGCCCTCGTAGCCGATCAGCCGGCCGCGGTCGACCTCGGCGATCCACTCGGCCATGTTGTCGAGGAAGTACCGGTCGTGGGTGATCGCGATCACCGCGCCCTTGTAGGCCTGCAGGTGCTTCTCCAGCCACAGCACGCTCTCGGCGTCGAGGTGGTTGGTCGGCTCATCGAGGAGCAGCAGATCGGGCTTCTGCAGCAACAGCTTCGCCAGCGCGACGCGACGCTTCTCGCCGCCGGACAGGTTGGTGACCGGCTCATCGCCGGGCGGTGTGCGCAGCGCATCCATCGCCTGCTCGAGCTGCGAGTCGAGATCCCAGCCGTCGGCGGCATCGATCTCCTCCTGCAGCACGCCCATCTCGGCGAGGAGCGTGTCGAAATCGGCGTCGGGGTCGGCCATCTGCGCGGAGATCTCGTTGAACCGGTCGACCTTCGCCTTGATCGCGACGCCTTCCTGGATGTTCTCGAGCACCGTCTTGGTCTCGTCGAGCTCGGGCTCCTGCATGAGGATCCCGACGCTGAAGCCGGGGGTGAGCTTGGCTTCGCCGTTCGAGGGCGTGTCCAGGCCGGCCATGATCTTCAGGATCGTCGACTTTCCGGCGCCGTTGGGGCCGACCATCCCGATCTTCGCCCCGGGCAGGAACGCCATGGTGACATCGTCGAGGATCAGCTTGTCGCCGACCGCCTTGCGGGCGCGGACCATGGAGTAGATGTATTCGGCCACGAGGGCGCTCCTTCTGTCGTGACGACGACGGTTGCGAACGGCTGCGGGTCGGTCCGGGCTCTCGGCCACGGGATCGACACTCCAGCCTACCCGTGCGGGCGGCGCGGCGCGGGCGCCGGCGTTCTGGAGGCTCGCGCCCGTGCGGGCCGCTCTACGGCGCGATCGACACGGTCGTGCCGATCAGGCAGCGTCCGCCGTCGACCGGGTCGAAGATCCCCGTGACGGGCTCCCCTGTGGACGGTCCGACCTGCCCGATCAGGCACTGCCCGTCATGCCACCGCACCGAGAACTGGATGCTCTCAGCCGGGTTTCCCACGGTCGTCTCATCGGCCGTCATCTGCATGTCGTCGCGGGAGAATCCCGCCGCCGCCAGCGCGTCGACATAGGCACGGCTCGACGCACGCTGCCCCTCCGCCCATACCTGCGCGACGACGGCCGAGAACAGCGGCAGGTTCTCCTGCGCCGAGCCGTCGGGGTACAGCCCGGCCGTGGCCGTGGCCGTGGCCGTGGCCGTGGCTGTGGCTGTGGCTGTGGCTTCGGCCGATCCCGAGGCGTGCGCGCTCGGCGCCGGGGCGGTCGGGGTCGTGGTCGTGGTTGCGCGCAGATCGGCCGCGTGGAAGGCGCAACCGCTGGTCGCGAGCATCATGGTCACGCCGAGGACGCCCAGCCGGCGCACCGCGCAGCCGCGACGGTCTCGAAGCCCGGATGCGCGCACGCTCCGAGTCTAGGCGGCGTCCGATCGCCCCTCCTGGTGCAGCCTGGGCTCAGAACGGCACCTGCGTCCCCGGCGCCGCCCACGCGTCCGCCGACGCCGAGGATCCGGCGCCCACCGCCGCGAGCTCGTCGCCGCCGGGCCCCGGCGATCCGGCGTCGGCCGCGGGCGCGGGCGCGGTCGAGGGCGATGCGGATTGACGCGACATGCGGCTGTACACGGTGCGCCCCCAGCGCAGGTCGTGACCGATGTTCTCGGCCTCGACCTCGACGGCCAGCCCGTGCCTGCCGTCTTTGCCCTCCCACTCGCGCAGCTTCAGCCGGCCGGTGACGATGAGCGGGTCGCCCTTGCGCAACGATGCCCCCGCGTTCTCCGCGAGGCCCCGGTACACCTTGATCTCGAACCAGTTGGTGCCGGCGTCGACATACGTGCCGGTGTTCGGGTCGAACCGGCGGTGGTTGGTGGCCATGCGGAAGCTCAGCGTCGGGATCCCGGTCGCGGTGCTGCCGCGCTCCGGATCCGTCGCCACGTTGCCCACGATGGTGATGGTGTCGGCCATGAGTGCTCTCCTCTGCTCCTCGCGGGTCCGGTCGGCCCCGCTCCTGCACCGAGCGTGTCGCGACCGCGGGCGGCGTGGGGCACTGCGCGCGCAACCCGTGCGGAACCGGCGAGGGAACCGAGCTGTGCAGGACGAAGGGCTCAGTGGATGAAGAGCAGCAGTGCTGCCACGCAGATGAAGAGAGCTCCGAACACGAGGTTGAGGATCCGCTGTCCCTGGCGGCTCGTGGTGAGACGGCGGAACGTCTGCGCGCTGGCCGCGAAGACGAACCACATCACGATCACGTCGATCGTGATGGTGGTGCCGATGAGGATGAGGTACTGCGGCCACGGATCCCGGTCGAGCCGGATGAACTGCGGGACGAACGCGAGGAAGAAGACGATGGCCTTCGGGTTGAGCAGATTCACCCAGAAGCCGCGGCGGAGCATGGGCCAATGGCCCTCCGGCGACCGCTGCAGCTCCTCGTCGACGGCATCGGGAACGCGCGAGAGCATGAGGCGCAGGCCAAGGAAGACGAGGTATGCCGCGCCCAGGTAGCGCACGGTCTCGAACAGCCACGGCAGGCGTGAGACCAGCAGGCCCACGCCGGCGGCGACGATCGCGACATGCACGACGAGGGCGAGCTGCTGGCCGATGATGCCCCAGATGGAGCGCCGCCATCCCTCGTTCAGCGAGTTGGTCATCGTGTTGATCGCGCCGGCGCCGGGGGTGAGGCTGATCACGACGCACGCGACGACCAGCGAGAGCCACACAGTCAGGGTCACCAGAAAAGTGTAGGGATTCCGTGGGCTGGCGGATGACGCGTCCGTGTCGAATGTCCGAGGCCGTCCTTATGTTCGAAGGAAGAAGGAGGCACCATGACCACGTACATCTCTTCCGCACCTGAGCTGCACTGGGCCGCACCTGCGCTGCGCCGTGCAACGGAGACGCTGATCCCGGCCGGCGAGCGTCTCTGGCGTGTGCGGGATGCCGCCGGTGCGGTCCGCGGCCACCTGCGGCTCGTCCCGCACGAGCTGGGGGTGCGATATCGCGCCGAGCGCCTGCATCTGCCTTCCGGTGTCTTCCGCATCGTCGGAGAGTTCTGGAGCGCGGACGACGCCGTCGCCGCCCTGCGCTTCTGAGCACCCGCCCGCCTCGCGGGATTTCTTGGCCAATCCTTAGACGCGCTGGGTCAGCATGGATCACTGGCGCCGTCGTGCGTCCTCCCGCCGTCGGAGCGGGGTCGATCAGGGATGAGGATCCGATCTTGAGCGAGGCCATCAGCGAACGTCCCCGCATCCTCCGCGGCATCGATCGACCCACCGGGCGACCGCTCACCGCCGTGCTGGTCGCCGTCGCGGGAGCCGTGGTCGTCATCGCGCTCGGCTTCGCGATGCGCGCGACGCAGGCCGACCAGCCCCTCGTAGTCGCGCTCAACGAGGCGCACACCGGTCTCTGGGGCGCGTTCGGCTCGGTCGTCTACCGCAGCATCGAGCCTCTCCCCGCGGTCGCGATCACGCTCGTCATCGCCGCCGCGGTGTGGGCCGTGTCCCGTTCGCTGCGCACCGCGATCCTTTTCGGTCTCACTGTCGCATTCACATGGCTCCCGGTGGCCGCGGTGAAGATCCTGGTCGACCGGCCCCGTCCCGACGCGGCGCTGCTCGCGCACCCTTTCTCGCCGCTGCAGACGGACGGCTCCTTCCCGAGCGGCCACACGGCCTATATCGTCGCGCTCGCCATCGCGTTCTGGTTCCTGCTTCGCGACACGCGTCTCGCGTGGCTGCCGATCGTGCTCGGCGTCATCGCGACCGCGCTGGTCGGTCTCGCTGTGGTGAGCGACGGACTGCACTTCCCGACCGACGTGCTGGGTTCCATCGTCTGGACGCTCACCACCGCGGCCGCCGTGCGTTGGCTGATCGTCGACGTCATCGCGACACGTGTCAGGCCGGCACGCGCGTCCTGATCCGCGGACACCGCACGGTGCCCCCGGCAGGATTCGAACCTGCGACCAGCGGATTAGAAGGCCGCTGCTCTTCCGCTGAGCTACGGAGGCGCTCCACAAGGCTAGCGCGTCGGCGCCGCTCAGTAGGATGTCGGCATGGTTTCCTCCTCCGAGAATGATCGCCTGGTCTGGATCGACTGCGAGATGACGGGGCTCGATCTCGAGGTCGATGAGCTCGTCGAGATCGCCGTCGTCATCACTGATTTCGAGCTGCGGATCGTCGATCCGGGCTTCCAGGTCGTGATCAAGGCGAGCGATCGCGCGCTGGATCAGATGAACGACTTCGTCACGAACATGCACCGTACGTCGGGGCTGTTCGAGGAGATCCCCGGTGGCCTGAGCCTCGAAGAGGCTCAGGAGCAGACTCTCGCGTACATCCGCCGCTTCGTGCCGCAGGAGCGCAAGGCACCGCTGGCCGGCAACACGATCGGCACCGACCGCTCATTCCTTGCGAAGTACATGCCGGACGTCGACCGGTACCTGCACTACCGCAACGTCGACGTCTCCAGCATCAAGGAGCTGTCCCGGCGCTGGTACCCGCGGGTGTTCTTCCACGCCCCCGCCAAGGACGGCGGGCACCGCGCGCTTGCGGACATCCTCGAGTCGATCCGCGAGCTCGAGTACTACCGCCGCGCCGTGTTCGTCGACCGCCCTGGACCGACCAGTGACGAAGCGCAGGCGACGTCGGACGCCGTCGTGTCAGAGTTCGCCTCGAACCTGTAATACACTGGTCAGGTTGCCCGCTCAGGCAGGCACATGGTGGCTATAGCTCAGTTGGTAGAGCACCGCGTTGTGGTCGCGGGGGTCGCGGGTTCAAGCCCCGTTAGCCACCCCAAACGGGTCAGGTTTGAACTCGCGACCAAGGGTCCGCCCTTGGTCGCGGGGTCAGCCTGGCCCATTTTCTTTGCCTCGGCGGCCCAACTCAGCGCGTCGGCATGGAGGCCGGGGATGCTCAGCCCGTCGTACGGGTTGCGGTAGCCGACCCGCACGTCGTTGTCCTCGTCGATATAGATCGTCTTGAACAGCGCCTGGTTGAGGAGCCGACGGTTCGCATCGTCGGCGTGCTCGTAAATGTCGGCGGCATTGGAGAGCAGTTTCAGTGAGTCGTCGAGGTTCTCTCTCGCGTCGGCGTAGTGGCCGTGATGCGCGGTGATCCGGTACTCGATGGTCTCCAGCGACGCGGTGATCCGGTCCTGTTCTCGCTTGAGCAGGTCGAGTGGGATCGCCCCTGCATAGTGAGCCTGGAGCAGTTTCTGTTGCTCGCCTTCGAGCTGGGTCCTCCGGGACGCAAGGTCGGCGAGTTCGGCCGCTCCTTCCGCCATCATCTCGTCGAACCGGGCATGAATCATCGCCGAGACCGCCGCGATCGTCTCAGGGTCGATCTGCACCTTGGCGTAGAAGCACTCGATGAGTCGTTCAACCTGCTCGATCAGCATCGCCTGTCGGGTGCAATTGCCTCGACCGCCGTGCCGGCTCGCGCACACGAAGTAGGGGTAGATCTTGCCTTGGCTGCTCTTCGCGTTGCACACGATCAGGCGCGAGCCGCACTGCCCGCAGAACACCGTGCCTTTCAAGTAGTGCTCGTGCACCTGAGTCGCGTCCGCGGCCGAGCGGTGGGTACCGAGCACGGTCTGCACCTGGTCCCACACCTCGTTCGGGACGATCGCCTCGTGCGCTCCGGCGTAGGTGACGCCTTGGTAGCGGACGCTGCCCTTGTAGTACGGGTTTGTCAGCATCCGGTGCACGGACGACTTGGCGATGGGCCGAGCTGGCCGTCGCGGTGTCGCGGCGGTGGTCAGCCCACGCGCCACCAACTCCTGATGGAGTTGGCTCGTGGTCCAGTCGCCGGAGGCGAACACCTGGAAGGCCCACCTGATCAGCCGCGCCCGTTCGTCGTCGATCTCGACGGTGCGTACCTCGCGCCCGAACTCGTCGCGCACGCCGACGTTGCGGTAGCCGATGGGTGCCTTCGTCACGGTGCCGCCTTGCGCGGCCTTCTGCGACAGGCCCTTGACGACCTCGGTGGCGAGGTTGCGGGAGTAAAACTCGGCAATCGAGGACATGATGCCGTGCAGCAGCATCCCCGATGGGGTCTCGTCGATGTTCTCCGTGGCCGATACCAGCGTGACTCCGGCGTCCTTGAGCGCGAGGTGGATGGTCACGTCGTCGGCACGGTTGCGGGCGAGCCGGTCGACCTTGTGGACGATGCAGTAGGTCGTCTTGTGCTTGGCGACGTACTGGATCATCCGCATCAGTTCGGGCCGATCGGCCTTGCGTGCGGATTCGCCCGCGTCGACGAACTCCTCGATGATCGTTGCGCCGAGTTGTTCGGCCTTGCGCTGGTTCGCCTCGCGCTGCGCTGGGATCGAGAACCCCTCCGCCTGGCCGCCCTTTTCAGCCTGCTCCTTCGTTGAGACCCGCAGGTACGAGACGGCGAACGACCCGGGGAACGGCGTTGGCGCTACGAGGCTGTCTATCGCGGTGTGGTCCGCGTCGATGATCGTCATGGCTCTTCTCCACAGTCACTGGTCCTGCCGACGCGGACTATGTGAAGGCGGATGTTGATCGTGAGAAGAGCCCGAAGGCTGTAGGACTAGGCCGAGTCGGCCACGTTTGCTTTGCCTCGCCGGGGCCTTGACCCTTGTTCTTGGACACGTTGATTCCGGTCTCTGGCCGGGGAAGCGAGATGATCGTCATCATGGTCCGCAAGCATTACTCGGACGAGTT
>JAFDWM010000129.1 GCA_018268455.1 Actinomycetota bacterium | reverse complement strand
GTCGGTGATGTTGTCGACGCGGCGGTAACCGTCGACGATTTCGTCCGAGTCGGATGCCGCGAGTGCATCGAGGTTTAGTGCGCCATCGGGGGCGGATGCTGGCTCCCAGGTGTAGCGGGGGAACACTTGGGCATCGCCGTTCACGTGAAGATCGGGAGTCTGTTCAACGACAAACGGGGTGCCGCTACCTGCATCGATGCTAATTGCGATGTTGGCAGTCTCGCTAGACGGCCAGATTTTCGGTATTTGATACAGCCTTTCGGTGAGCTTCGCTGCGCTGTCGAGATAGACATGTTGCCGCATGAACGGGCGATACAGCGCAGTTCGATACCCGGTTGTGTCTACTGCCGTTTCACGATTCCTTTTCAGGTCGGCGATGTTCGAAGCCGACCAGGTCCCCTTAGACGAATCTCGAATCAGAACTTGCTCGGGCGCGCGAGCATCACCGGCGTTGAGAGCTGCCCACACCCGCACACGCTCGGAATTCAGGTGATCGACATGGACTCCAACGCTGTTCTGAAGTACCGCGCCGGAGAAATTGAACACCCATGCGTCCCGATTCGTTTTCACTCCGTTGGAGAAGTCGCGAAACACTCCGACCGTCTCGAGTTGACCCTTCGTCGTCTTGACTCCGAGAGCCTGCCAAGTCGCAAAACGGTCATCTCTCTGATTGATCCAGTCTCCCGCTTCGTTTGGAGTGACCATCTCAAAACTGGTTCCGTCAATCGACGCATCCGCCCGAACCCGATCCAGCTTCTCCTCGCGACTCAGATAGTCTCCGACATCTGCATAGTGCACGCGTGCTGGCCCGTCCTGTTCGATGTCCTTCACTAGGACAGTGACAGCGACGCCCGTCTGAGTACCGTCGCCGAATACGTTCCCGGCCTCCCTGCGGCGGGTCTCGCCCATGTGACGAGCATTGCCCCGCAGATTAAACACGACAACGTCGCTGAACTCATCACCCCAACTCAGGCGAACTCCGTCAGCGGTCGCGCCGTCGATGAAACCCGAGTTCGAGACGAACGCGATCACGCCGGCATCCCCGAGCCGATCCGTCGCCCAACGGAGCGCACGATAGTAAGAGTCGTAAAGCCCGTTCTTGTTCGATGCCGCGGATCGCCTCGCGTAGGTCTCAGCGATGCGCGCATCCGCCTTCGTGTACTTCGCATTCTGGGCACTATCGTTCGCACTCGCCTGCCCCGCCCGGTACGGCGGGTTCATCACGATCACGTCGACCTTCGCCGCGCGCTGCTTCTCGAGTCGCGCGGTGTTCTCCGGGAACACTCCACCCGCCAGCTGGCTGTCGCGCTCGTCCATCGCGAACGTGTCGGTCAGCGAAATCCCCGCAAACCCACCGTCCACGGGCTCGATCCCGTGCTCCGCGCACAGCTCCCGGTAGACACTCTCGATGTTGACCGCGGCGATGTAGTAACTCAGCAGCACGATCTCGTTCGCGAACAGCTCCTGCGTGTACTTGCGCGTAAGATCCTCGGGCTTGATCAGCCCGGTCTGCATCAGGCGGGTCATGAACGTGCCTGTGCCGACGAACGGCTCGAGGATGTTGACGCCCTCGTCGCTCAGGCGCTTGCCGAAGTGCTGGAAGTACACGGCATCGGCCGACCGCAGGATGTAGTCGACCACCTCAACGGGCGTGAAGACGATGCCCATGCGATCCGCCAGGAGCGGGAACGCCTTGCTGAAGAACTTGTCGTACAGCGTGACGAGCATCTGCTGCTTCGCACTGACCGTGTCGAGCCCGCGGATGCGATCGGTGACTCGCGAGTAGAAGGCATCCAGCGGCTCGCTCTCGCGTGCGAACGCGGCGTTCTCGTGGAACGTCGCGAGCACGTGCTCCATCGCCGTCGACACCGGATTGTCCTGCGTGAACGACCCCTCCGGGAACATCGCCTCGAAGACCGGCTTGGTGATCAGGTGCTGCGCGAGCAGCTCGATCGCCTCGGGCTCGGTGACGTCGGGGTTCACCGTGGCGCGCAGGGCCTTCACGAAGGCCTCGAACGGCGCGCGGTCGTTCTCCGGAGCATTCACGTGTGCGGTGATGAGCGCGATGAACTTCTGTGCGATCTCGGCGATGTCGCCGGCCCAGTCGTCCCAGTACAGGCGGTCGCCGACCTTGGCGACGAGCTTCGCGTAGACCGAGTCCTTCCAGACGTCCGCCGTCGTTGTCAGGCCCGGAAGCGTCGGAGCCAGGTGCGATGGCGTCGCGCTCGTTCCCCCGGCGGTGCCGCTATCGGAGTCAGCATCGTGGTCGACCGGAGTGCCGAACGGTGAAGGATCCGGCTTCTTCGCTGGCGCGAGGCTGACTCGTTCGATCACTACCTGTTCGGGCAAACGCCCGGTGAAGGCTGCCTGATTGATCGCCGCATCAAGTCGCTCGTCATGGGCACGCAGCGCTTGCAGCACCTGCCAGACCACCTTGTAGCGCTCGTTGTCGTTCAGCGCATCCTCCGGTGCGACACCGGCGGGGATTGCGATCGGAAGCACGATGTATCCGATCCGCTTGCCCTCGGCTCGACGCATGACTCGCCCAACCGCCTGCACGACGTCGACCTGGCTCTTGCGCGGGCTGAGGAACAACACCGCATCGAGGCTCGGTACATCGATGCCTTCGCTCAGGCACCGCGCGTTGGTGAGAACGCGTGCAACGGGCCGCCCGTATTGGTCGTGCGCCGGAGCAGCCTTCAACCAATCCAGAAGCGCTCCGCGCTGCGTGGCGTTCATGGTGCCGTCGACATGCTCGGCCTCGACGGTCAGGTCATCCGTCGGATCATCGTTCTCGATGTTCGAGAGGTGCCCCTCGACCAGTGCCGTGAAGTCACTGGCGACTCCGACCGAGGTCTTGATGTCCTTAGCGAAGGCGACCGCGCGGCGCATCGGCGCGGCGTCGGTACCGAATCCTTCAGCGATCGCCCCCGCGTTGCGCTTGGCAAGCGCGTTCCAGCACCCGATCAGCTTCGCGACGTCGGTCACCGCAAGCTCTCGCCCCTCGTGAGCGAGTTCCTGCTGCAGTGTCTCGACGATCTCGTCCTCACTGATGCCCAGAACGACGACCTTGTAGTCGGTGAGCAGGCCCTTGCGGACCGCTTCGTCGAAGCCGATCCGGTACAACACGCGCCCGAACAGCTCTTCGTCATCCATCGAGACCAGCTCGGCCGACTTCTGCGAGGCCGCGTTCTTGACCTCAGGCGCGAAGATGCGAGGGGTCGCCGTCATGTACACGCGGGCGTTCGCCGGAATCACGCCGTTGTCGTGCACCTTGACGAAGTGCGATTCGGACTCGTCGGCGAGCGTGACTCCCGTCGTTCGATGCGCTTCATCGCAGATGACGAGGTCGAACGTGTCGCCGCGCAGACGTTGCGCCTCGGCGACCGCGTCAATCGACTGGTACGTGGAGAACACCACAGTGAGGCCGTCGTGCTCCTCATCGACGTCGCCGAGCATCTTCGCGAGGGACGCGCCGTTGGTCGTCGCTGGCGCGCCCAGATCCTCCATGAGCACGCTGGTGAGGTCGTCGTTCTTTCGGCGCCCGATGTTGGTGTCGGATCCGACGGCGAATGCTCGGAAGCCCATCTCGGGATCACGCTCGCGGGACCATTCGTCGAGAGACTGCTGCAACAGTGCCAGCGACGGCACCATGAACAGCACTGTTGCGGCACCCCCCGCGACCTCGTTCGTCCACCGTTCCGCGAGGCGGAGCGCAGTGAATGTCTTGCCGGTGCCGCACGCCAT
>JAFDWM010000128.1 GCA_018268455.1 Actinomycetota bacterium | reverse complement strand
CCGCGCTGAGCGCGCCAGACGCACGGTGACCGAGGCGGGGCTCGTACCGTTCGCGGTGCCAAAATCCGCCGCCCGCGAACTGCGGGCGCTCCTCGGCCTCCGAGACCGGGCGACGAGTCTGCTGGCGTTGGAGGCCACGACCGTTGACGACACCGACGACCTCGACACCGCGCGGGCGGCGCTGCGCCGCGACTACCAGAAGTACCTCGGCACATTCGGGCCGGTGAACCGGTACGGGCTGCGCCCCACCGGCCGCACCAACGAGGCCGGCGAACCCACCTCAGCGAGAGTCGTACCGACCCCGCTGCGGCTGCTGCGCTCGGACCCGTTCGGGGCGCTCGTGTTCGCCTTGGAGCAGTTCGACGACGCCGACCAGACCGCCCGGCCCGCCGCGATTCTCACCCGCCGCGTCGTCGCACCCCGCCCCGAGGTCCAGGGTGTGGAGACCCCGGCGGATGCGATCGCGGTGAGCCTGGACCGCACGGGCGGTATCGACCTCACGCTCATCGCCGACCTCCTCGGCGTTCCTGAACGCGACGCCCGCCCCGCCCTCACGGGGCTCGTGTTCACCGACCCCGACACCGACGACCTCGTCCACGCGCCTGCCTACCTCTCCGGTGACGTGCGCGTGAAGCTCGACGCCGCGATAACCCGCGCGCAGGCCGACCCGGCATTCCAGGCGAACGTCGACGCGCTCACGCGGGTGTTGCCGGAACCGATCGGCGTGGAGGACATCACGGCCCGGCTCGGGGCCGTGTGGATCAGCGCCGCCGTGCATGAGGCCTTCCTCCGCGACCTGCTGCACACCCGCGATATCCGGGTGGAGAACGCACTCCCGGGCATGTGGGAGGTCCGCGGCGGCCGACAGAGCCTCCGATCCACCTCGGAATGGGGCACCGAACGCCGGCCCGCGCCAGACATCGCGCAGGCGGTGATGGAGCAACGGACGCTGCTCGTGTACGACGAGATCAAAGACGCCGACGGGAGCGTGAGGCGGATCCTGAACCCGGTCGAGACGGCGGCGGCGCAGGAGAAGGCCGACCTGCTGCAGGAGCGGTTCGCAGAGTGGGTGTGGGAAGACCCCGCCCGCGCCGCCGAGCTTGTGACCGAGTACAACCGGCGGTTCAACAGCATCGTGCTGCGCGACTACACGAACGCCGGCGACTACCTCACCCTGCCTGGGCTCGCCGCGAACTTCACTCCCCGCCCGCACCAGCGCGCCGCGGTCGCCCGGATGATCGCCGAGCCCTCCGCGGGTCTGTTCCACGAGGTCGGGGCCGGGAAGACGGCGGAGATGATCATCGGGGCGATGGAGATGCGCCGCATGGGCCTCATCACCAAGCCCGTCGTCGTCGTCCCGAACCACATGTTGGAACAGTTCGGCAGGGAATGGTTGCAGTTGTACCCGCGGGCCCGGATCCTCGCCGCGTCCAGCCAGGACCTCACCGCCGACCGGCGCCGCCTCGTGATCGCGCGGGCGGCGGCGAACGACTGGGACGGGGTGCTGCTCACGCAGGGCGCGTTCGCGAAGATCCCGCTGCGGCAGGACACCCAGCACGACTACATCCGCGCGCAAGTGGCCGATCTGAAGAAGGTGCTGGCGGACGCGCAGGGTGAGGACCGGATGAGCGTCAAGCGCATCCAGCGCAAGCTCCTCGGTATGGAGAACAAGCTCAAGGACCGCACGGACAAGGCCCGCGACCGGGGCGTGTGCTTCGAGGACACCGGCATCGACTACGTGATCGTCGACGAGATGCACATGTACAAGAACCTCGCCACCGAATCCAACATCGCCGGCGCCGCGATCGACGGCTCCGACCGGGCCGCGGACCTGCACATGAAGCTTGACTACCTCCGCACCCAAGGCCGCGAACGCGTCGTGACCGGCGCGACCGCGACGCCGATCGCGAACTCCGTGACGGAGGCTTTCGTGATGCAGAAGTACCTCCGCCCCGACCTCCTCAACCAGGCAGGCATCGGCGCCTTTGATGCGTGGGCGGCGACGTTCGGGCAGACGGTCACACAGATGGAGATGTCCCCGACCGGGAACGGTTTCCGGTTGAAGACCCGGTTCGCGAAGTTCTCCAACGTGCCCGAGATGCTCAAGATGTGGTCCACGTTCGCCGACGTGAAAACCGCCGAAGACCTCCACCTCCCCACCCCGGCGCTCGTCGCCCGCGCGGACGGCGCCCGGGCGCCGGCGACGGTCCCGGTGCCGCCGACCGTGGAGCTCGAACGATACGTCGCACAGCTCGGGGAGCGGGCGGAGGGCGTGCAAGCGAAGGCCGTGCCCCCTGCCGAGGACAACATGCTGCTCATCACGACCGACGGCCGCAAGGCCGCGCTCGACATCCGTATGGTCCTTTCCCGTGGCCCGTCCGGGCCGACGAAGATCGATGCCGCCGCGGACGCGATCGCCCGCACCTGGGAGCAGACCCGTCACAACGAGTATCTCGACACGCTCACCGGGGAACCGTCACCTGTCCGTGGCGCCCTGCAACTCGTGTTCTCCGACATCGGCACCCCGAGCACGGTCCGGTGGAACGCGTACGACGAGCTCCGCGCCCAGCTCGTCCTCCGAGGCATCCCGGCCGACACGATCCGGTACATGCATGAGGCGAAGACCGACGCCGACAAGGCGCGCCTGTTCGCGGCGGCGCGGGCCGGGCATGTGGCCGTGCTCATCGGTTCGACCGAGAAGATGGGCGTCGGCACGAACGTGCAAGCCCGGGCCGTCGCGCTCTACCACCTCGACTGCCCGTGGCGGCCCTCCGACATCGCCCAACGCGAGGGCCGCATCCTCCGGCAAGGCAACCAGAACGACGAGATCGCGATCACCCGGTTCGTGACCGAGCGGTCGTTCGACGCGTACATGTGGCAAGGCGTCGAACGCAAAGCCACCTTCATCGCCCAACTCATGCGCGGGCGGCTCGACACTCGCGAGATCGAGGAGATCGACTCCTCGACCCTCTCCGCCGCCGAAGCGAAAGCCATCTCCTCCGGCAACCCGCTCCTACTGGAACACTCGACCATCCTGAACGAGGTCACCCGGCTGCGCCGGCTGGAGCGCGCCCACCAACGCAACGAATCGATGCTCCTGCACACGCGGGACCGAGCCTGCGCGGACGCCCGCACCGCGCAAGCTGACATCGACGGACTCGAAACGGCCATACCGCGCGTGCGCGACTTGAGCGGCGACCGGTTCCGCATCCTTCTGCACGATCACCCGTACGACTCGCGCGCCGAGGCCGGACACGCGCTCATGACGTGGGCGCACGACAAGGGACTGAAATGGGCGCCCAGCTACGCCAGCCGGGATTTCGGCGACATCGGATCGATCAGCGGCTTCGACGTGAGCATGTCCGCGTACCCGATGCTCGGCAAGCTCATGATCGGCCTCACCCTCAAAGACGTGCCCCGCACCCGGATCACGCTGTCCCGCGAATCGTTGCTGGACAGCGGCATCGGGCTCATCCAACGCCTTGAGAACCGCGTCGCAGGGATCCCCACGCTCCTGGAACAAGCCCGGGACGATCTCACACAAGCCGAGCACTCGATCACCGAGACCGAGGCCCGGATCGGGCAACCATACAAGCACGCGACCGCACTCACCGACGCTGAACGTGACCTGGCACGCGTCGAAGCCGAACTCGCCGCGATGCAGGAAAACCCCGACCGCGTCTCCCCTGGCGCCGTTGCACCCCCGTCCGAGACCTTGGCCACCGAGGATTGGCGATCCAACCGGGCGCCCGTG
>JAFDWM010000127.1 GCA_018268455.1 Actinomycetota bacterium | reverse complement strand
CCCGACCCTGACCGGAACGAGCGGACGCCGCCAGGCCGACGGGCCACCGGCGTCCGCTCACCCCTGCCCACTTGACAAACCACCCGACATATCAGGGCGGTGGATCACCGGCGAGGGCGGATCCGGGAACGCGGCGTCACAATCGCTCGGATCCGTTCGTGCGCTCGGATCCGGTCTCCGGGGCATCCTCCGGCAGGGGATCGCCGTCGGCGGCCGCGCGCACGATGGCGGCGAGGGGCGTGGGTGCCGTCTCCTGCAGATTGTGACTGCCGGGCAGGTGCAGCACCCGGGCGCCGGGCACACGCACGCGGAAGTCGTTCTCGGCGCTGTCCGAGACGAAGCCGTGCGACGCGCGTACGAGCGTGATCGGCGCGGCGGCGGCCGCGAGGTCCTGCCAGCCGTGCTCGCCGAGGATCGTCTGCGCCGTGTCGGCGGCGGGTGCCGCATCAGGGGCCGGCGGGACGTCGAGCAGGTGCGCGGCGATGTGTGCGAAGTGGTGCTTCCACTCCACGCGGCCGTCGGGGCGCACGCGCGTGTTGAGGAACACGCCGCGGGCGGTGTCGGCACGGGATCCGCCGAAGCCGAACTGCTGGGCGCGGTCGACGAGCTCGTCGCGGGTCGCGGCGTCGACCACGCGGTAGAACTCGCGCAGGGCGGCAGGGCCGCCGCTCTGGTCGACGCCGGGCGTGATGTCGACGATCACGAGCTCACGCACGAGTTCCGGCGCGCCGGCGGCGACCGCAGCCGCGGTGAGTCCGCCGAGCGACTGTCCGACCAGCACCTGCGGGCGTTCGGTCCATGCTCTCAGAGCCTCGACGACGTCCGCAGCGAGCACGCGCCCGGTGTAGGCGGCATCCTCGCGCCACGACGAGTCACCATGCCCTGCGAGGTCGATCGCCAGCGCGGGACGCCCGAGCGCGAGCACCGTCGTGTCCCAGGTGTGCGCGTTCAGACCCGCGCCGTGCAGGAGCGTGACCTCGACCGGGCCCTCTCCGAAGCGAAGCGCGCTGAGGGTGCGCCCGTCGGAAAGAGGGAGCGAGATCCGGCGCACGGGTGGCATCTGGGCGCCGAGCGCTTCGGCCTGGGCAGGGAGGAAGGAGAACTCGTCCGTCTCCGTTGACGCGGTGTGTGACACGCCCTCATTGTGCCCCCTGTACGCGTCGTGATGCGAATTCCGGGATCAGAGTGAGCAAGATTGACGCGAACTGCTGGGCGATTACCACCCTGCTTACGTGGAACAGGGTGCGGACTGATCCGGAGCGCCGCTCCGGTCGGATCCGCGGTCGGATGCGTCTCAGAACGCGTCGAGCCCCGTGAGCGCTCGGCCGAGCACGAGCTGGTGGATCTCGTCGGTGCCCTCATAGGTGCGCACCGACTCCAGGTTGGCGGCATGCCGCATCACCGGGAACGCGTCGGTGATCCCGTCGCCGCCGAGGATGGTGCGCGCCTGATGCGCGATCGCGAGCGCCTCGCGGACGCTGTTGAGCTTTCCCACCGAGATCTGCGCGGGTGTGAGCGCGCCGCGCTCCTTGAGGCGCCCCAGGTGCAGCGCCAGGAGGATCCCCTTCTCCACCTCCACGAACATGTCGGCGAGTTTGGCCTGGGTGAGCTGGTTGGCGCCGATCGGGTGGCCGAAGACCTCGCGGCTCGTCGAGCGCTCCAGCGCCGCCTCCAGGCAGCTGCGGGCGGCGCCCATCGCACCCCAGACGATGCCGTATCGCGCCTCGTTCAGGCAGCCGAAGGGCCCGGACAGGCCCGTCGCGCCCGGGAGCATCGCATCGCCGGGCAGACGCACGGCGTCCAGGCCCACATCGCACTGCACCGAGGCGCGCATCGACAGCTTGCCGGTGATCGGGGTCGCGGTGAAACCGGGCGTCGTAGTCGGCACGAGGAAGCCGCGCACCGCGCGCCCGCCCTCGCCGAACTCCGGGTCGTCCACGCGTGCCCACACGACGGCCACATCGGCGAGCGACGCCAGGCCGATCCAGCGCTTCGCGCCGTCGAGCACCCAGTCCCCGCCCTCGCGACGCGCGGTGGTGGTCATCGCGGCCGGATCGCTGCCGCCCTGCGGCTCGGTCAGCGCGAAGCACCCCACGGCGTCGCCGGCGGCCATCCGAGGAAGCCATTGCTGCTTCTGCTCCTCGGATCCGTATTTCGCGATCGCGCTCATCGCCAGCGATCCCTGCACGGAGACGAAGGTGCGCCAGCCGCTGTCGGCGGCCTCCAGCTCGAGGCAGGCGAGTCCGTAGGAGACCGCGCCGGCGCCGGCGCAGCCGTACCCGCTGAGGTGCATTCCGAGGAAGCCGCCGGCTCCGAGCTCTCCGATGAGCTCGCGGCGGAAGTGCGCGTTCTCGAAGTCCCGCTCGATCACCGGGACGATGCGCTCCTGCGCGAAGCTCCGCGCGCGCTGCTGCCAGGCGCGCTCGTCCGAGCTCAGCAGGGCGTCCAGATCGAACACGGCGTCGGTGCGGGGAGCGGTCGTCATCTCAGTTCCTTTCGGTGCGCCACTCGGCGGACGCGGAGTCGTCGAAGGCGGGTGGCGGCGTGCGGTACGCGGCAGGGGTGCCGTCCAGCCGGATCGGATTCGCGATCGTGCGGGAGGACCCGATCGCGGTCACAGGGTCGAGGCCGAGCCGCTCGGCGAACGCGATCGCCTCCGCGACGTCGTTGACCAGCCCCGCCGGCACCCCGGCGGCGCTCAGCCGGTCCGCCCAGTGCGCGGCGGTGCCGGCCGACAGCGCCCGCTCGAGCTCTGCGGTGAGCGCCTCGCGGTGCGCGACGCGGCCGGCGTTCGCCGCGAACCGCGGATCCGAGGTCCACTCCGGGCGCGCCAGCACCTCCGCCAGGGTGCGGAACTGCTTGTCGTTGCCCACGGCGATCACGAGATCCCGATCGGAGGCGCGGAACAGCGCATAGGGAGCGATCGACGGGTGCGCGTTCCCGAGGCGGCGCGGAGCGGTGCCTGTCGCGAGGGTGGACGCGGCCTGGTTGGTGAGCGCCGAGAGCAGACTCTGCAGCAGGGTCACCTCGACCCGCTGGCCCCGCCCTGTGCGCTCGCGCTCGCGCAGCGCGAGCAGGATCCCGCTGACGGCGTTCTGCCCGCACAGCACGTCGACGAGCGCCACTCCCGCCTTCACCGGGGCGCTGTCCTGCTCCCCGGTGATCGACATCAGGCCTCCGACGGCCTGCACGAGCAGGTCGTACCCGGCGATACCGGCGCCCGCGCCGGTGCCGAAGCCGGTGATCGAGCAGTACAGCACGCCCGGGTTCTCGGCGCGCACGGACGCCTCGTCCAGCCCGAACCGATCCATCACGCCGGGGCGGAAGTTCTCCACGACGACGTCCGCCGTGCGGGCCAGGCGCAGCGCTTCGGCGCGTCCGGCCCCGGTGGTGAGGTCGAGCGCGACCGACCGTTTGTTGCGGTTCACACTGCCGAAGTACGTCGCCATGCCGCCGGCGTCGACGGGGGGATGCCAGTGCCGGGTGTCGTCGCCGCCGGGTGGCTCGATCTTGATCACGTCGGCCCCGAAGTCGGCCAGCACCATGGTGGCGTAGGGTCCCGCCAGCACCCGGGAGAAGTCGGCCACGCGGACGCCGTCGAGCACGCCCCGCTGCTCGCCCAGCCCGCTCATCTCGCCAGCCCCTTCGCCGTCCTCCGCGATGGCTCTCATCATAGGGACGGCGAAGCAGGCTCGGCCACGCCCTGATATGTCGGGTGGTTTGTCAAGTGGGCAGGGGTGAGCGGACGCCGGTGGCCCGTCGGCCTGGCGGCGTCCGCTCGTTCCGGTCAGGGTCGGG
>JAFDWM010000126.1 GCA_018268455.1 Actinomycetota bacterium | reverse complement strand
GCATGACCGTCGCGCACCTTCTGTGCGGTGGCGGCGAAGCCGACGAAGTCCTGTGCGATCGGCTCGTCGAAGGCGGTGGCGGCGGTCAGCCTCGCCGCCATCTCGCGCAGGGTCAGGACGCCCTCATTCGGCGAGGGCCTGTTCTCGTTCTCGATCTGCGCGGCGAGCCCGCCCGCGGTGGTGACCACGGCCAGACCGGTCTTGCCGATCGCACCGGTCGCGGATCCGAGTTCCTTGGACGACTCTTCCAGCGCCGAGGTGAGTGCGCGCACGTCGCGCGAGTCTGCATCGAGCGCCGCGGTGCGCGAGTACAGCTCCCAGAACCAGGACGGCTTCACACCGGGCTCGGGTGTCGCCGTGCCGGTCAGCGACGCGGAGGCCGCGGACGCCTTCTGTGCGCGATCCTGCGCGCTGGTGAGCGTGGCCCGGTCCGCGTCGCCGAGGAGCACAGCATCGGTCACCCCGAGCAGCTCCGCCGACGCCCGCGCGGCCTCGTCATCGAGAACGCGGGCTGCCGTGTTGCGCGACTTCTCGTCGTCGTGCGCCGTCAGCGCGGCGGTCAGCCGGGTGTGCGCCTGGTCGTAGCCGAGGTTCGCCGTGAGCTGCAGCGCCGCGCCGGCACCCGCAAGCAGCAGCACCCCGGCGACGGACAGCGACCATGCCAGCACAGGACGGTTCCTGCGGCCGCGGGACGACGGCACGATCCTGATGATGTCGGACGGGATGGCGACGACGGGACTCGTCGACGAGAACGTCGGGGGCAGGTCATGACCGCCGAGTCGTGGTCCCGGATCCGTCGCCGCGCCGGGCGGAGTGACCTGCTCATCGACCACGTCGTTCCCCCTGCTTTGACGCCGCTCGTGCTGTCCGAGACGTTCCCGCGTCCAGAATACGAGCAGAGAGCGCCTTCGCCGTGCTGCGTCGGCGACGACCCGCGCATGGCGCCCGCGGCCCGCGCGGCGAAACCTGGGGCTCGGAGCAGACCCATAGCCTCGGGCCGAAGGATGCTGACAGCGCGGAGGCTGTCACGGTCGGCATCCGTCACCGCATCTCCCACTCGAAATGGACGTCATGAACGACCCCCTGGTCCCGCGCATGCCCCTGCGTTGCCTGCTCGCCGCGGGTTGCGCCGCCCTGCTCGCCCTCGGGCTCGCGGTCCCGGCCGGCGCCGAAGCGGCGACACCGGCACCGTCGGCGAGCCCGGAAGCCCCGGGATCCGCGCCGGCTCCGGGGCCGACACTCGACCAGATGAACGCCGCCCACGATCACACCCTGGGGTCGACGGCGTTCATGGATCCGAGCGCTCCGAAGAACACCGGCCCCTCGATGCGGAGCGCGAGTCCGGACACGGTGTCGGGATCGGCCTCCACCGCTCCCGCGGGAGTCGCCGGAGTCGATGTGAGCGGGTGGCAGACGTTCAACGCCGCGAACTGGGTGACCATGTACAACAACGGGATCCGGTTCGCGTACGTGAAGGCGACCGAGGGATCCACCTACTACTCGCACCAGGAGTTCGCGGAACAGTGGAACGACTCGGCGGCCGCGGGAATGTTCCGCGGCATCTATCACTTCGCGAGCCCCAACACGTCGTCCGGCGCGGTCCAGGCGCAGTACTTCGTCGCCCACGGCGGTACCTGGACCAATGACGGGAAGACCCTGCCTCCGCTTCTCGACATCGAGTACAACCCCTACGGCGATGGCACCGGCACCTGCTACGGGCTGAGCCAGGACGAGATGGTCAGCTGGATCCAGAGCTTCATCGACACCGTGCAGCAGCTCACCGGCCAGTACCCGGCCATCTACTCGACGACCGGCTGGTGGTCGACGTGCACGGGGAACACACCCGCCTTCGCGAACAGTGCGCTCTTCATCGCGTCCTGGCCGTCGAATCCGTCATCGGGTCCCGGCACGCTGCCGCGCGGCTGGCCGTCGTACACGTTCTGGCAGTGGACGGACTCCACCATCCAGCCCAGTCCGACCGGGACGCAGACCGTCGACGGCGACGTGCTGAGCACTTCACTGTCGCTGTCCTCCGTGGCCACCACGGTCACGAGGCCGACGTCGTTCGCCGATGTGCCGTCGTCATACCCGTTCTCCACGGAGATCACCTGGCTGGCTTCGGCCGGGATCTCCACCGGATGGGCCACGCCGCAGGGCCGGAACTTCCAGCCGCAGACGCCGATCGCGCGCGACGCGATGGCCGCGTTCCTCTACCGCTTCGCCGGATCCCCCGCATACACGCCACCGACCACGTCGCCGTTCTCGGACGTCCCGACCTCATACCCGTTCTATACGCAGATCGCGTGGCTCGCCGCGACGGGCATCACCACCGGATACGGCGACGGCACGTTCCATCCCGGCGACCCCGTCAACCGCGACGCCATGGCCGCGTTCCTCTACCGCTTCGCCGGATCCCCCGCATACACGCCACCGACCACGCCACGATTCTCGGACGTCCCGACCTCATACCCGTTCTCCACGCAGATCGCCTGGCTCGCCGCCACGGGCATCACCACCGGATACGGCGACGGCACCTTCCAGCCCGGATCCGCCGTCAACCGCGACGCCATGGCCGCGTTCCTCTATCGCTACCACCAGGACGGGCTCCCGACGTCGCCCGTGGTGCACTGAACCGGCGTCTCCGAGGCGGCGATCCGTCGCTGATGATCCGGCCCGCGACAGCACCGAGCGAAGAATTCTCACCGGGCGCTTGCGTTCGAGCGCACTCGAACTCCTAGCGTCATCCACATGACCCAGAACACCTCCTCCTCCCCTTCGCTCACCTGGCTCGTCACCGGCGCCTCGCAGGGCTTCGGCCGCGCGCTCGTCGAAGAGATCCTGAGCCGCGGCGAGCGCGTGCTCGCCACCGTGCGCGATGCCGCCGTACTTCAGGATCTCGAGGCTCGGCACCCGGATCTGCTCGCGATCGCGACCGGGGATCTGCGCGACGACGCGGGCGTGGCCGGGATCGTCGACGCGGCGGCCGAGCTGTTCGGCGTCCCGGACGTGATCGTGAACAACGCCGGGCGTGCGATCGTCGGCGCCGCCGAGGAGCTTTCGATGGATCAGCTGCGCGAGTCGCTCGAGCTGAACTTCTTCGCCGCAGCCGCGCTCACCCGGGCGTTCCTGCCCGGGATGCGCGAACGCGGCAGCGGCACGATCGTGCAGTTCAGCAGCCAGGGCGGCCGGCAGACGTATCCCGGTGTCGGCGCGTACTCGGCCAGCAAGTTCGCGCTCGAAGGGTGGAGTGAGGCACTGGCCGCCGAGGTCGCCCCGTTCGGGGTGCGCGTGATGATCGTCGAGCCGTCCCGGTTCCGCACCGGCTTCAACACCGGACGCTCCCTGTCGCTCGGCGCGACGATCGACGCCTACGCCGGCATCGTCGGTCCGGTGCGCCGCGATCTCTCCGGCGCCGACGGACTGCAGGAGGGGGATCCGGCGCGCGCGGCGCGCATCATCGCCGACCTCGCGCATGCCGAGACCGTACCGCTGCGACTGCCGCTCGGCGCGGAGGCGGTGCTGCGTCTCTCGGCCGCGTACGAGCGTTCCCTGGAGGGTGTGCGGGAATGGGCTGAACTCGCCCGAAGTGCGGACTTCCCGGGCGTCGCCGCATCGTCCAGGGCAGTATGAGCTCATGCCCACCGACGACCTGATGACCCGTGTGCTGACCGAGCTGGGCGAAGCGGCCGAGATCGACGGCTCCCTGCCGATCGAGATCGTGCACCGCCTCGCCGACGTCGGCGACGACGTCGCGCCGATGACGATCGCCGAGCTCTCCGCCCTCCTCGATCTCTCCCCGCACACCCTGCGCTA
>JAFDWM010000125.1 GCA_018268455.1 Actinomycetota bacterium | reverse complement strand
GGTCTCGGCCGCAGCCTTGGGCGCGGGTGCGCCGGCGGACACGGCAGCCGCCGCGGCGGCTCCGGCTGCAGCCGCGGGAGCAATCGCAGCGGCGGCGGCCCCGGCCGGCGGCCACGGATCCCCGCCCGCCACCCGCGGCAGACCGCGACGCAGGGTGGATCCGGTCGCGGGCGACGCGGATCCGATCACCGAAGCGCTCGGAGCGGCCGACGCCTCCGGCTGCGCCCCGTCGAGCGAAGGAACAGCCACGGGCGCGGCCTCGGGCGCCGCCACGGCCTCGGCGGTCACCGAAGCGCTCGGAGCAGCCGACGCCTCCTGTGTCACGACGAACGAGGCGGCCGATGCGGCGATCTCACCGGCGGGGGGCCAGGCCTGGCCACCGGACACCCGGGGCAGACCCCGGCGCAGCGTCGCCATGGCTACGCCTTCCGCGCGCGCAGCGCCTCGATCAGCTGCGGCACCACCGTGAACAGGTCACCGACGATGCCGAAGTCCGCGACGTCGAAGATCGGCGACTCCGGATCCTTGTTGATCGCGACGATCGTCTTCGCCGTCTGCATGCCCGCGCGGTGCTGGATCGCACCGGAGATCCCGAGCGCGATGTAGAGCTGCGGGGAGACGGAGACGCCGGTCTGCCCGACCTGGTGCGCATAGGGGATGTATCCGGCGTCGACGGCGGCGCGCGAGGCCCCGACCGCGGCGCCGAGCTCGTCGGCGAGGTCTTCGACGAGGGAGAAGTTCTCCTTGGATCCGAGTCCGCGCCCGCCCGAGACGACCACCTTCGCGCCGCGCAGCTCGGGGCGGGAGGAGGCGGCCTCGACGGCCTCGATCACGTCCGCGCTCGCGGCCGGGGCACCGGAGGGCTCGACGCCCAGCTGCTCGACCTGCGGATCGGCGACCGCCTCGCCGCGGGCATCGATCGCGCCCTGGCGCACCGTGATGACCGGGGCGCCGAACGTGGGCGCCGAGTCGGTGAGGTACGCGCCACCGTACACGGAGTGGTGCACCACGACGCCCTCGTCATCGCGGGACACTCCGACGGCATCGACGGAGAGGGCCAGGTGCTCGCGCACCGCGAGGCGTCCGGCGACGTCGCGGCCGGCGATCGAGTTCGACAGCAGCACGGCGTCGGGGCGCACCGCGCGGTAGGCGGCTTGCAGCGCATCGGCGAGCGGGACCGTGAGGCGCGAGGCGTCGCCCTCTGCGGTGAGGACGACCTGCGCGCCCAGCGCGGCGACCGCGGCGGTTGCCGCGGCGTCGCCGCCGACCAGCACGGCGACGGGTGCGCCGAGCGTCGACGCTGCGCCGAGCAGTCCGGCGGTGCTCGAGGCGAGCTGCCCGTCGGGGGTGACGTCGACGAGGACGAGGATCGGCTTCTCGGGGTACGTCATGCTCACACCAGCCTGTTCTGCACGAGGAAGTCGACGAGCTGGGCGGCGGCATCGCCCTCGTCGGTGATCTTCACGCCCGCGGCGCGCGGGGGCTTCTCCGACACGGCGGTCAGAATCGCCTGGGGCGCCTGCGCCGGGTCGGCACTCACACCGAGGTCGGCGAGCGAGACCACCTCGAGCGGCTTCTTCTTGGCCGCCATGATGCCCTTGAAGTTCGGGAAGCGGGCGTCGGGCAGCGCCTCGGTGATCGAGATCACGGCGGGCAGCGGCACGGTGACCTGCTGGGATCCGAAGTCGGTGGCGCGCGTCGCGGTGACCGCGTCCGCCCCGATCGCGACCGCACTCAGCGCCGTCGCCTGGGCGTAGCCGAGGTGCTCCGCCAGCATCGCGGGCAGCACACCGCCGGATCCGTCCGTGGAGAGGTTGCCGGTGATGACGAGGTCGGGCTCGCCGCGGCGGATCGCCGCCGCGAGCACGGAAGCGGTGAGACCCAGATCCGCGCCGCGCAGCGCCTCATCGCAGACGTGGACGGCGGATCCGGCTCCGATCGCGAGAGAGCGGCGGATTGACGCGGTCGCCGACTCCGGCGCCATCGACAGCGCGACGACCTCGGTGCCGGGGTTCGCGTCAGCATGACTCAGCGCCACCTCGAGGGCGCGCTCGGTGATCTCGTCGAGCACCACGTCACCCGCGCCGCGGTCAGCCAGGCCCGTTTCCAGGTCAAGCTTGCGGTCCCCATAGGTGTCTGGCACTTCTTTCACCAGTACGTAGATCTTCATCGAACCTCCGTTTGCGCTTGTGATGAGTCTAGCGGCCCAGCAGGGTGGGATCCAGTTTCACTTTGGATGACATTCAGTCTCACGCCGACGACACCCTCGCTCTCGCACCGGGCGGCGCTCCGGCCTCGGCTTCACAGGCGCCTCGGCCTGCTGCCCTGGCGGCTCCCGCCGCGGTCCCTCCGCCCCGATGCGGTGGCCTCTGGCGCCCGGTCCGCATCGCCGGGGCGCCGGGGATCGGCGGCCGCCACCGGTAACGTAGGGGCATGGCCCGACCCCACCCGCTGCCCGTCGATCCGCTGGCCGAGGCCAAGCGGCAGTGGCTCGCGCACGGCTGGACCGAGGCCGCCGACGGGATGTCGCTGGTCACCTCCGTGATGCGTGCCCAGCAGCTGCTGCTCGCTCGCGTCGACGTGGCGCTGCGCCCGTTCGCGCTGTCCTTCGCGCGCTACGAGGTGCTGCGGCTGCTCGCCTTCAGCCGCACAGGCACGCTGCCGCTGTCGAGCGTCGTCGCCCGGCTGCAGGTGCACGCGACGAGCGTGTCCAGCACGGCCGACCGTCTGCTGCGCGACGGGCTCATCGCGCGCCACCGCGATCCTCACGACGGCCGCGCCGCCCTGCTCGAGCTGACCGAGGAGGGCCGCGAACTCGTCGAACGTGCGACGACGGCCCTGAATGACGAGGTGTTCGCGGATCCGGGGATCTCCCCCGAGGACGCCGCGGATCTGGTCGCGATCGTCGCACGCATGCGCAAGGCCGCCGGCGACTTCGCCGATCCGCGCCCGCAGCCGGATCCGCTCTGATGGGATCCTTCGTCCTCGAGCGGACGATCGCGGCCCCCGTCGAGCTCGTCTTCGCGCTGTCTCTGGATGTCGGCGTGCACGTCGACTCCATGACGACACATGCCGAGCGCATCGTCGACGGCGTGCGTGCGGGGCGGATGGCCGACGGCGACACCGTCACCTGGTCGGCCCGGCATTTCGGGATCCGCTTCCGGATGACCTCCCTGGTCTTCGACGTCGACGCGCCGCACACGTTCTCGGATCGGCAGGTGCGCGGCCCGTTCGCCGTGTTCCGGCACCGACATTCGTTCGCGCCGGTCGCCGTTGCGGACGCCACCGGTGGACGGGGCACGCTGATGCGGGACGAGATCGAGTTCCGCTCCCCGTTCGGGCCGCTCGGCCGGCTCGTCGACGTACTGGTGATGCGCCGGCACCTGATCCGGCTCATCGAGCAGCGCAACGACACGCTCGCCGCCCGCGCCGCCGGAACGTAGGCTGACCGGCATGAGCGAACTGCGCATCCACACCATGCTCGAGCCGATGGGCCCGGCCGGAGCCATCGTGCTCACCGACGAGCAGGTCGCCACGCTCAGTACGGCGAAGGCGTTCCCGGTCGTCGTCACGATCGGCGCGCACTCCGCACGGCTGCGGCTCGCGCGGATGGGCGGCAAGAACCTGATCGGCTTCAGCAAGGCGAACCGCTCCGCCCTGGGACTCGAGCTCGGCGCCGAGTTCGACGCGGTGATCTCCCCCGACACCGCCGAGCGCACGGTCGACGTGCCGGCCGCGCTGACCACCGCCCTTGCCGACGCAGGGCTCGCCGCGGCCTATGAGGCACTCAGCTTCACCCGGCGCAAGGAGATCGCGGTCTCCGTCGC
>JAFDWM010000124.1 GCA_018268455.1 Actinomycetota bacterium | reverse complement strand
AGAGCCGGTCTTCGACTTCCATGTCTTCAAGCCAGTAGTCCACGAGCGCGGAGAACTTGCTATCGGCGCTGAGGCCGACGAAGCCGGGATGGAAGAGAGATCGTTCGCCGAGCTTGCGCTTCAGCGCGAGCTCAGCAGCAGCTTGGGTGGCGCCGGTACATTGAACGGCACGGAGCTTGCCATCCCAATCGCGATACCGGGTGCGCGCCTCGCACCGCCCTTTGCTGACCTTGCGATGACTGATCTTTCCGAAGGTGCCGATCGGAGTGCGGGGTCTAGCCAAGTCACACTCCCGTTTCGAAGGTCATGTAGGGGTGGCAGGTCGGGCTAAGCGGTCTGATCTGGTGACTTCTGGGCACCCAGCTAGCTTGGCGAAATTGGGGGCGGCTCAATGCTCGCTTCACGACGATCGCAGCGAACGTAGTTTGCCCGCGTGAACCATACGCAACCGCGACGGTCCGGACACAACGCTTGCAGAGCGGGTCATGGATATCACGAGGCTGCATGAAGCTGGCCAGTACCTGCTCGTCACTCGACTGGAACTTCAAGGGTCTCACGAGGCGGCGCTCGCACAGTGAGCCGCACCGCCGCACGAACCTCGGGCAGTTCGTCGCATCCGACGTGTCTCGCGTCCGATCGTCGGCCTCGCCGCTACGGTGACCCTGAACGACAGCTCACGCCCGTTCGGCGAAGAGAGCGCGGACGCCGAACGGATCAATGGAGCGAAGGGCTGGAAATGGCATACGAGCAACTGCCGATGGTTGAGGTCGACCTGGAGGGACTCCTACTCGACCTCGACAATTACCGCATCCCTACACACCGGGATGACGAAGCCGGAGCCCTGAAGTATCTGTTTGCCTCGGAGGACGTTCTGGGGGCCGCGCGCTTGATCATCCGAGAGGGCTACTTCGACAACGAGGTACCCATCGTGATCTCTGCGCCGCCCATCGGAACTTCACCTCGGTACACGGTCCTCGAAGGCAATCGCCGCGTCAGCGCCCTCAAAGCTCTTCAAGACCCAACAGTTGTTCCTGGCCATGAATCACAGGTCAGGGCGCTCCTGAAACGATACGCCGTCGAGGCCGAGAACCTTCCACAACGCATTCGAGTCCTCGTTGCCCCTGATCGTGCAACAGCGGCACCGCATGTCGCCAGACTGCACACTGGCATATCCAAAAGGCGATGGAGTCGAGACCAGCAGGCGACCTTCTACTACTCGCTCGTGGATGACGACACCACGGTCGAGGACGTCAAGGCTCAGTACCCAGACGTGGAAGTCGCCAGGTTCATGAAGATGGCGGTGATGCGCCGATTCCTCTCGTCTGTCCCCTTCACCGACCACAGCCTGCGAGAGTATGCCGCTGGCGACGAGCTTGCGATGTCCGCATTCGAGTACGCCTATCGAAACAAAGACATTGCGTCTGCAATCGGAGTGGATTTCGATAAAGAAGGGATGTTGCTGCCGCGGACGTCGACCCCGGAGAAGATCGCGACGAAACTGCCGAAGAAGCCGCTCGGGGCGCTGGAGTACCTCGTAGGGGAATTCCGTGCGGGTCGGCTCAACACACGTTCACCCGAGTTCAAGAAGCGTAGCGACGAGCACCAACCATTCGTGGATCGCCTCAACGGTGTCTCGGCACCCCGGGCCGCGGCACCGACGCAACCCAGTCCCCCGTCAGCGTCACCGACCGGCACGTCGCCAAGCTCCGGAACAGCGACGCCTTCGAACAACGCTCCGGGCTCCGGTGGCGGAACACCGCCGCAACCCCCTCAATCCGGTGCGGCAGGTGGCACGGGCAGCCGTGGACCGAATCATCCAGATACCAAGGACACGCTTGATCTCTCGGGTCTCGACTACGAGAACGTACCGCTCAACCTCAAGCTGAGGTACTTCGAGTTGCGCAAGATCAGTCTCGGGAATCTGCCCATTTCGGCGGCGATTCTCATGCGCTCTGTTCTGGAAGCGACGATCAAGGTGCACTTCGAGGGTTCGGCTACCCCGGTGACGGGCGAGCTGAGCATGGTGTTCAAGCAGGTCGCGTCATCGTACGGCCAGGACAAGTCGCTCAGATCGACGATCGGGGCGATCCAGTCCGGCAACGCGCACAAGCATGGTTCGATTCAGTGGTTCAACCTGTTGGCGCATAGCGCCGATGCCTCGGTGACCGCTCAAGATGTTCGGCAGGCGTGGAAGGTGGTCAGTCCTCTGCTCAGGCACTTACTGCGTCCGGCAGCGCAGCCTGCTCCTGCAGCGCCGTGACAATGCAGGCAACGGAGGGGGACGCGATCAGCAGCTCCTCAGCTTGCCCGGGGTACCGCGCAGAGTACGTGAGTTCAAGGCGGCATTGGAACTGCTCGCCGTACAGGTTCTCGATCAGGGGTGCCGTGTCGTAGGTCATGAGCCAATGTGCGGTACCGACGGCGTTGACGATGGACGCAAGCGCCTTGTGATCTCGCCCGTCGAAGGCATTGAGGTAGAGCTGCGAGCCAGCCTGCACGTAGGGCGGATCGATGTACATGAATGCTTGATCATCGTCGGCGTACTGTTGAATTACCGTCCGCCCGTCCAGGTCAGAAACGGTGATGTGATCCGCATATTCACCAATTGCAGTCAGCCGATCGACAAGTGTTGCGCGATTGAAGCGAGCGTCAATCTTGTAGTTTCCATCTTGACGCTGGCCACCAATAACACCTGCGTTCAGGATTCCCGATCGATTCGTCCGGTTGAGGAAGAAGAACGCGAAGCCAAGTTTCAGCTGATCGGTCTCGTCGCACGATCTGTAGATTTCTCGCTGCTTCTGCCACTCCTCAATGGTGAGGGGTGTTGACGCGACCATGTCGACGAGTCGGGCGTTGTTCTCAACGACGGATTTCCAGAATGCGTGCACGGCAGGATCGATGTCGTTGATGACAAGGTCCTTCACGATGCCCTCTCTGAGCAGCGCAATACCGGCACCAACACCACCCGCGTAGGGCTCGATGTAGCGAGCGCCCTCGATGCCAAGCTTCTGGATGATGTCGCCGAAGAAGCCGGCTAGCGCCGCCTTGCCTCCCGGGTAGCGGAGCGGTGAAAGGGTGCCGTACCGACGTGAGGCAAGAACGCGAAGCTTGTCGTTCATTTCGACTCCTTTCCTGCACGGTGGGCGGCGACGCGGCACCGCGATGAGCAGAATCGAGCATCGCCTCTCCCAAGGAACGATGACCCGCATCGCGCGCAATCTCGCCAAGCCTTACGACGGCGCAGTCGCTCGTGACGTAGGTCGCGATCGAGGCCGGTGAGCCCCTCGTCGCTCAATTCTGCTACATGGATCATGTAACGGATACTAATCGTTACAAGACACCAGATCGCTCGACACGCCGAGCCATCTCCGCAGCGATCAACCAGCTACATCAGGTGGAGCGGTGGGGCCCTACCTGGGCCACCGTCGGGGCTTGTGCACCTCACCCGGCGCCGCTCATCTCGGACCCCTCACCGGTGGCCGAAGTTCGCGCGCTGTCTGGCGGACAGTCGCTCGTCAACGGCTTCGTGGATCCGCGCGATACCAAGCAGGATCAGGCTGACCGGGCCGAGGACGATGAACGCGGTCCCCATGACGAGGCACCACAGCATCGGCACGCTGAGCCAGACGCTCGCGCCGTCTTCGATGAAGCGCTGGCAGATGCCGGCGGCGAGGTAGTACGGGACAGCGACCAGCATGGCCGGAACGCCCCACTTGAGCCCGTCGCGCCGTCGGATCCGGGTGATGAGTCTCAGACCTGGCGCAAAGCGGGTCAGAAGGGAGAAGACGGAGGTGACGGCGGCGAAGGCGATGCGGAGCATGATCGGGGTTCCTCTCG
>JAFDWM010000123.1 GCA_018268455.1 Actinomycetota bacterium | reverse complement strand
GGATGTCTTCGAGCCGACGATGACCTTCCACGGCTTCCGCTACGTCGAGGTCACCGGTTGGCCCGGCGAACTGCGTGCCGAGGATCTGCAGGCGATCGTGGTGCACTCCGAGATGCGGCGCACGGGATTCTTCGAGTGCTCGGAACCGCTCGTCAACCAGCTCGTGCACAACTCGGTCTGGGGGCAGAAGGGCAACTTCCTGAGCGTGCCCACGGACTGCCCGCAGCGGGACGAGCGTCTGGGCTGGACGGGGGACATCGCCGCGTATGCGGCATCGGCCTCGTTCCAGTTCGACACGTCGGACTTCCTGCACGACTGGCTCGAGGATCTGCACGCCGAGACCCGCAACGCCGCGCACGGCATCGTCCCGATCGTAGTGCCCGACGTGCTGAAGTACGCCCACTTCGATGAGGACTTCGCGTTCCCGGCACTGGGCGCCACGGCGATCTGGGGGGACGCGGCCGTCTGGGTGCCCGAGGCGCTCTGGCGCGCGTACGGCGATCGTGATCGCCTCGCGGCGCACTATCCGGCGATGGTGCTGCACCTCGAATCCGTGCAGCGCGTGCTCTCGCCGACGGGCCTGTGGGACGAGGGATTCCAGTTCGGCGACTGGCTGGATCCGGACGCGCCGCCGGAGAACCCGGCCGCGGCGAAGGCGGATCCGCACGTCGTCGCGACGGCATGCCTGTATCGTTCCGCGTCTTTCGCTGCCGAGGCGGCAGAGATCCTCGGCCGGACCGACGATGCCGCGCGCTGGCGCACTCTCGCGGATCAGACCCGCGCGGCGTTCCAGCGGCACTATGTCGAGGACGGGCGGGTGCGGTCCGACTGCGTGACCGTGTATGCGCTCGCGATCTGCTTCGCGCTGCTGGACGACGGTGACAGGGCGAAGGCGGCAGAGCGGCTCGCAGAGCTCGTGCGCGCCGGCGGCTATCGCGTCACGACCGGGTTCGCGGGAACGCCGTTCGTCACCTGGGCCCTGTCCGAGACCGGTCATGCCGACGACGCCTACCGGCTGCTGCTGGAAAAGGAGAATCCGTCGTGGCTCTATCCGGTGACGATGGGCGCGACGACGGTGTGGGAGCGCTGGGACTCGATGCTTCCGGACGGATCCATCAATCCGGGCGAGATGACGAGCTTCAACCATTACGCCTTGGGTGCCGTCGTGGACTGGATCCATCAGGTCGTCGGCGGGATCCGTCCCGACGAGCCCGGCTATGCCAGCGTGCGGATCGAACCCGTCCCGGGGCCCGGCATCACCTGGGCGCGCACGCGCTACGAGTCAGCCGTGGGCGAGATCGCCGCGGAATGGAGGATCGATGAGGCCGGTTTCGTGCTCGACGCACGGATCCCGCACGGCGTGCCCGCGGTGATCGTTCTGCCGGATGGCGTGCGCCACGACGTGGTCGGTGGAGAGCACCGGTTCGTCGTGTGACGCTCGGCCGTGATCGGGCTCCGCGAGCTCGGCTGATGCATGCCCTAGGCTCGCTGTGCGGGAAGGGGGCGGCGATGGTCGTGAGCGTCCGGGAAGTGGCCGACGACGCCGGTGTGTCGGTCGGCACCGTCTCGAACGTCCTGAACCGTCCCGAGCGGGTCTCGGTCGAGACGGTGTCGCGCGTGCAGGCCTCGATCGCACGCCTCGGATATGTGCGCAACGACGCGGCGCGACAGCTGCGTGCCGGGCGCAGCCGCACGATCGGCCTCGTCGTGCTCGACATCCGCAACCCGTTCTTCGCTGAGGTGGTGCGCGGCGCCGAGCAGCGTGCCGACGAGCACGGGTTGTCCGTCCTCGTCGCCAACAGCGACGAGGACGCGCGCCGCGAGGGTCTTCTGCTCGATCTCTTCGAGGAGCAGCGGGTCGCCGGCGTCCTCATCACCCCGGTCGCCGACGCCCTGCCGCGCCTGCAGCGGATGCGCGACCGGGGAACTCTCAGCGTGCTCGTCGACCGAGAGACCGGCGATCCCGGCTTCTCCTCCGTGGCCGTCGACGACGTGGAGGGCGGGCGCATCGCCGCAGCTCATCTGCTCGAGACCGGCCGGCGCCGACTCGCCTTCGTCGGGGGACCGGTGTCGCTGCGGCAGGTCTCCGACCGGCTCAGCGGGGCGCAGGCTGTCGCGGCCGAGGCTGGGGTTGGCCTCGAGTTCATGGCCACGAGAGCCCTCAGCGTGGAAGAGGGGCGCCGCGCCGGCCGGCTGCTCATGGAGCGCCCAGCCGAGCAGCGCCCCGATGCGGTGTTCGCCGCCAACGACCTGCTGGCACTGGGCATCCTGCAGAGCCTGGTCATGGTCGGCGACGCGCGCGTGCCCCAGGACATCGCGCTCATCGGATACGACGACATCGACTTCGCGGAGGCGGCGGTGACGCCGCTGAGCTCGATCCGGCAGCCGGCGGGACTCATCGGATCCACGGCGGTCGATCTGCTTCTGGGGACGACGAGCGGCGATTCCGGGGGTGCGGAGCGCGTGCTGTACCGCCCGGAACTCGTTGCGCGTGCGTCGACGGTCGGCGGATGAGGGGCGATTCGGCGGGGCATCCCTGGCTCGATTTCTCGTGACAGGATCCGCCGGGTATGCTTGATCTTCGCGCCCCCGGTCGGCTGTGGAAGCGGGACGGGCGTGCATGGCGAGTTGCCCGAGTGGCCAAAGGGAGCTGACTGTAAATCAGCCGCGGAATGCTTCGGGGGTTCGAATCCCTCACTCGCCACCCACATCGGAAGGCCCTCGCAACGCGGGGGCCTTCCGGCATTCCCGGCATGCGGGCGGCTCGCGCCGGGCTTCGCCAGGCGCACCTCTCTTCCTAGACTGACTCTCATGCGTGCGCTCACCGAAGACCAGATCCGGGCGTCGTTCCGCAACGCGGAGAGCGACGAGGTGGTGCAGATCGGGATGCCGCACGACCTGCTGCTCGCCGAATGGGACTACCTCGACTTCTTCGCCTGGCGGGATCCGATCGCGTCCAAGAACGGCTACATCGTGATCGAGCGGGACGGCGAGGCGGTCGGGATCGTGCTGCGCGCCGCCGATCCCAGCCGGGCCCGCAACGGCATGTGCAACCTGTGCCACACGATGCAGCCGGGCAACCAGGTCGCGCTGTTCGCGGCTCGCCGCGCCGGCGAGGAGGGGCGCCGCGGCGCCACCGTCGGCACATACATCTGCGTCGACCTGTCCTGCCACGAGAGCGTGCGGCTGGCCCCTCCGCTCGCTCCGAACGAGGTGCGCGCGGAAAGCCACGCCGATCGCCGACTCGACGGCACGCACCGCCGCGTGTACGCCTTCGTGGAGACGGTGCTCGGCGGCGCCTGATCCGGGCTCCGGGACGACCGGATTCACGCCGCACCGCCGATCGCGGAGCCGCTATCTTCGTCATCAGACCCGCATCTGTCAGAGAGGAGCGGTCCGATGTTCGAGATCGCCCTGTTCGGCACTCTGCGGGCCACGGACGACGGTCGTGAGCTCGCGGTGCCCGGCATGCTCCCACGCGCGCTGCTCGCGCGTCTCGCGCTGACGCCCGGCGAGCCGCTCGCCGCCGATCGACTCGCCGCCGACGTGTGGACGACGCCGCCGGATTCGGCCGCGGGCGCGATCCGCGTCTACGTGGCGCGTCTGCGCCAGCACGGCTTCGAGCAGGTGTTGCGCGGCGGACGCGGAGGCTACGCTCTGGACGTCGAGCCGGCCGCGGTCGACGTGCTCCGCGCACGCGCTCTGCTCGCCGAGGCGGAGGGCGCCGACGACGTTCGACGCTTCGCGCTGCTCCGCGAGGCGGAGGGGCTCTGGACGGGCGAGCCGTTCTCCGGGGTGACCGGCGCCCCGGCGCTCGAGGCGGAGCGGATCCGGCTGCATGCCGAGC
>JAFDWM010000122.1 GCA_018268455.1 Actinomycetota bacterium | reverse complement strand
AGCAGGCCCTCGGCGGCGAGCTCCCGGTAGATGCGCAGCACCGGGGATCCGAAGGATCCGGTCGGGCCGTCATCCTCGCCGGGGCCGATGCCCGGCTCGGTGAAGCTGGTGATCCCGAGCGAGGCGAGCAGCTCGAGCGCCCGCAGCAGTGCGTCGCGCCGCTCGGCGTCGGTCGTCACGAGCGGGCCCTCGGGCGGCGGACCGTCGGGGGAGAAGATCGTGCGCGGCCACAGCGCGCCCAGCCAGGACGCGTGCAGGTGCGCGTCGTTGATGCCGGGCAGCACGGCGCGCCCGTCGAGCTCGACGATCGCCGTGCGGGGACCGATGTGCGCCGCGACGGCGCTGTCGTCGCCGATGGCGACGATCCGGCCGTCTCGGATCGCGATGGCCTCGGCGCGGGTGTCCTCGACGTCCAGGACATGCAAGAGACCGCCGCGCAGGACAATGTCGGCGCTGGAGTCTTCGGTGACCACAGTGTTCCTCATTTCGCGTCGGGGAAGTGGCGGATCTCTGGATGCGAGATTCGTCAACGTATGTAGAATAAACGCACTCGGGATGGTGTGACAACTCATCCCGCCCGGACAGAAAGGGAATTGCGATGACGCTCCCCACCTCCACCCGCGCTGCGGTCCTCATCGAGCACGGTGCTGCACTGGAGCTGCAGGATCTGCCCCTGCCGGCCGAGATCGAGCCCGGCGCGGTGCTCGTGCGCCAGCTGTGCTCGACCCTCTGCGGCACCGACATCGAGATCTGGGAGGGACGGATGTCGTTCCCCGGGATGCTCCCGATGGTGCTCGGCCACGAGATGGTCGGCGAGATCATCGCCGTCGGGGACGGTGCGCGCGATGCGATCGGCCGCCCCCTCGAACTCGGTCAGCGCATCGGCTGGTCCGAGTCGGTGTGCGGCGAGTGCTACGGCTGCACGGTCCTGCGCCAGCCGGTGTTCTGCCAGCGTCGCGGCTACGGCTTCATGCAGCGCAGCGACGTGCCGCCGTATGCCACGGCAGGTCTGTCCGAGTACGCGTACGTCACCGCCGGCGCGCAGAAGCTGGTGCTGCCGGACGAGGTCAAGGACTCCTGGGCCGCGATGGCCGGCTGCGCGGCGAAGACCGTGCTGCGCGGCTTCGACCGTGCCGGCGGGATCCGCGTCGGCGACACGGTCGTCGTGCAGGGATCCGGCGCGCTGGGCATCTTCGCCACTGCCGTCGCGAAGATCTCCGGCGCAGGGCAGGTCATCACGGTCGGCGCGCCGGCCGAGCGGCTCGAGGTCGCGCGGCGATTCGGTGCGGACGAGACGGTGAGCATCGAGCTCGGCAGCGACGGGATCATCGCCAGGGTGCACGAGCTCACCGGCGGGCGTGGCGCCGACTTCGTGATCGACGTGGCCGGCGCTCCGAGCATCGGGCCGGAGGCGATCGGCATGGCCGCTGCCCGCGGCACGTTCGTGGTGATCGGCAGCACGGGGCCCGTGGGCGACCCGTTCCCGCTCTCGGCGATCATGGGCAAGGAGCTCACCGTGGTCGGATCCATCAACGGCGACGTCAGCGACTACGCGCACGCCATCGACTTCTTCGCCCAGTTCGGAGACCGATTCCCCTGGGATGAGCTGTTCAGCGAGCCCGTCGGGCTCTCCGGCGCCTCGGCCTGCATCGCGCACATGCACGAGCTTGGCGAGATCAAGGCCGTCATCGACCCGCGTCTGCCCTGACGCGCCCGCAGAGGAGAAACGACATGACCACCATCGTCCCCCGTCGCCCGCTCGGCGACAGCGGCATCGAGGTCTCGGCGCTCGCGCTGGGATCCTGGCACACCTATGACCGGATGGACTTCGAGGATGCCGTCCAGCTGGTCGGCACCGCCATCGAGCGCGGCATCAACCTCTTCGACGTCGGCGTGTACGGCTTCCCGGGGCAGCTTCCCCCGGCGATCACCGACGTGCTGTTCTCCGCGATCATCCGCGCCACGGGAGCACGTCGCGACCAGTATCTGCTCAGCGAGAAGATCTGGACCGACGCCTACGACGGCGGCTTCCGCGCGCAGCTCGAGCGGGCGCTGTTCCGGGTCGGGCACGACAGGGCGGATGTGGCCGTGCTCGGCGACATCCACCGCGACGACCTCACGATGCGCGACATCGCCGCGGCCATGCAGGAGCTCGTCGAGGCCGATCTGGTCCGCTCCTGGGCCGTGAACAACTGGTCGGCCGGGAACATCGCGGAACTGCGCCGGATCGCGACCGAGGAAGGCTGGACCGGTCCCGCGTTCGCGCAGCTCAAGTACTCGGTCTCGCGGCGCTCCATCCCGGACGGCGAGCCGTTCGCGCGCCTGTTCGCCGACGGCTTCCTGTTCCAGGCCTCGGACAGCCTGGAGGGCGGATACCTCTCCGGCAACGCCAATCCGGCGCGCGAGGTGGGACGAGACCCGGGTGAGGTGCGCGCGCGGATCATCGAGTCCCTGCCCGACTACGTCGCCACGGCCGAGCGCCTCGGCACGTCGCCGGCGCAGCTCGCGATCGCGTTCACGCTCACCCATCCGGCCAACGTGACCACGCTGTTCGGCTCGACCAGGCTCAGCCAGCTCGAGGACAACATCGCCGCCATCGACCTGGTCGAGCGCGTCGGCGCGGCCGCGCTGCGCGAGGCCGTCGACCCGTTCTGGGCCGACAAGGGCGTCGTCGACCCGGAGGGGCCGTGATCGCCCGATGAGCTCGGGGCGGATCCGGGATCCCTCCTTCGGTCCTGGATCCGTCCCGTACCACCCGCCGCGGCCGCAGCCGCGGCATCGCAGCCGACTCTCGATGAGGAGAAGAAGATGACTGAAACCCGCATTCCCGCGGTGCCCTACGACCCCGCGCTGCTGGCGGGCATGGAGATGATGCGGCAGGTCTTCGAGCCGGTGCCGCTGCGCGCCGACACGATCGTGCTCAGCCGTGCCCATGTGGACAGCGTGATCCCCCCGGACCCGGCGCTGTACGCCGGTCAGGCGCCGGTGCGGATGCGTGAGGTCTCGATCCCCGGCCCGTTCCCGGGCGACCCCGACATCGTCATGACGATCGTGACTCCGCAGGAGGAGGCGGCCGTCGCCGGCCCCGGGTTCTACGCGATCCACGGCGGCGGCATGGTGCTCGGCAACCGCTTCATGTCGGTCGGCTCGATCATCCCGCTGGTGCTGGAGTACGGCGGGGTCGGCGTCGCGGTGGAGTACCGGCTGGCACCCGAGGATCCGTGGCCGGCCGGCGTCGAGGACTGCTACGCCGGACTGGTCTGGTTCGCCGAGCACGCCGAGGAGCTCGGCGTCGACCCGGAGCGGCTGCTCGTGCTGGGATCGTCCGCGGGCGGCGGCCTGTCGGCGGCGATGGCGCTGCTGGCGCGCGAGCGCGGCGGGCCGCGGCTAGCCGGCCAGCTGCTGGATGCGCCCATGATCGACGATCGCAACGAGTCGGTCTCGACCCGCCAGTACGACGGGATCGGCCTGTGGGATCGCAACAACAACGACACCGCCTGGACGGCGCTGCTGGGCGCGGACGCCGGTGGTCCGGACGTGCACTGGTCCGCGGCGCCCAATCGCATGATCGACCTGTCCGGGCTCCCGCCGGCGTTCATCGAGGTGGGGGCGGCCGAGGCGTTCCGCGACGAGGCCGTGGACTACGCGACCCGCATCTGGGCGGTCGGCGGCACGGCCGAGCTGCACGTGTGGTCCGGCGCGCATCACGGCTTCAGCGGCTTCTCGCCGGATTCGCTCGTGGGTGCCGCGTCGAATGATGCGCGCGCGAGTTGGATCCGCCGGATCCTCGGCTGAGCCGCGACGATCGAGTGCCGATCCTCGTTCCTGTGCGGGGATCGGCACCCGAGGGTGTCGTCAGT
>JAFDWM010000121.1 GCA_018268455.1 Actinomycetota bacterium | reverse complement strand
CACATCAGTTCTCAACCATGTCGATCTCGTCATCACTGCTTCGTCTCGCGTAGCGATCGTTGGAGAGAACGGCCGTGGCAAATCCACACTCCTGCACGTACTTGCGGGCACCCTGCCGCCGGACGGTGGCGAAGTCCAACGCATCGGCACGCTCGGTCTCGCTGAGCAGGAGATGGAAACCTCCGACCACCGAACCGTCGGGCAGGCTGTCGCGGAGGCAATTGCCGAACCGCTCGCGGCCTTGGCAGCGCTTGATGAGGCCGCCGCCGCGCTCGCAGAAGGCAGTGTTGACGCCGCTGAGCTATATGAAACATCGCTAGAGCATGCCGAAGCAATCAATGCATGGGATGCCGAGCGTCGCGTTCAGGTCGCGCTCGGAGCGCTCGAAGCGGAGACTGACATGGACAGATTTCTCGCAGATCTCTCGGTGGGTCAACGGTACCGGGTGCGATTGGCGTGCCTTCTCGGTGCCGATGACGACTTTCTCCTGCTCGACGAGCCCACCAATCATCTCGACCGCAGTGGGCTCGATTTCTTGACCACACAGCTCAAAGCGCGCAGTGGCGGTATCGTCATCGTCAGTCACGATCGAGCGCTCCTGGCCGACGTCGCCGAGACGATCGTCGACCTCGATCCGACACCTGATAATCGCCCGCGCGTGTATGGCAACGGCTATGACGGGTATCGAGAAGGGCGCGCCGCCGAAAGGCAGCGTTGGGAACAGGAATACGAGCGCCAGCAACTCGAGCACGCACGGCTGCAGGACAGCTTGAGTGCTGCGCAGAACCGGCTCGTGTCGGGGTGGCGGCCGGAGAAGGGTACGAACAAGCACGGTCGTGCGACTCGCGCGGGCGGTCTGGTGCAGAGCGTGCACCGACGTCAAGAGGCGCTCGAAGCGCATGCGGTGACCGTGCCGGAACCGCCGCAGTTCTTCCGGTTCCCTGAGCTGCCCACGCGAACCGGCGCGGCGCTCCTGAGTGTTGAGCAGGTCCGTGTCGACGGGCGACTGGCAGAGCCGGTGTCGTTCACGTTGTCACACCGCTCCAGACTCGTGGTCACCGGACCGAACGGGGCAGGCAAATCAACACTCTTGAGCGTAACGGCGGGTGAACTCCCAGCGGACACCGGAACCGTTCGCGTGCCCCGCAGTACACGGGTGGGCTTCCTTCGGCAAGAGACGACACTATCGCGAGACCTCCGTGCGAGCGATGTCTACGCGAAACATGTCGACGGGCTGGTCTCTGCAGGAACGGTACGTGCGTCGGAGGCGGTCGGCCTGTCAGGCCTCGGTCTGCTCCGCTCACGTGAGGCAGGCAAACGCGTCGGTGAACTCTCGATGGGGCAACAGCGTCGCCTCGACCTGGCTTTGGTTCTCGCGGGCCGCCCGCACGTGCTGCTGCTCGACGAACCCACCAATCACCTCTCGATCGCGCTCGTCGATGAACTCACCGAGGCACTCGGAGCAACACAGGCGGCGGTGGTCGTGTCGACGCATGACCGTCAGCTTCTTCGCGACGTTGCCGCCTGGCCTCAGCTGCAACTCAGAGCGATGGCAGAAGGTGAGGTTCGGGTATGAAAAGCAAGAGTCTCCGCCGAACTCGCGCACTTCGCCCCCTGACTTCACGCGACTACCGACTGTTGTTTGCCGCGGTCGGCATCGAGGTCTTCGGGACTGGCATGTGGACCATCGTCATGGTGTTCCAAGTGCTTGCGCTCGATGATAGCCCGCTTGCGCTCTCAGCTGTCGCGACCGGGATGAGCCTGGGCCTCTTCGCGTTCTCGATCGTTGGTGGTGTCGTCGCAGACCGGTTGTCCAAGCGCCGCATTATCATTACCGTTCAGGGAGTGATTGCGGCCGTCATATCGGCCGTCGCAGTCCTCTCGCTCACCGGCAACGTCGAACTCTGGCATGTCGGTGTCGCGTCCTTCGCAATGGGGGCAGGCAGCGCCTTCTTCTACCCGGCGTATAGTGCGTACCTGCCGCAGGTACTCCCACCCGATCAGCTGCTGGCCGCGAACGGGCTCGAAGGTGCGCTCAGGCCGACGATGGGGCAAGGGCTCGGACCAGCGCTTGGCGGCGTCATCGTCGGCATCTTCTTCCCGGCCATCGGCGTCGTCATCGTCGCAGCCTCATACATGATCGCTTTCGTCATCACCCTGTTCCTCAGCCGACGCGACGAGCACCCCTCGGTCACGCCGCTCGAAGAACGAGTGAGTGTCTGGCGCGATCTCCGAGCGGGCGTGGGATATGTCGTTCGCACGCGCTGGCTCCTGTGGACGCTCATCTTCGGTTCGGGGCTCGCGCTCATCATCCAAGGACCGATCGAGGTGCTTCTGCCGTTCCTTACTCGCGACCGATTCGTGGAAGCTGAAGCCACCTTCGGGTTCCTCCTGGCCGCGTATGGGATCGGGGGCGCCGTCGGCTCGCTGATCGTCTCATCCCTGAACCTCCCACGCCGCTACCTGACATTCATGATTCTCTGCTGGGGTGTTGGTACCCTTCCCTTAGTGGTCATCGGCGTTGTCGACAACCTCCTCTTGATGCTCGCAGCGCTCTTCCTCGTCGGTGCGCTCACAGGCGCGGGCGTGGTCGTATGGGGCACGTTGCTGCAACGGTTGGTGCCGCTGGACATGATCGGGCGGGTCGCCAGCCTCGACTTCTTCGTCTCGATCGCGTTCATGCCCGTGTCGATCGCCGTTGCCGGACCGCTCTCGTTGCTGGTGCCGATCCCAGCAATTTTCCTGATCGCTGGGGTCGTTCCACCGATTCTCGCGGTGATCGCGCTCCTGGCAGGACGGATGCGGCAGACCGAAGAGGAGCACCCGTTGGCCGCTGGCTGAAGGAAGCAAGTCGGGTGTGTCGAGCGGAGCACCGCAGGCGTCGACGAGGATCAATCCATCCTGCTGGCGGGACTCTGCGAATGAAGCACGCATCCATCTCAACCGGGAGCTCGTCGATCAGACGACCTCAATTGGGCGTCTCATCCGTTCTCGCGCCGATGCTTGCGTAGAACGCATCCTCTGCGGCCCTGCGCGCCTCAACCTGTTCGAGCACGAACTGTACGAAGTCAGCATCCCGATCGGTGATGGCCTCCTCCACGATGTCGACGGTGCGTTCCTCGCCTGGCCAGACGGTTTGCCGCGTCGGTCGATCTCGGTCAAGCCGCGTGCCGCTGGCCGTCACCCAGTCGCGCAGACGTTGACGAGCCTCTGCGAAGTCGCGATGCCATCCGAACGGTGCTGAGCCGTCTTGGTTGGCGTCGTAAGCGCACAGCCAATGCAGGTGGAGGGCGGAAAGCTCCCAGAGCAACTCGGGGTGACGATGCCAGACCGGTGGAATCACCGCGGCGGGCAGGCCGTACTCCATGCGGAGCCAATTCACCCAGCGATTGAGTTCGAGGAGTTCGTCTTCGAGGTCTTGCGATGTGAGGAGATTCCAGTTGATGGGATGCGGTGGCTCTGCGACGAGATCCGGCTCAAACTGCTCAGCCTGGATGGTTTCGTTGCCCTCGCCGGGGACGTTGTGTTCGTTCATGTGCTGCTCCGATCCGGCTCAGTACCCGAGAGATGGAGCACCGTTTGCGGCTCCTGCGGTTCGGGGTGCGAATGCACGACGCTGCTCTTTGTCCGCGCTGCTCCGCGAGGCTGCCTTGGGGGATGAGCGGTCGACTTCGTACCGGGTGCGGGCCGCGTCGTGGCCGATGCGCTTTGCGACGAACTCCTCGCTCTCGACGCTTTGACCTTCGCGCTCGTAGCTCACGGGCCGTTGATAGCCCTCAGCAATGAAGTTGTCGCCTTTGGAGAATCGCTCTGAAGCGCGTTCTGCGGAACGCCCGAACATGACGAGGTGGTGAAAGCTCGACTCCAGTTG
>JAFDWM010000120.1 GCA_018268455.1 Actinomycetota bacterium | reverse complement strand
CGGCGCGTTCGCGGAGTTCAAGCCCGAGTACGGCACCACGCTGATCACGGCGTTCGCGCGGATCCACGGCCACCGGGTCGGGATCATCGCGAACAACGGGGTGCTCTTCGGCGAGTCCGCGCTCAAGGGCGCGCACTTCATCCTGCTCTGCGAGCAGCGGCGCACGCCGCTGCTGTTCCTGCAGAACATCACCGGCTTCATGGTGGGCCGGGAGTACGAGTCGAGCGGCATCGCCAAGCACGGCGCGAAGATGGTGAACGCCGTCGCGACGGCGACGGTGCCGAAGCTCACGGTCGTCGTGGGCGGATCCTTCGGCGCCGGCACGTACTCGATGTGCGGGCGGGCGTACTCGCCGCGCTTCCTCTGGCTCTGGCCCGGCGCGCGGGTCTCGGTCATGGGCGGGCCGCAGGCCGCGTCGGTGCTCTCGACCGTGCGCCGCGACCAGATCGAGGCGGCGGGCGGATCCTGGTCGGCCGAGGAGGAGGCGGAGTTCCAGGCCCCCATCCGCGCCGCGTACGAGGAGCAGGGCAGCCCGTACTACTCCACCGCACGGCTGTGGGACGACGGGATCATCGAGCCCGGGCAGACCCGCGATGTGCTGGGCCTCGCGCTCGACGTGGTCCTCCGCGCCGAATCGACCGACGCGGTCCCGAACCAGGCCGGCTACGGCGTCTTCCGGATGTGAGCACGATGACCGACACGAACATGTTCCACACCGTCCTGATCGCCAACCGCGGCGAGATCGCCTGCCGCATCATCCAGACGCTGCGCGGTGCAGGGATCCGCTCCGTCGCGGTCTACAGCGATGCTGATGCCGGATCCCGCCACGTCGCCCTGGCCGACGTCGCGGTGCGCATCGGCCCCGCCCCGGCCGCACAGAGCTATCTGAACATCGATGCCGTGCTCGACGCCGCCCGGGCCACGGGCGCGCAGGCGATCCACCCCGGCTACGGGTTCCTCGCCGAGAACGCGGCCTTCGCCGAGGCGTGCGAGGAGGCGGGGATCGTGTTCATCGGGCCGACCGCCGCGGCCATCCGCACGATGGGCGACAAGATCACCGCGAAGCTCGCCGTGAGCGCGCGCGGCGTGCCGACCGTGCCCGGCATCGCCCGGCCCGGCCTCACCGACGCCGAGCTCATCGACGCGGCCGGAGGCATCGGCTACCCGCTGCTCATCAAGCCCTCCGCGGGCGGCGGTGGCAAGGGCATGCACGTGGTCACGGCGCCGGCCGAGCTCGATGACGCCATCGCCGCCGCACGGCGCGAGGCGGCCGCAAGCTTCGGCGACGACGCCCTGTTCCTGGAGCGCTACCTCACCACGCCCCGGCACATCGAGGTGCAGATCCTCGCCGACGCGCACGGGAACGTGGTGCACCTCGGCGAGCGCGAGTGCTCGCTGCAGCGCCGGCACCAGAAGGTGATCGAGGAGGCGCCCTCTCCCCTGCTTGATGAGGCCACCCGAGCCGCGATCGGCGCCGCGGCATGCGAGACCGCGCGCAGTGTCGACTATCGCGGTGCGGGCACGGTCGAGTTCATCGTCGAGGCCGCCGCCCCGGACCAGTTCTTCTTCATGGAGATGAACACCCGGCTGCAGGTCGAGCATCCGGTCACCGAGCAGGTCACCGGGCTCGACCTCGTGGAGCAGCAGCTGCTCATCGCCGCCGGCGCTCCGCTCTGCTTCGCCCAGGAGGACGTCGTGCTGCACGGGCACAGCATCGAGGCGCGCGTGTACGCGGAGGATCCAGCCGCCGGGTTCCTGCCGACCGGTGGTCGCGTGCAACGCGTGATCCATCCCGAGGGTGAGGGGATCCGCGTCGACACGGCCATCGCGGACGGACTCGACGTGTCGATCGACTACGACCCGATGCTCGCGAAGATCATCGCGCACGGTGCCGACCGCGCTGAGGCCCGGCGGCGGCTGGTGCGTGCGCTCGACGACACGGCCGTGTTCGGCTTCCCGACGAACGTGGAGTTCGTCCGCGCACTGCTGGAGCTCCCGGAGGTGGTCGCGGGCGACCTCGACACCGACCTCATCGCGCGCCGCTTCGACGGCATCGCGTTCGCCCAGGCCGGCGCGCGCGAATTCGCCGAGGCGGCCCTGCTGCTCGACGCCGCGGCCTCGGCGGAGTCCGCAGGCGCGCCGTCCGGCCCCTGGGCCCGACGCGACGGCTGGCGCCTGGGGGCATCCGCGCCGCGACGGTACCCGCTGGTCTGCGGCGAGCGTCGTGCCGAAGTGAGCGTCTCGGGATCCGGGTCCTCTCCGGCGGTCGCGATCGACGGATCCGCCCCGGTGGCCGCCGCCATCCGCGTCGACGACGGCGATGATCTGCATCGCACGATCATGATCGACGGATCGGTCCGCACCGTCGCGGCGCTGCGGAGCGGATCCGACCGGGTCGCGATCGCGCACGGCGGCGCGGTGTTCGACGTGTCGGTCGAACGCGTCTCGCATGCCGCCGCCGACGGTGCGCAGTCGCAGCCGCATCTGGACTCGCCGATGCCCGGCACCGTCGTACTCGTGCACGTCGCGGACGGCGCGCACGTCGCCGAGGGCGACCCGGTGCTGGTCGTCGAGGCGATGAAGATGGAGCACGTGCTGCGTGCGGGCGTCGCCGGACGCGTGGCGCTGCATGTCGCCCAGGGCGAGACCGTCGCACGCGGGCAGACGCTCGCCGCGATCACCCCTGCGACAGGCTCAGAGACCGCAATCGAGGAGGCATCGTGACCGAGAAGCGCATCGAGCAGCGGGGGCTCTACTTCGAGGAGTTCGAGGAGGGGGCGACCTATCTGCACCGCCCGGGCCGCACCGTCACCGAGGCTGACAACGTGCTCTTCACCACGCTCACGATGAACACGCAGGCGCTGCATCTGGACGCGGCCTGGAGCGCCGGCACCGAGTTCGGCGAGCGCCTCGTGAACAGCATGTTCACCCTGTCGACTCTGGTCGGGCTCTCGGTCGCACAGCTCACCATGGGCACGATCGTGGCGAACCTCGGCTTCTCGGAGATCTCCTTCCCCGCGCCGGTGCGGGTCGGGGACACGCTGTACGCCGAGACCCGGATCCTCTCCAAGCGGCTGTCGTCCTCGCGCCCCGGTCAGGGCATCGTGCAGTTCGCGCACACGGCCCGCAACCAGCGCGAGGAGGTCGTGGCGCTCGCGACCAGATCCACGCTCATGCAGTGCCTGCCGGCAGGGGCGACGTCATGACCGCCTCGTTCGGCGGCCCCGCGCTGCTGTTCTGCCCGGCCGACCGCGACGACCGCTACGCGAAGGCCCTCGCTGCCGCGGACGCGGTCATCCTCGATCTCGAAGACGCCGTCGCGCCGGCCGACAAGGCCGCCGCGCGCGACCGGCTGATCGCGAACCCGCTCGATCCCGAGCGCACGATCGTGCGCGTGAACCCTGCCGGCACCGCCGAGCAGCCGCTCGATCTGGCCGCGCTCGCCCGCACGGAGTATCGCACGGTGATGCTGGCCAAAGCCGAGTCCGCGGCCGACCTCGACGCGCTGCATGCCGCGGGGCACCGCGCGCTCGCGCTGTGCGAGACGGCGCTGGGCGTCGTGCGCGCCGAGGAGATCGCCGCACATCCCGCCACCATCGGACTCATGTGGGGGGCGGAGGATCTCGTCGCGAGCATGGCGGGCCGCTCGAGCCGGATCACCGAGGGAGCTCATGCGGGCCGCTACCGGGATGTCGCGCGCCACGCACGCTCCCGTGTGCTGCTCGCGGCGAAGGCGTTCGGAAAGTCCGCGATCGACTCCGTGCACCTCGACATCGCCGACCTCACGGGGCTGCGTGCCGAAGTGCTCGACGCCACGGCGAGCGGCTTCGATGCGACCGCGTGCATCCATCCCAGCCAGGTCGCGGTGATCCGCGAGGGGTACGCCGCGACGCCGGATGAGCGGGCGTGGGCCGAGCGCGTGCTCGCCGAGGCCGCGCATCAGGGCGGGGT
>JAFDWM010000011.1 GCA_018268455.1 Actinomycetota bacterium | reverse complement strand
TTCGGCCCGGTGATCACGCTGCTGCGCGCATCCGATGTGGACCAGGCGGTCGACATCGCCAACGACACCCCGTTCGGCCTCGGCGGGATCGTGTTCGGCGGCGACGAGGATGCGGCGTTCCGCATCGCGCGGCGCATGGACACCGGATCCGTCGGCGTGAACATGTTCGCCTCGAACCACTACGCCCCGTTCGGCGGCAGGCACGATTCCGGCCTGGGAGTCGAGTACGGGCTGGAGGGGCTCGCGGCGTACCTGACGCCGCAGTCCGTGCACCGGCGCGTCGGCTGACTGCCCCGGGGGTGCCGCACGATGCGCTGCCCCGTACGCCCGCGTGTCCTCGCGCCTTCGGGAGGAGAACTCCGGTTCGGGAGGAGGGTTTCGCGCCAACGCTCCTCCCGAGCGTGAGTTCTCCTCCCGAGCGGGTGTGCGGCCGCGGTAGGCCCAGGGCCGGGCCGCGGTAGGCCCAGGGCCGGGCCGGGCCGGGGCCCGGGCGGGGCCGGTTCTCGGATCCGGGGCTACCCCTGGCGGCGGACCATCTCGGCGATCCAGAGCGGCGCGAAGGGCGAGGTGCAGTTCGGCGGCACCGGGTAGTCGGCGAGCACCTGCAGCCGTTCACCGATGGCCACGGCACGCTCGCGCAGCGCAGGATGGTGGATCCCGATGTAGGCGAGGGTCTCGTTCATCGCCCACTGCTCGCGGCTCGGGGCGCCGGCGAGTTCGCGCTCGATCCGGTCGAGCAGCGCATCGAGGTCCAGGCCGTCGGGGCTCTTCGCGACCCGCACCGAGGTGAGCGACCAGGCGGCGGCGCGGGCGTCCGGATCCGGATCCTCGAACCAGCGCTCCCGCAGCTCCTCCGCGTGCGGCGACTTCTTCACGAGGTACGCGACCACCCAGTCGTGCGCCTTCGAGCTCTGGGTCGTCCGCACCATGGTGTCGAGGTCGTCGGCGCTGAGCGTGCGGGGCTTCGCGAGCAGGATCCCGAGCAGCTGGCCTGCGACGTCGCCGTCGTCGTACAGCTCGCGGGCGAGATCCGGATCCGCGCCGATCGACTTCGCGAGGCCGCGCATCCTGGTGAGGTTCACACCGTGCGCATCGCCGTGCCGCTCGTTGATCGCGCGGGCCTTCGGATCCTCCAGGGCGGCAAGATCGGCGAGGGCCTGAGCCAGGGTCGTGGACATGCCGACAGCCTATGCCGCACCGAACTGTGTCGGGGCGGCCCGATGCGAGACAATGGTGACGCTAACATCACACGCCTCGTCGACCGGGAGAGACATGACCGAGACCGCCGCGCCCGCGCTCACCTACGCCGATGGGGTGCTGCTGCGCCACGGGAAGCCGTTCCGGATGCTGTCGGGTGCCGTGCACTACTTCCGGATCCACCCCGACCAGTGGGAGGACCGGCTGCGCCGGCTCGCCGCGATGGGGGCGAACACCGTCGACACCTACATCCCGTGGAACTTCCACGAGCGCACGGAGGGTCACCGCGACTTCACCGGGTGGCGCGACGCCGAGCGGTTCATCCGGCTCGCGGGCGAGATCGGCCTGGACGTCTTCGTTCGTCCGAGCCCGTACATCTGCGCGGAGTGGTCGAACGGCGGCATCCCGTTCTGGCTGAGCGGCCGCACCCGCGCCCTGCGCACGAGCGATCCGGTCTTCCTTGCCGCCGTCGACGCCTGGTACGACGACCTCATCCCCCGGCTCGCGGCATTGCAGACCGTGCACGGCGGACCGATCACGGCGATCCAGGTGGAGAACGAGTACGGATCCTTCGGCAGCGACCGCGGCTACCTCGAGCACCTGCACGACGGCCTGCGCGCACGGGGCATCACCGAGCTGCTCACCACCGCCGACGGCACCACCGCCGACATGGTGCGCAACGGCAGCGTCGACGGGGCCATGGGCTCGTTCACGTTCGGCACCGGCGTCGCGCTCGCCGAGTCCCTGCGCACGCCCGAGCAGCCGCTGCTGTGCGCCGAGCTGTGGGGCGGCTGGTTCGACCACTGGGGCGAGCAGCACCACGTGCGTTCGGCGGCGAGCATGGCCGGAACGGTGCAGGAGCTGCTCGACGCGGGCGGATCCGTGAGCCTGTACATGGCGCACGGCGGCACGAACTTCGGCCTGTGGGCCGGCGCGAACCACGACGGTGCGCTGCAGCCGACCGTCACCTCGTACGACTCGGACGCCCCGATCGGCGAGGACGGATCCCTGAACGACAAGTTCCACGCGCTGCGCGCGGCGTTCGCCCCGTTCCACGACGGCGAGCTGCCGCCGATCCCGGATCCGCCGCGGCGTCAGCCGGCCGCGTCGGCGCCGCTTCGTGCGATCGCCTCGCTGTTCGACGTCGTGCACACCGCGCCCGCGGGAGCTGCGGCGCCGATGCCGCTGACGTTCGAGGAGCTCGGTGCCGAGGACGGCCTCGTCGTCTACGAGGCGCCGGTCACGTTCGCGCCGGGCGAGACGCTCACGATCGACGAGCTGCACGACCGGGCCGTGGCGTACCTCGACGGGGTGCGGCTCGGGGTGCTCGAGCGCGACGGGCAGCGGTCGCTGGCGCTGCCGGACGATGGGGGCGGATCCGGCGTGCTCACGCTCGTCGTGGAGAGCCAGGGCCGGGTGAACTACGGTCCGCGCACCGGCGAGGCGAAGGGCATCCTCGCCGGAGTGCGGATCGGGCGTCGCTTCGCGCACGGCTGGACGCACCGGATCCTGCCGCAGGACGCACCCATGCTCCCCGTCAGCGCGGACGCGGTGCCGGCGGCGCCGGCCGACGGACTGTCCGAGGCGCTCCTGGAGGTTGCGGACCCGGCCGACGCCTGGCTCGCCGTCCCGGGCGCGGCGAACGCGATGGTGTGGCTGAACGGCTTCCTGCTCGGCCGGCTGCGCGCGGTGGGACCGCAGGTGACCCTGTATGCGCCGGCCCCGCTGTGGCGCACCGGCCGCAACGAGATCCGGATCCTCGACACCGACGCGATCGGATCCGCGGTCGAGATCCGCGAGCAGCCCGACTTCGGCCCCGTCGAGGAGTTCATCGGGTCGTGACGCGGGGCCGTCTCGGCCGTCTGCGGCACGGCCGTCCTCGCTCGACGACCGGGACCGGATCCGCCCCTCAGCCGTCGCCGCGCAGGCCGGCGCGGATGCGGCGGAGGTCCTCGGTGAGGGATCCGATCAGCACCCAGCTGCGCGACGACGGCGGGCGGATCTCCAGCGGCGACGTGAGCGCCGGGATGACGGACGTCATCGCCTCGGGTTCCGGGTCGACCTCGGCGAGCTGCACGGCCAGCCGCACGTCGTGGCCCGCACGATGCAGCTGCTCGGCGATCGCGGAGACCGCCGGCTCTGAGGGCAGAGTGTCGTCGTAGTGGTCGACGTAGGCGCGGGTCATGCCGATCACCTGCGTCACCACCGGCCCGAGCCGTTCCTGCAGCGCGTGCATCGCGGCGAGTTCGTCGCGATGCCGGCCGCCGCGCGGGTTCAGGGTGAGCGACTCGTCGCCCGCGCGCAGCGAGGCGTCGGACGCCGCCTTCATCGGCCGCAGCAGTCGTGCCTCGACCATCAGCTCGTTGCGCCGCGCCGACGACTGCGGCGCGACGATCGCCGTGCCGAGCCGGTCGAGTGACGCGGCGAGCTCCCCGCCGAGCAGGGCCAGATCACGCCGGGCCGGGGCGAGCAGCACAGGCGGCACGACCATCACGTTCACGACGAAGCCGATCGCGGCGCCGATCAGGGTCTCCAGGATCCGGTCCATGGCGTAGTCGGGGCTCGCGGATCCGAGCGCCAGCACGAGCATCGCCGAGATCGCGACCTGGTTGGAGGTGCCTGGTGTCGCCTTGAACGCCCACGCCGCGACCATCGCCACGACGACAGCCAGCAGCACGACCCAGCTCAGCTGTCCGAGCGCGAGGCTCAGCAGCACCGCGATCACGACGCCGGCGATCACCCCGATGCTGCGCTCCACGGCCTTCGCGAACGACTGGTTCACGCTGGGCTGCACCACGAGCAGCGCCGCGATCGCCGCGAACACGGGCAGGTGCCCCGGCACCACCCAGCCGGCGATGATCCACGCCGCGATCGTTGCCGCCGCCGACTTCGCGACCTGCAGGATCGGGCCGCGTCGGGCGGCGCGGAGGGCGGCAAGGGGGCGCATGGTTCCACGGTAGTCCGGCCTGCCCGCCCGCCGTGCGCCGGGTCTCGCGCGTGCCCGGTGTGGCGCATGGTGACCGCGAGACTCCATCTCCGTCACGAGACTGCGCTCCTGCGATGCAGTCTCGCGCCCCCGATGCAGTCTCGCGGGCCAGCTGTCTGCGGGGCGGATCCGCGGATCTGAGGTACCCACCGCAGAAGTTAAGGCATCTGCCCGATGGGGCGAGGGGGCCTTAGCGACGAGCGTATGAGTACCGGAGAAGGAGAAGGATCATGAGCATCAACCCCACCCTGTCGTACCGCATCACGACGCTCGAGATCGAGCAGGCGGCGATGCGCGCCGAGCGGGCCCGCATGGCGACGGAGCACGCCGATCAGATCGTCCGCCGGGACAGCCTCGCGCGCCGAGTGCTGACTGTTCTCGGGATCCGCCCGGCCCCCGCCCGCACGTCCCGTATCGCCGGGGCGACGGCACCCGTTCCGCAGGGCGCACCCGCGCCCGCCGAGGGGTCGTCGTCTGGGGGATCCGCCGCGACCGGCCTCGTCCCCGCCGACCGGCCCGCCGGTCTGTCCGAGCCTGCCGGGAGTGATGGCACCCCGGCCGACCTCGAGCCGGCGGCGGACCTCGAGCCTGCGGCCGGGATCGAGCGCGAGCTCGTCGGCTGCGTCTCGCACGCCGCGTGACCGACACACTCCGCCGTGGACCCGGTGCGCTTCCCGGGCCCACGGCGGATCCGCCTGAGGCGGGCGCCGAGGCGACTGCCCACGGCAGAACCTCGATGACGACCGCCCCGGATGTCCGAGGCGGATGGCACGATGAAGGCATGTCCCTCACCGCCTCCTCCGCCGAGATGGTGGCTCGCGACGCCGAGCTCGCCCGTCTCGACGATGCGCTGCAGCGTGCGGCGCGCGGCGAGCCGGCATCGGTGCTGGTCGGTGGCGAGGCGGGGATCGGAAAGTCCCGGCTGACGGCCGAGTTCGGTCGCCGAGCGTCCGCCGAGGCGACGGTGCTGACCGGATGGTGCCTCGACTACGGATCCACGCCCGCGCCCTACGGCCCGCTCCCGGCGATCCTGCGCGGCGTGCTCGACGAGCTCGGCGACCGGGCCGACGAGGCGGCCGGCCCGGGGCGTGACGCCCTGCAGCTGCTGCTGCCCGAACGGGCGGTCGATCCTGTCGACCGGTCGGCGATCCGCCCCGAGGGGCTGCGCGAGACCATCGCGAACCTGCTCGAGGCGGCCGCCGCCATCCGTCCCGTGGTGGTGGTCGTGGAAGACCTGCACTGGGCCGATGCGGCGACCCTGTCGATGCTGTCCTTCCTGCTGCGCGCGCTCATCGGCCGCCGCGTGCTGTTCCTGCTCACGTGTCGCATCGACGAGGTGCGCCGCGGCGGGGCGGTGCGCACCTTCCTCGCGGAGGCCGAGCGCGCACGGCTGCTCGATCGCATCACCCTGAACCGCCTCGACCCGCTCGAGGTGCGCGACCTCGTGCAGGGGCTGCGCGGCACCGTCGACGACGCCGCGCTCGCACGGTTGATGGAGCGCAGCGAGGGCGTGCCGTTCTTCGTCGAGGAGCTGCTCTGCAACGCGCAGGGGCCCATGCCGGACACCCTGCGCGACGTGCTGCTGTCGCGCTTCGACGTGCTCGGTGATGACGCGAAGAAGGTGGTGCGGCTCGCCTCGGGATCCGATGGCGCGATCTCGCACACGCTGCTCGCCACCCTCGCCGAGTTCGCCGACGACCGCCTCGACGAGGCTCTGCGCGAGGCGGTCACGACGGGCGTGCTCGCCGTGACCGGCGACGAGAGCTATGGCTTCCGGCATGCGCTGCTGCGCGAGGCCGTGCACGACGATCTGCTCCCCGGGGAGCGGGCCCGCCTGCACTGGGCGTACGCGGATGCGCTTGAGGCCGCCGGCGGATCCGCGTCGGCACTCGCCTTCCACTGGCACCAGGCGCACGACTCACCGCGCGCCCTGCACGCCGCGGTGAGCGCGATGATGCAGGCGAAGAACAGCTACGCCTTCTCGACCGCCGCGCGTTTCGGCGAGCTCGCCCTCGAGCTGTGGGATCAGGTCCCCGATCCCGAGGGGGTGGCGGGCATCGGGCGTATCGCGCTGCTCGCCCGGCTCGGTTCGGTCCTGCGCAACGGCGGCGACGGCGAACGCGCGCTCGCCGTGGTGTCGCTCGCGCTCGACGAGATCGATCCGGTCACCGTCGAGCCGGCGGTTCATGCGCGGCTGCTGCGCGACAAGGCGCTGTATCTGCAGAACCTCGGCCGGCACCGTACGGTCGAGGTTCTCACCGAGGCGCTTGCGGTCATCGAGGGCAGCGCCGGGGAGGAGCGGCTGCGCGCGACGCTGCTGGGCTATCTGGCCGGGCGCTACCTCATCGGCGCGCGGCTGGAGGAGGCCGTGGCGACGGCCGACGAGGCGTACCGGATGGCAGAGAGCATCGGCTTCGACAACGGCATGTCGGTCGCGGCGAATCTGCGCGGCTGCACCCGCATCCACCTCGGCGAGGTCGAGGCCGGACTGGCTGATTTCCGCCTGTCCTGGGAGCATGCGGCCGATCACGACGCGCAGCTGCGCTACCGCGTCAACTTCGCCGACAGCCTGAACATGCTCGGACGCTTCCGCGAGGCGGTCGACGTCGCCGAGGCCGGCGTGGCGCACTCCCGCACCCTGGGCGTCGAGCGGTCGAGCGGCGCGATCCTGTCGCACAACATGGTCGAGCCACTGCTCGAACTCGGTGAGATCGACCGGGTCGAGGAGATCTCCACGCGCGAGCTCACGGTGCGCACGCTCCAGGTCTTCCGGATGTACTCGACGATGTCGCGCATCCGGGCTCTCGTCTGGCGAGGGCGGATGGACGAGGCGGTGCGGCTGCTGAGTGAATGGCGGACGACCGCCGAAGGGGTGGCCGCGGTCGAGCGGCAGGTCTGGTACTCGCTGCACGACGTCGAGATCCTCATCGCGCTCGGCAGCGGGGATTCCGTGCGCGCCGCCGCCGCGCTGCGCGTGGTGATCGAGGATCCGGGGCAGCGGCTGGCGTTGCTGGGGCGGATCCTGCTCGAGGGCGGCCGGGTGGTCGCTGATCTGCGCGCGGACGGGCATGGTGACCTCGCCGCGTCCACGGCGCAGCTCGTGCGTGAACGCTGGGCGTCGCTGCCGGTCGAACTCCAGCATCCGCACTGGGGCTCGGTGCTGATGGCGCTGCTCGACGCCGACGCCGACGCCCTGGGTGCGGTGTTGTCAGTTGCCGACGCCGACGATGTGCCGGCGGTGTTCCGTGCGGTCGTGCGACTGGAGCAGGCGCGCGCCCTCGTGGCGGCGGGGGATCGCCCCGCCGCAGCCGACGTCGCGGTCGACGCGGCCGCATCCGCGGAGCAGCTCGGGCACGACCGGTTGCGCCGGCGCACCGCGGAGTTCCTCGACGCGGCGGGGCTGCGGCCCGGTGCGCACGGGGCGGTGAGTCGCGGATCCGATTCCGCCGGTGCAGAGCTCACGGCCCGCGAACGGCAGGTGCTCGACCTCATCGCGGAGGGGCTCAGCAACCGGCAGATCGGCGACCGGCTGTTCATCAGCGCCAAGACCGCGAGCGTGCACGTCTCCGCGATCCTGCGCAAGCTCGGCGTGGCCACGCGCACCGAGGCCGCGGTCGCCGCCCGGCGCTGAGGCTCTGCAGGTGAAGCCGGCGCTGAGGCTTTGCGGGTGAGGCCGGCGACGAGGAACGGCGCGGAGTCTCCATAGAATCGAGGGATGACTGGTCAGGTGCTGCTCGGTGTGCTCGCGGTCGTCATCGGACTGGCCATCGGGCTCGCGCTGTTCGTGCCGTTCGTCACGATCAGCTACCGCCGCCGCGGCCGGCTGTCGCCCGGCCGGCTGCTGCTCTGGCTCGCCGCGCTGATCTACTTCCTCGCCATCTGGACGTACACGCTGCTCCCGCTGCCGGATCCGGACGAGCTCCGCTGCGTCGGCGCGATCCTGGATCCGATGGCCGTGGTCGATGACATCCGCACCGCCCTCGCGTCCGGCCATCCGCTCACTCATCCGGCGATGCTGCAGCTCGTGTTCAACGTGATGCTGTTCGCGCCGCTGGGCTTCTTCGTGCGCGTGCTCGGCGGACGCGGGATCCTCACCGCATTGCTGGTCGGGCTCGGCCTGTCGCTGTTCATCGAGACGACCCAGCTCACCGGGGTCTGGGGGCTGTACCCGTGCGCGTACCGCTTCTTCGACGTCGGCGACCTGATGACGAACACCCTCGGCGCCGTGCTCGGATCCGTCGCCGGTCTCGTCGTCCCGCGCTCCCACCGCGGCGCCACCGCGGATCCATCGGCCTCCGAACCGCGACCGGTCACGCGCGGTCGTCGCGCCCTGGCCATGCTCTGCGACGGAATCGGGTTCTGGTTCGTCGACATCGGCGTGGCCGTGGGAGCTCAGCTGTTCATCGGCTACGTGCTGAACGATCGGACGGCGATGGCCGACGGGCGCCTGTCGAGCCTGCTCGGGACCGGGGTTGCGGCGGTGCTGTGGCTGGTGGTGACGCTCGCGACGGGACGCTCGGTCGGCGATCACGCGGTGCAGCTGCGCTACGACGGAGGGCCGATGCCGCGGCCGCTCGCACGGCTGCTGCGGTGGGTCGGCGGCGTGGCAGGCCTCGCGGCGCTCGGCCTTGTCGGCGGGGTGTTCAGCGTGATCTCGAGCGCGGCGGCGTTCGTCGCCTGCCTGCTGTTCTTCTTCACGCGGAACGGGCGGGGCCTGCCCGGCCTGCTCTCCGGCCAGGAGCTGCGGGATGCGCGAGAGTCAGCCTCGGCCGACAAGGCCGGCGTCTGACGTCGAGGCACGCGACGCCCCCGTGGCTCAGGCCGGATCCAGCACCAGTCGATAGCCCATGCCCTGCTCGGTGATCAGGTGCACCGGGGCACTCGGTGTGCGCTCGAGCTTCTTGCGCAGCTGCGACAGGTACAGCCGCAGGTAGCCGGTGTCGGTGATCTGCTCGGTGCCCCAGATCTCCCGCAGCAGCTCCTGTCGCGTCACGAGTACGCCGGGGTGGCGGGCGAGGTGCTCCAGGATCAGCCACTCGGTCGGCGTGAGGTGCACGCGGGATCCGGCACGGGTGACGGCCTTCGCCGCGAGGTCGACCTCGACGTCGCCGAACACGACGGACGACTCGCTCGGCGCCGCACCCCGGCGACGGGCGAGCGCACGCAGCCGCGCGAGCAGCTCGTCGACCTGGAACGGCTTGGTGACGTAGTCGTCGGCGCCCGCGTCGAGCGCATCGACCTTGTCGCCGGATCCGGTCCGCCCCGACACGACGAGGATCGGCACGTCGCTCCACCCGCGAATCGCCTCGATCACGGCGATCCCGTCGAGCTTCGGCATGCCGAGGTCGAGCAGCACGATGTCCGGATGGTGCTGCACGGCGGCGGCGATCGCCGCGGCTCCGTCGGCGGCCGCGATCACCTCGTACCCGTGCGCGGAGAGCGTGATCCGCAGGGCGCGCACCAGCTGGGGGTCGTCGTCGGCGACGAGCAGCTTCATCGCGGATCCTCCTTCGCGAGCGGGTCGGGTCGGCGGGCGTTCCCGTCGCGATAACTGTCGCCGGAAAGGGGTTCGAACGACAACTTCTGCGACGGGAGCGAAAGTGGGTCTGGCTGGTCGAGAACCGTGCCGGCGAGCGGAAGCGACACGACCATCGTCAGGCCGCCGCCCGGGGTGTCCTCCGCGGTGAGCGTGCCGCCCATGCCCTCGGCGAAGCCGCGCGAGAGCGCCAGGCCCAGGCCGAGTCCGGTGGTGTTGTCGGTGTCGCCGTGCCGCTGAAAAGGCAGGAACGCGCTCTCACGCTGATCCTCCGGGATCCCGGCGCCGCGGTCGATGACGCGGATCTCGGCGCGGGAGCCGAGGGCACTCGTCGACACCAGCACCCGGCTGCCGTCCGGCGAATGCCGCACGCCGTTCGCGAGCAGGTTCACGAGCACGCGCTGCAGCAGCACCGGATCCGCACGCAGCGGCGGCAGTGCCGCATCCAGCGCCAGCTCGACCTCGCCCGGGCCCAGGGTGAGCTCGTCCAGCGCCGAGGTCACCACGCCCGCCGCGTCGACCGGCGCGAGCGACACCGCCAGCACCCCGGCCTGCACGCGGCTGACATCGAGCAGGTCCGTCACCAGCCGGGTGAGCGTGGCGAGGCTCTCGTCGGCGGTCTCCACGAGTTCGGCGCGATCGGCGGCGGAGAGCCGGTGCGCGCCCCGCAAGCCGCCGACGGCGGCCACGGCCGCGGCGAGCGGACGGCGCAGGTCGTGGCTGAGGGCGGAGAGCAGGGCGCTGCGCACCTGGTCGGTCTCGGCGAGCACGGCCGCCTGGCTGGCGGTCTCGCGCAGATCGGTGTGCTCGATCGCGGCCGCGAGCTGGGCGGCGATCGCGTCGAGCAGGCGCCGTCCTGCCGCATCCAGCTCGGCGCCGTGCAGCTCGAGCACGGCGCGCGGACGCCCGTCCGCGTTCACGCCGACCGGCACGGATTCCACCGTCGCGGCCTCATCGGATCCGATCACGCCGAGCGGCTCGCCGTCGGCCGCGATCACGGCGCCGTCGGGGGCGAGCAGGCGGATCCCGCTGAGCCCGAACGCCTCCCGGGCCCGCGCCACGAGTGCGGTGGGCGCGCTGTCTCCGCGCAGCACGTTCCCGGCGACGGCGGCGAGCAGCTCGGCCTCGCTGGACGCCCGCCGGGCGGCGCGGGCACGGCGTGCCGCCTGGTCGACGACGATGCTCACGAGCACCGCGTTCACGACGTACAGCACCAGCGCGAGCGCGTGCAGCGGATCCGCGATCGTCACGGTGAACAGCGGCTCCACGAACAGGAAGTCCAGCGTGAGTCCGCTCAGCACGGCGGCGAACAGCGCAGGGCGAAGACCCCCGATGAGCGCCACCACGACGACCAGCAGCTGGTAGGCCAGCACGTCGGAGGTGATGGATCCGGGGGTGCGCGTCGTGTACAGCAGCCAGGACAACAGCGGGCCGCCGACCAGCGCGACCGCGAGCCCGATGAGCTGGCGCCGCCAGCCGAGGGCTCCGCCGGTGATGCGCGGCAGGGCCCCGCGCCGGCCTGCGGCGGCGTGCGTGACGATGTGCACGTCGATGTCGCCGGAGCGACGGATCACCTCGGCGCCGATGCCGGGCCCGGTGAGCGCCGCCGACAGCCGTGAGCGCCGGCTCACGCCGATCACGAGCTGGCTGGCATCGACGGACTGCGCGAACTCGACGAGCGTGCCGGCCACGTCATCGCCGACGAGCTGGTGGTAGCTGCCGCCGAGCGACTCCACGAGGCCGCGCTGCGCGGTGAGCGCCCCCGGCTGGTCGGCGCGCAGGCCGTCCTGCGTGGTGACGTGCACCGCGAGCAGCTCCCCGCCCGCCGAACGCGCCGCGATCCTGGCGCCGCGGCGCAGCAGCGTCTCGCCCTCGGGGCCGCCGGTGAGGGCGACCACGACGCGCTCGCGGGTCTGCCAGGCGCTGTCGATGCCGTGCTCGGTGCGGTAGCTGCGCAGCGCGGAGTCGACCTCGTCGGCGAGCCAGAGCAGTGCGAGTTCGCGCAGCGCCGTGAGGTTGCCGAGCCGGAAGTAGTTCGACAGCGCCGCATCGATCCGCTCGGCCGGGTACACCTGCCCTGCCGAGAGACGGTCACGCAGGGACTGCGGTGCGAGATCCACCACCTCCACCTCGTCCGCCCCGCGCACCACGGCGTCCGGCACGGTCTCCTGCTGCGCGACGCCGGTGATCTTCTCGACCACCGCGTTGAGCGACTCGATGTGCTGCACGTTGACGGTGGTGACCACGTCGATGCCGGCCGCGAGCAGCTCCTGCACGTCCTGCCAGCGCTTCTCGTTGCGGGATCCGGGGACGTTCGTGTGTGCGAGCTCGTCGACGAGTGCGGTGCCGGGGCGGCGGGCGAGCACCGCATCGAGGTCCATCTCCTCGAGCTGCACGCCCCGGTGGGTCACCGTGCGCCGCGGCACCTCGGCGAGACCCGCGGTCTGCGCCCGCGTGGCTTCACGGCCGTGCGTCTCCACGACCGCGATCACGACGTCGCCACCCGTGTCCTGCAGATGGCGGCCCTCGGCGAGCATCTCGTAGGTCTTGCCGACGCCGGGCGCCGCACCGAGCAGCACGCGCAGGCGGCCGCGGGAGCCGGATCCGCCCTCGCGCCGTTCTGCCGTCGCCTCGCCCACCGCGTGCATTCCGCCCCTCCGTCTCGCCCGATCGACCCCGGGCACCGCTTTGTTCACCGGCTCGCCGTGCCCAGCGCCCCGTCGTCCAGGGCAAGGTTCAGCTCGAGCACGTTCACCCGAGGTTCGCCCAGATAGCCCGCATCGCGCGTCTGAATCTTAGACTCCACGAGCTTGCGCAGCGCCGACGGATCCACTCCGCGCGCCGCGGCGACCCGGTCGACCTGCAGCAGCGCGTAAGCCGGGCTGATCTGCGGATCCAGCCCCGAGCCCGACGCGGTGACCGCATCGGCGGGAACGGCGGATTCGGCCACGTGCTCGCGGGCGGCGATCGCGGCGCGGCGCTCGGCGATGGCGTCGGTCAGATCCGGGTTGTTCGGGCCGAGGTTGCTGCCGCCCGAGGAGGTGGGGTCGTAGCCCTTCTCGCCGGCCGCCGACGGCCGCGGCTGGAAGTACTGCGGCAGCGCGTTCCCGTCCGCGTCGCTGAACGACTGGCCGATCAGGGCGCTGCCGACGGGGGCGTCCCCGCCGGTCCAGCCGCCGACGGGGCGGTCCTTCGCGTCGACGAGGGATCCGTTCGACTGCCAGGGGAGGGCGAGTTGGCCGATGCCGGTCACGACGAGCGTGTAGCCGACGCCGAGCACGAGGGTGAGCACGAGCATGGCGCGCAGGGCGACGCCGGTGAGGCGGACAGTGCCGCGCAGGTTCGACATGATGCGGGTTCCTTCCGGGTCAGAAGCCGGGGATGAGGGCGACCACGAGGTCGATGAGCTTGATGCCGAGGAACGGCAGGATGATGCCGCCGAGGCCGTAGATGAGCAGGTTGCGCTGCAGGATCTGCGCGGCGCCGGCCGGGCGGTAGCGCACGCCGCGCAGCGCGAGCGGGATGAGGAAGACGATCACGATCGCGTTGAAGATGATCGCGCTCGTCACGGCCGACGCCGGCGAGTGCAGCTGCATGATGTTCAACACGCCCAGCCCGGGGAAGGTGGCCGCGAACATCGCCGGGATGATGGCGAAGTACTTGGCGATGTCGTTCGCGAGCGAGAACGTGGTCAGCGCACCGCGGGTGATGAGCAGCTGCTTGCCGATGCGCACGATGTCGATGAGCTTGGTCGGATCCGAGTCGAGGTCGACCATGTTCCCGGCCTCCTTCGCGGCCGAGGTGCCGGTGTTCATCGCGACGCCCACGTCGGCCTGCGCGAGTGCGGGCGCGTCGTTCGTGCCGTCTCCGGTCATCGCGACGAGCCGCCCGCCCTCCTGCTCGCGGCGGATCAGCGCGAGCTTGTCCTCCGGCGTGGCCTCGGCGAGGTAGTCGTCCACGCCGGCCTCCGCGGCGATCGCCTTCGCGGTGAGCGGGTTGTCGCCGGTGATCATCACGGTGCGGATCCCCATGCTGCGCAGTTCGCCGAACCGCTCGGACAGCCCCTCCTTGACGACGTCCTTGAGGTGCACGACGCCGAGGATCCTGGCCCCAGCGGCACCGCCCTCGCTAGCGGCGCCCGCGTCGGTATCGGCGCCGCCATGCACGCTCGCGCTGTCCTTTCCTGACGGCGCTGCAGATGTATCGGCCGCGCGTTCAGGAATCGACCGCGCGAGCGTGCCGGGACGGGCGACCGCGACCACCAGCGGGGTGCCGCCGGACGCCGCGATCGCGTCGGCGAAGCGCCGGGCCTCCTCCGCGGACACCTCGGATCCCGCCCCCTCCGCTTCGAGCCAGGAGCGGATCGCGGATCCGGCCCCCTTGCGGATCTGCGTGCCGTCGGGCAGATCCACGCCGCTCATGCGCGTCTGCGCGGTGAACGGCACCGGCTGCGCACCCTCCGGCGAGGTGACGACGATGCCGTGGCCGGCGGCCAGCTCGACGATCGAGGCGCCCTCCGGGGTGGGGTCGGCGAGCGAGGACAGGGCTGCTGCGCGCAGCAGCTCCTTCACGGTCACGCCCGCGACGGGCAGCACCTCGGTGGCGCGCCGGTTGCCGTAGGTGATCGTGCCGGTCTTGTCGAGCAGCAGCGTGGTGACGTCTCCCGCCGCCTCGACCGCCCGGCCCGACATCGCCAGCACATTGCGCTGCACCAGCCGGTCCATGCCCGCGATGCCGATCGCGCTCAGCAGCGCGCCGATCGTGGTCGGGATGAGGCAGACGAGCAGGGCGATGAGCACCGGGATGCCCACCGGCGACGCCGAGTACGACGCGATCGGGTTGAGCGCGAGCACGACCACGAGGAACACGATCGACAGGCTCGCGAGCAGGATGTTCAGCGCGATCTCGTTGGGCGTGCGCTGCCGGTTCGCGCCCTCGACGAGAGCGATCATCCGGTCGACGAAGGTCTCGCCGGGCTTCGACGTGATCCGCACCACGATCCGGTCGGACAGCACGCGGGTGCCGCCGGTGACGGCGCTGCGGTCGCCGCCCGACTCGCGCACGACCGGCGCGCTCTCTCCGGTGATCGCCGACTCGTCCACGGTGGCGATGCCGGCGACGATGTCGCCGTCGCCGGGGATCGGCTCCCCGGCCGTGACGATCACCACGTCGTCGCGGCGCAGCTCCGCCGAGGAGACCTCCTCGGTGCGGGCGCCGGTGGCCGACGGATCCGCTGCCGCGTCGTAGCCGAGCACGCGTCGCGCCATGGTGCTCGTGCGGGTCTTGCGCAGCGTCGCCGCCTGCGCCTTGCCGCGGCCCTCGGCGACCGACTCCGCGAGGTTCGCGAACAGGACGGTCAGCCACAGCCAGACCGCGATCGACCAGGTGAAGCCGGCCGGCACCGGCGCGCTGCCGGAGTCCGCGGCAGCGCCGCCCCCGGCGCCGAGGGAACCGCCGAGGAACGGCTCCGCGATCGCGAGGACGGTCGTCATCGCGGCGCCGGCCCAGACCAGCAGGATCACCGGGTTGCGCAGCAGCCGGGCGGGATTCAGCCGGCGCAGCGCTCCGGGCAGGGCCTGCACGAGCTGGCTCCAGCCGAAGGCGCGCGGTGTGCGCTGCGGGGAGTTCGTGCCCGGCTCGGGTGCCGGGTGGGTGAGCGGGGTGTCGATGACGGTCATCGGACGAGTCCTTCTGCGAGCGGCCCGAGCGTGAGCACGGGGAAGTAGGTGAGGGCGGTCACGACGACCGCCACGGCGACGAGCAGCCCGACGAACTGCGGGCGGTGTGTGGGCAGGGTGCCCGCGGTCTCCGGCACGTGCTGCTGCTGGGCGAGGGATCCGGCGAGGGCCAGCACGAGCACGATCGGGATGAAGCGTCCGAGCAGCATCGCCACGCCCAGCGCGGTGTTGAACCACGGCGTGTTCGCGGTGAGGCCGGCGAAGGCGGATCCGTTGTTGTTGGCCGCCGAGGTGAACGCGTAGAGCACCTCGCTGAGCCCGTGCGGGCCCGGGTTGAGGATCGAGGTCTTCTCGACGTCGGCGCGGATCGGCGGGATCGCGAAGCTCAGCGCCGTGCCGGCCAGCACCAGGGTCGGGGTGACCAGGATGTAGAGGCTGGCGAGCTTGATCTCGCGCGGACCGAGGCGCTTGCCGAGGTACTCCGGGGTGCGTCCGACCAGCAGACCGCCCACGAACACGGCGATCACGGCGAGGATCAGCATGCCGTACAGGCCCGACCCGACCCCGCCGGGCGCCACCTCGCCGAGCATCATGTTGAGCATCGGCATCATGCCGCCGAGCGGCGTGAACGAGTCGTGCATGCCGTTCACGGCGCCGGTGGAGGTGAGTGTGGAGGCGGATCCGAACAGCGCCGTGCCGAGGATCCCGAAGCGCTGCTCCTTGCCCTCCATCGCGGCTCCGGCGAGCTGGGGCGCGGCGCCCTGCGCACTGAGTTCGAGGGCGCTGAGCGCGACCATCGAGACGAGGAAGAGGGATCCCATCGCACCGGCGATGGCGTAGCCCTGGCGATGGTCGCCGACCATCGCGCCGAACGTGCGCGGCAGGGCGAACGGGATCGCCAGGATCAGCAGGATCTCGAGCAGGTTCGTCCACGGCGTGGGGTTCTCGAACGGGTGCGCCGAGTTGGCGTTGTAGAAGCCGCCGCCGTTGGTGCCGAGCAGCTTGATCGCCTCCTGCGAGGCGACCGGGCCCCCGGGGATCGACTGCGTCGCGCCGGCGACCGTGTGCACGTCGGTGAAGCCGGACAGGCTCTGCCCGGCGCCGCCCGCGATGAGCGCGATCGCCGCGATGATCGCCAGCGGCAGCAGCAGACGCACGAGGGTGCGCATCAGGTCGACCCAGAAGTTGCCGATCGTGGCGCTGCCGCGGCCGGCGAAGCCGCGCACCAGGGCGATCGCGACCGCGATGCCGACCGCCGCCGAGGTGAAGTTCTGCACGGCGAGCCCCGCGAGCTGCACCAGGTGGCCCATGGTCTGCTCGGGCGAGTACGACTGCCAGTTGGTGTTGGTCACGAACGAGATCGCCGTGTTGAACGCGATGCCCTCCGGCACCGGCGGCAGGCCGAGCGACAGGGGCAGCAGCTCCTGCACGCGCTGCAGCAGGTACAGCAGCAGCACGCCGATCACCGAGAACGCGAGCACGCTGCGGGCGTAGGCGCGCCAGGTCTGCGCGGACGAGGCGTCGACGCCGATCAGGCGGTACAGGCCCCGCTCGACGCGCAGGTCCTTCGCGCTGGTGAAGACGCGCGCCATGTAGTCGCCGAGCGGGCGGTACAGCAGCACGAGGGCGAGGATGAGTGTGGCGGCCTGAAGCACGCCGAGCCAGATGCCGGCCGCGCCCATCAGAACCGCTCCGGGGCGACGAGGGCCACGACGAGGTAGCCGATGGCGGCGATCGCGAGGGCGACGGCGATGATCTCGAAGACGATCAAAGCCTCTCCACCCCCTTGGCGATCAGGGCGATGAGGGCGAACAGCGCGAGGACGGCTGTCACGAAGATGATGTCGAGCACGGATCCGATCGAAGCCGTTCGGCGGGTCCCGGATCCGGATCCTCACGTTTCCCGAACGCCTCGTGCCGGGATCCATACGCCCCGCTCCCGGGATCCGTGCGTGCCGCCCCCGGGATCCGTGCGCCCGAGCCCGGATCCGGCGGCTCAGCCCTGCGTGCCGCCCGGCTTCTCCGGGGGACCTGCCGGGCGCTGTGCGCGGCGGCCCGCGCCGGCGCCCGCGGGGGCGTACGACGGGACAGGGCGTCCGGCGCGCTGCTGACCGGGCACAGGCCGGGATCGGCGGCCGTAGATGAGCTCGGACGAGTCGAGCAGCCACGGCACCAGGGTGATGGTCACGCCGTGGATCATCATCAGCTGGTTCGCCATGCGGCGGGCGCGGCGGTTGTGCAGGATCGACTCCCACCAGTGGCCGACGATGTACTGCGGCAGATACACGGTCACCACGCAGGGCCCGTGCTTCGCGCGGTACTTCTTGATGTACGCCTCGACCGGCGCTGCGTAGTGCCGGAACGGCGACTCCACGATCACCAGGGGCACCGGGATCCGGTGGTGCTGCCACTCCTTCTGCAGTTGCACCCCGTCATCGGGGTTCGCCGCGACGTGCAGCGCGATGGTCTTCTGGTGTTTCGCGGCGATGGCGTAGTCGAGGGCCTTGATCACCGGCTTCTGCAGCCGATTCACGAGGATGAGGGCGACGTCGCCCTCGGATCCGAAGTGCGTGGTGTCGTCGACCGCGATCTCGTGCTCCACGTCGCGGTAGTACCGCTTGACGCCCATCATCAGCAGGCTCAGCACCGGGATCGCGAGGAACACCATCCACGCACCGTGGGTGAACTTCGTGATCGTCACGATCACGAGCACCGCGATCGTGAGCGTCGCGCCGAGGGAGTTGATCGCGAGACCGGTGTACGCGGTGCGGCGGGCCTGCGCGGCGACCTGCGGAGGCTGGGTCTTCGCGGCGCTCAGCAGCCGGCGCCAATGCCGCACCATCCCCACCTGGCCGAGCGAGAACGACACGAACACGCCGATGATGTACAGCTGGATCAGGTTGGTGAGGTTCGCCTGGAACATCACCAGCACACCCATCGCGGCGATGCCGAGCACGATCATGCCGTTCGAGAACACGAGCCGGTCGCCGCGCGTGTTCAGCGCCTTCGGGGCGTAGCCGTCGCGCGCCAGCACGGCGCCGAGCAGCGGGAACCCGTTGAACGCGGTGTTGGCGGCGAGCAGCAGCACGCAGGCGGTCGCCGCCTGGATGATGAAGAACGGCAGGGATCCGCCCCCGAACACCGCCGCCGCGATCTGCGCCATGAGCGACTGCTGCGGCGTGCCGCAGGCGAAGCCGACGAGGTCGCGGCATGGATCCTCGGCGTAGTGCACGTTCGTGATGAGGCCGAGCGCGGTCAGGCCGGTGAACAGCAGGATCGCGATCCCGCCCATCAGTGCGAGCGTGGTCTGCGCGTTGCCGATCTTGGGGATCCGGAACGCCTGCACGCCGTTGGAGACGGCCTCGACGCCGGTGAGCGCCGAGCAGCCGCTGGAGAAGGCGCGCAGCACCAGCAGCACCATCGCCGCGCCCGCGAGCTGATCGCCGTGCATGGCGTACTGCGCGCTGGCCGCGACGGGCGCATCGCCGAGGAAGGTGCGGATGAGCCCTGTGATGATCATCACGCCGACGGATCCGATGAAGATGTACGTGGGCACCGCGAAGAACGTCGACGCCTCGCGCACTCCGCGCAGGTTCACGACGACGATGAGGATGACGAACCCGACCGCGAGCTCCACCCGCCACGGGTTGAGCTGGGGGACCGCCGAGATGATGTTGTCGACACCGGATGCGATCGACACCGAAACGGTGAGGATGTAGTCGACCAGCAGCGCGGAGGCGACGATCACGCCGGGGATCTCGCCGAGGTTCTTCGACGCGACCTCGTAGTCGCCGCCACCCGACGGATAGGCCTGGATGAGCTTGCGGTAACTGAGCACGATCACGACCAGCAGCAGTACGACCGCCGCGGCGACCCAGGGGGCGAACGTGAGAAACGCCAGGCCGCCCAGGCCCAGCGTCATCAGCATCTCCTGCGGGCCGTAGGCCACGCTCGACAGGGCGTCGGAGGCGAAGATCGGCAGCGCCATGCGCTTGGGCAGCAGCTGCTCGTTCGCCTTCTCGGTGCTCAGCGGTTCGCCGATCAGGATGCGTTTGGCTACCTGCGGGGCGTCCGCGCTCTCCCGGCTCTCATTGACCACGAGCCGCTAAACTACGCCTGGTTTGCTTTGGATGCAAAGGCAAATCAGGTTGATTTCACAACTGTTCGATCACTCTTGCTGCCATGGATCCGGATCCGGATCCGGAGACCGCTTCCCGCCGTGGTGCACGGCGGATCCGCTCAGAACGAACACACAGGAGATCCGAACGGCTCTTGCGTAGCGTCGCAGGCATGAGCACGGTCCCTTTCGACGACGATGCGCTGAACCAGACCATCTCCGAAGCGCGCGAACTGCGCGATGAATTCCAGCGGTTCCTGCACGAGTACGAGTTCGGGATGCGCGAGATCGAGACGAAGATCTCGATCCTGCGCGACGAGTTCGCGCATCACCACTCGTACAACCCGATCGAGCACGTGAAGAGCCGGGTGAAGTCGCCCGACAGCATCGTGGAGAAGGTGTCCCGCCGCGGCATCGAGCCCGACTTCGACTCGATCCGCGAGAACATCACCGACATCGCCGGTGTGCGGGTGACCTGCAGCTTCGTCGCCGACGTGTACCGGCTGTTCGATCTGCTCACCGCGCAGGACGACATCACCGTGCGCGTCGTCAAGGACTACATCGCCAGCCCCAAGCCGAACGGGTACCGCAGCCTGCACGCGATCCTGGAGGTGCCGGTTTTCCTGTCCTCAGGACCGCTGAGCGTGCCGGTGGAGGTGCAGTTCCGCACCATCGCGATGGACTTCTGGGCGAGCCTGGAGCACAAGATCCACTACAAGTTCCAGGGGCAGGTGCCCGCGCATCTCGTGGACGACCTCACCGCGGCGGCAGACGCGGCCAGCGAACTGGACGAGCGGATGGAGCGGCTGCACCACGAGGCGCACTCCCCGCTCGCGGCCCTCCCGACGGTCGCGCTCGACGTCTGACCGGATCCGCTCGGGACGGCCGCCGGCAGCCCGCTCGCCCCCCGCGGCGGCTCTCAGCTCAGGAACTCCCGCGCGGCGACCGTGAGCGCGCGGACGCCGACCTCGATCGTGGGGTGGATCTCGATGGCGAAGAACGGGGAGTGGTTCGTGGCGATCTCGCTGTCGACGGTGCCGGCGGCGACCGCTGCGGCGAAGCGTGCAGGGTCGACCCCGCCCCAGAACCAGAACACCAGGGGCACGCCGGCGTCGCGTGCGAACCAGGAGACGTCCTCGCTGCCGGTGAACAGGCCGGGGTCGATCACACTCTGCTCGCCGAAGGCGGCCCGGAACGCCGCGGATGCGCGTTTCGTCGCCGGGACGTCGTTGATCGTCGCCGGCAGCGTGTGCAGCGTCTCGATCGTCGGATCCTGAGGCGCCCCCGACGCCAGGGACTCCGCCTTGATCACCCGCTCCACGCTGGCCAGCATCTTCTCGCGCAGCGTCTCGTCGGGGTAGCGCAGGCTGAGATCGAGAGTGGCCTCGGCGGGGATGATGTTGTTCTTCGTGCCGGCGTGGATGGCGCCGACGGTGACCACGGCGAGGTCGTGCGGATCCACCTCGCGCGAGACCACCGTCTGCAGGCGCATCACGGTCGCCGCGGCCATGACCACGGGGTCGATCGTGGCGTGCGGGCGCGAGCCGTGCCCGCCGCGGCCGTGCAGCACGACGTGCAAGCCGTCGGACGCCGACATCTGCGGGCCGGGGCGCAGGCCGATCACGCCGGCGGGAAGGGGGGTGACGTGCTGGCCGAGTACCACGTCGGGGCGTGGGAAGCGGTCGAGCATGCCGTCGTCGAGCATGGCGCGCGCACCGGCGCCGAACTCCTCGGCAGGCTGGATGATGACGACCAGGGTGCCCGACCACTCGTCGCGGGTGCGCACGAGCTCCTCGGCCGCGCCGATCATCGCGGTCACGTGCATGTCGTGCCCGCACGCGTGCATGACGCCCACCTCGTGCCCCTCGGGGTCGATACCCTTCGCGGTGCTCGCATACGGCAGGCCGGACTCCTCGACCACCGGCAGCGCGTCCATGTCGGCGCGGGCCCAGACGACCGGCCCCTCGCCGTTGCGCAGCACGCCGACGACGCCGGTCCTGCCGACGCCCTCGGTGACCTCGAGTCCCAGGTCGCGCAGGTGCCCGGCGGCGATCGCGGCGGTGCGCACCTCCTGGAACGACAGCTCGGGGTTGCGATGCAGGTCGATGAAGAGCGCTTCCAGGTCGATCGTCATGGGGCCGAGCCTACGCGGTGGCCGGGAGCGGGCCGAAGGCGACGGGGAGACGAGGCGGATCCGTCGGCCTTGATTCCCGTCTCTCCATTCCCGTTGCGATCGCCGCTGCGTCCATACGCTCCCGTCGCAAAAGATGCGGTTCTCGCGCGGTGGGAACGGCATCCGTTGCGACGGGAGCGAGTGGAAGGCGCGGAACGAGGCGACGGAGCGTGCCGAAGGCGACGGGGAGACGGGACGGATCCGATGATTCGTCCGGAATCCTGCCGAATCGGCGCGAGGGGTCGTCGGGCTCTGATTTGATCGTCTGGTGCGAACGAATGATGTCGATGCGGGATTCCGCCCCGGAGCGCTGATCTGGCTCGCCGTCGCGACCTTCTCGATGGGCATCGACGGCTACGTGCTGGCCGGGCTGCTGCCGCAGATCGCGACGGATCTGCGCGTCGACGCCGCGGCCGCCGGCCAGCTGATGAGCGTGTTCGCGGTGACCGGCGCCGTGGCGGGACCGCTCCTGGGCGCGCTCACCGGACGCTGGGAGCGCAAGTCCACGATCGTGCTGTCGCTCGGCGTGTTCGTGCTCGGCAATCTGCTGGTCGCCCTGGCTCCGACGTACTTCTGGGCGATGACCGGGCGCGTGATCTCGGCAGTCGGCGGAGCGCTGCTGAACGCGGTGATCGGCTCGTACGTCATCGCGCGCACGCCCGAGCAGTACCGTGGGCGCGCGCTCGCGCTGGTCATGGGAGGCTTCCTGTTCGCGACCGCGCTCGGCGTGCCGGTCGGGCTCGTGATCGGGCAGGCCGACTGGCGGATCCCGCTGTATCTCGTGGTGGGCGTCGGCGCCGCGGCGCTCGTCGGGATCCTGTTCAAGGTGCCCCGGCTGCACCTGCCTCCGCTGTCGCTGCGTCAGGCGCTCAGTCCGCTCACCCAGCCGGCGATCCTGTCCGTGCTGCTCGTGCCGATGGGCCTCATGTGCGCGAGCTACCTGTGCTTCACCTACGCCACGCTGATCCTCGAGCCGCGCATCGGCGTGGGCTACCCGATGATCGGGGCGCTGTTCGGCTACGGCATCGTCAGTCTCGTCGGCAACTTCGTCTCCGGTCGCGTGACCGACCGCCGCGGCCCCGTCACCGTACTCACCGTGATCGTGGCCACCGTGCTCACCGCCGCCGTGCTCGGCTGGGCGGGGCTCATGCTGCCCGGCATCGCCGGCGCGGTGGCCGGCATGGCGTGGTTCCTGGTCAGCGCGTTCTTCAACGGCGGATCGGGCGTGGCCGCGCAGACGCGGCTGGCCATGATGGTGGCCCCCGCGGTCGCGGCGCTCGTGCTCGCCCTCAACAACAGCGCGATGATGCTCGGCAGCGGGCTCGGCAGTGCCCTGGGCGGGCTCGCGCTCGCCATGGGCGCCGTGCCGGATCAGCTGCTGCTGGTCTCCGGCGTCGTGCTCGCGGTGACGCTCGTCGTGCAGCTCGCCACGGCCGCGGTGCACCGCCGCACACCCCGGGCCCCCGTCGAAGCAGGCGAGCCTCCCCTGGGCGCGGTCGAACGAGTCTGATTCCCGGGAACTGACCGCGAGACTGCATCTGGGTCTCGAGACTGCGTCATTCTCGCGCAGTCTCGAGGCCCCGTTGGAGTCTCGCGGTCAGAAGCCGCGGTTGAGCCGGGTCGGGCCGGCGGGTCCGGGTCGGGCCGGGCCGGCGGGTCCGGGGCGGCGGGGCCGGCCCGGCGGATCCGGGGTGGCGGGTACGGGTCGGGACCGCCACCACCGGCCCGGGGTCAGCTCAGGGTGAACCAGGCGGCGGAATCCGGGGGGAGCGCCGTGCCGACGCCGGGGGCGCTGTGCACGACGACGGTCGCGCCGGCGGGGAGCTCGAGCGGCTCGCCGCCGAGGTTGGCGGCCACGTGCAGGTCGCCGCGCCGGAACGCGACGACGTCGGATCCGCGGTCCTCCCACACGAGCGAGCCGGATCCGAGTCCGCGCTCCGTGCGCAGCCGCAGCAGCGTCTTGTACAGCTCGAGGGTGGAGTCGTCCGCTTCCTCCTCGGCGGCACGCGCATACTCCGCCCACTCCGGCGGCTGCGGCAGCCACGAGGCTCCGGTGTCGTTGAAGCCGTAGGACGGCGCGGTGCCGCTCCACGGCAGCGGCACCCGGCAGCCGTCGCGGCCGTAGCGCTCGCCGTTCGTGCGGAACCAGCTCGGATCCTGCCGGAACGCGTCCGGGATCTCCATCGCCTCGGGCAGCCCCAGCTCCTCGCCCTGATACAGGTAGGCGGATCCGGGCAGCGAGAGCATCACCGTGGTGGCGGCGCGGGCGCGGGCAAGTCCCAGCGTGCGGTCGGGCTTGGGCTCGTCGCGCGGGCCGATGCCGTCGCCCTGCGGGTTGTCCCAGGTCACGGCGAGGCGCGACGCGTGCCGCACGACGTCGTGGTTGGAGAGCACCCAGGTGCTCGGGGCGCCGACGGACCCGAACGCGTCGAGGGATCCGCGGATCACGTCGCGCAACGCGGCCGGATCCCACGCCGTCATCAGGTAGTTGAAGTTGAACGCCTGGTGCATCTCGTCGGGGCGCACCCAGAGCGCGGTCTTCTCGAGCGTCGGCAGCCACGCCTCGGCGCAGAGCGCGCGCTCGCCGTCGTACTCGGCGAGCACGTTGTGCCAGTCGCGGTAGATGTCGTGCACACCGGGCTGCCCCCAGTACGGCACGTCGTCCTCCTCGCCGCCCATCGAGCCGCCCTCGGGTGCGGGGGTGTAGTCGGGCAGGCCGTCCTTCTTGATCAGGCCGTGCGCGACATCCACGCGGAAGCCGTCGACTCCGCGGTCGAGCCAGAACCGCAGCACACCGCGGAACTCCTCCCGCACATCCTCATTCGTCCAGTCGAAGTCGGGCTGGCTGATGTCGAAGATGTGCAGGTACCACTGGCCCGGCGTGCCGTCGGGCTCGGTCACGCGCGTCCACATGCCGCCGCCGAACACGCTCTGCCAGTTGTTCGGCGGCAGCTCGCCGTTCTCGCCGGCGCCGTCACGGAAGATGTAGCGCGCGCGCTCGGGGCTGCCCGGTGCGGCCTTCAGCGCCTCCTGGAACCAGCGGTGCTGGTCGGACGAGTGGTTGGGCACGAGGTCGACGATCACCCGGATCCCGCGCTCGTGCGCGGCGGCGAGCATCGCGTCGAAGTCGTCGAGCGTGCCGAACAGCGGATCCACGCCGCGGTAGTCGGACACGTCGTAGCCCGCGTCCTTCTGCGGGCTCGGCATGAACGGGCTCAGCCAGATCGCGTCGACGCCGAGCTCGCCCAGTGCATCGAGTCGCGACGTGATCCCTGGCAGGTCGCCGACGCCGTCGCCGTTCGCGTCGGCGAAGGAGCGCGGGTAGATCTGGTAGATGACGGCGGTGCGCCACCACTCGGATCCGGGTGCGGACTGCTGCTCGATCTCGGCCATGCGAACAGGGTACCCGGCCGCCGTGATTCGCGGAAACGCGCGGATCGAATCGGTTCGACCACCGAGTCCGGCTCAGTGCGGGATGAGGTTCTCCGGCTCCTCGCCGGCGAGCAGGTGCGCGATCTGGCGGCGCACGAGTGCGGCGACGCGCGGCCGCATGGCGCTCGAGGCTCCGCCGACGTGCGGCGTGAACAGCACACCGGGCGTGGTCCAGAGCGGGTGCCCCTCGGGCAGTGGCTCCGGATCCATGACGTCCAGGGCGGCGCGGATCCGCCCGCCCTCCGCCACCAGCGCGTCGGTGTCGATGACCGTGCCGCGCCCGACGTTCACCAGCAGGGCGTCGTCGGGCATGCGGGCGAGCATCGCGGCGTCGAAGAGCTGCTGCGTGCCGGGTCCGCCGGGCAGGGAGAGGATCACGATCTCCGCCTCGGGGAGCAGCGCGGGCAGCGCCGACAGCGGGTGCACCGCGATATCGCCGACGCCGTCCAGGTGCTCGGTGCGCGCGCTCTGCGCGACCGCCGTGATCGACGCCTCGAACCCGCCGAGGCGCCGCGCGATGCCCCGGCCGACGCCGCCGAGGCCGACGAGCAGCACGCGGCGGTCGGCGAGGCTCGAGGTGAAGCCGCGGTCCCAGACCCCCGCGTCCTGCGCACGTACGAAGCGCGGCAGCTGGCGCTGCGCCGCGATCACGAGCCCCACGGCGAGCTCGGCGGTGGCGGTCTCGTGCACGCTCGCGGCGTTTGCGAACGGGACGCCCGCGGGAATGCTGCCGATCACCGCCTCGTAGCCGATCATCTGCCCTTGCACGAGGCCCACATCAATGCCGTCCAGGGAGGAGAAGCGCTGCCGACCGAGGTACGACGGCACGACGATGTCGATGCGCTCGGCAGGGGGCGGGGTCGCCATGTCCCACACCTGCACGTGCACGCCGTCGGGCAGCGGCCCGGCGGCGATGATGTCGGCGGCGAGTTCGGCGGTGGGGACGGTGACGAGAAGGCTCACGCTCCGAGCGTATGCCCGGTGGCGCGACGGCGCCCGGTCCACTCGGCAGGGGGTGGACCGGGCGGGGGCGGGTGGTGGGTGTGGGGCGTGGGCGTGGGGTGCCGGGGTGCCGTTCTCACGTGCGACGCGAAGCGGATCCGCCCGACTACCGGATCCTGTCGAGTGCACCGGATCTTCGCGTGAATAAGCGGTGCGCTCGGCAGCAACCGGTGCACCGGCGAGCCCGGGGTATCTGGGCGCTCACCGCGGCGGGGCGTCCTCGGCGGCGTCCGCAGCGGCGTCCTCGGGGGCGTGCGGCGTGATGCGGATCCGCCGGGCTGCACAGAATCTTGTCGGCTGCACCGGGTCCTGTCGAGTGCACCTGATCTTCGCGTGAACAAGCGGTGCGCTCGGCAGTAACCGGTGCACCGGCGAGCCCCCAGAGGCGCGGACGCCCGGACGGGGACGCACCGACGCCCGGCCGCACGGCCGTCCGGGCGCCCACCCAGCCGGCTCGCGTAAAATCGTGACAATGACCGACGCCTCTTCCGACGCCCCGTCGACGCCGAGCGAGCGCAGCGCGACGGCGGGCGGCGACACCGCAGGACAGGGCATCGACCCCGACGACCTCGCGACGACCCTGCGCGTGCTGGCCGCCCTGCACGAACTCGACCAGGAGCACCCCGACTTCATCGCGGTGCGCCGGGGCACGTCCGCGATGTTCAAGGCCGCGAAGCGCGTGCGCCGGCGGGAGATCCGCGATGCGATCGCCGAGGCGGACAAGGCCGTGATCGCCGCCACCGCGACGGGCGCCCCCGACCGCATCGACGACGAGACCCGCGGGCTGGATCTCGCGAGCAGCGTCATGGACGCACCGACCGCCGGCGAGCTGCTGAAGCCCCGCAACTGCTACATCTGCAAGAAGCCGTACACGACGGTCGATGCGTTCTATCACCAGCTCTGCCCCGACTGCGCCCGGTTCAGCCACGGCAAGCGCAACGCGCGCACCGACCTCACCGGCAAGCGCGCGCTGCTCACCGGCGGCCGCGCCAAGATCGGCATGCACATCGCGCTGCGGCTGCTGCGCGACGGCGCGCACACCACGATCACCACGCGGTTCCCGCGCGACGCGGTGCGCCGGTTCGCGGCGCTCGAGGACTCGGCCGACTGGCTGCACCGGCTGCGCGTGGTCGGCATCGATCTGCGCGACCCCGCGCAGGTGATCGCGCTCGCCGACTCGGTCGCAGCGCAAGGTCCGCTCGACATCCTCATCAACAACGCCGCGCAGACCGTGCGCCGCTCGCCCGGCGCGTACTCGCTCCTCGTCGACGCCGAGCTGCAGCCGCTACCGAACGGCCCGCTACCCGAGATGGAGACGTTCGGGCACACCGCGGATCCGCACCCGGAGGCGCTGCAGGCATCCGTCGACGCGCATCCGCTGTTGTCGATCGCCTCGCTGAACGGCACGATCGCCGAGCAGGGCGGTCGGGCGCTCACCGCCGAAGAGCTCGCCCGGCTCGCGATGGCGCCCGGATCCTCCTCGCTCGCGAAGCACGCCGATGGCACCGCGATCGATGCGGGCGGGCTCGTTCCCGATGTGAACCGGGTGAACAGCTGGGTGCAGAGCGTCGACCAGGTGGATCCGCTCGAGATGCTCGAGGTGCAGCTGTGCAACACGACGGCGCCGTTCCTGCTCATCAGCCGGCTGCGCCCGTCGATGGCGGCGTCGCCCGCACGGCGCAAGCACATCGTGAACGTCTCGGCGATGGAGGGCCAGTTCTCCCGCCGCTACAAGGGTCCGGGCCACCCGCACACGAACATGGCGAAGGCCGCGCTGAACATGCTCACCCGCACGAGCGCGGGGGAGATGCTGGAGACCGACGGGATCCTGATGACCGCGGTCGACACCGGCTGGATCACCGACGAGCGCCCGCACTACACGAAGGTGCGCCTGGCCGAGGAGGGGTTCCACGCCCCGCTCGACCTCGTCGACGGCGCCGCTCGCGTGTACGACCCGATCGTGCGGGGTGAGTCCGGCGAGGACATCCACGGCGTGTTCCTGAAGGACTACGAACCCAGTCCGTGGTGACCCCTGTCTGGATACCGTGCTGTTCTGCAGGGTGACCACACCGTTGTGCAGGAGCGTGCGGCGCTGAGAGGCCCGCAGCGGGTCGGATCCGGCCTCGATGAGCCTTTCCTCCCTGCGGAACGGTCGTGACTCCCTGCAGAACGACTCGACACGGCCGAGCACCGCGTCGACGCGGATCCGAGCCTCTACGCTTTCTCTCACACGGGCACCACGCTCGCGGCCCGATCGCAGAGGAGCATCATGATTCCCGAGATCAACTACTGGGCGGTGCTGCTGGCGACCGCGTCGAGCATGATCGTCGGATCCCTCTGGTACGCCCGGGGCGTGCTCGGCACCCGCTGGGCGCGGCTGGCCGGCGTCGACCTCGACAACCCCAAGGGCAACCCGGTGCTGTCCATCATCGCGACCGTGATCGTGAGCTTCATCACGGCATGGGTGCTCGCCGGGGCCACGGCCATCGCCTGGCACTTCTACGGCGGCTCGTTCTTCGTCTCGGCACTGGTCACCGCGATCACGCTGTGGATGGGATTCACGGCGGCGCGGTTCATCACGCACGACGCCTTCGAGGGACGTCCCAGCTCGCTGACCGTGCTGAACATCGCGCACGAACTCGTGACGGTCGTGGTGATGGCCGTGCTCATCGGAGTCTGGCCGCCCGCCCTCAGCTGACCGCCGCCCTCGGCTGACCGTCGGCGAGACCCGTGGCTCAGCGCCGCACGGCGTAGTGGTGCATCGTGACGCCCTCGTCGAACGTCGCCTGCTCGAGCAGGTCGAGGATCACCGGAGGCCTGGCCCGGCCGGGCCCGGGCTCATCGAATAGCGGCCGGCCGGATCCGAGGACCGCCGGGTGCGTGAACAGCAGCAGCTCGTCGAGCAGGCCGGCGTCGAGCAGCGCGGTAGCCAGTGTCGCACCGCCGACGCCGATGGCACCGTCGGTCTCGGCGCGGAGCTCGGCGAGCCGGGAGATCGCGTCCTCGCCGATGACCGTGGTGTGGAACGGCGCCTCGGCGCGGGTGCGTGAGACGAGGATCTTCGGTTTGTCCGTCCAGATCGCGCCGTACTCCTGCAGGTACGCGGGCAGCGTGCGGTCATCGCGCGCCGCCGGCCAGAACGACTCCATGATCTCGAACACCCGGCGCCCCTGCACCATGAGGGCCAAGTCCGCCGCGCGGCGATTGAATTCGCGGTGCAGCGGCTCGCCGATCCGCATCCAGTCGCCCCCGCCGTTCTCGTCGGGGGCGGCCTCGATGCGCAGATCGAGGGACACGTTCATCCAGTACACGAACCGGCCCATGGGATCCTCCGCTCGCCGATGCCGATTCGACGCTAGACCCGAGTGCGAGGGCGGGGCAATGGATCCGAAGAGCCGACGCGCGCCGCGACACCTGCACGACGCCGCGACGTCCGTACGACGGATTCGCGGATCCGGTCGTGCAGGCGTCGCGCGATCGTGCAGGCGTCGCAGAGGAGACGGCAATGCCGCGGACGGCGGAAACGACTACGCGGCGACGCGGGCGACGGCGGCGATCGCGCTCGTGAAGAAGCCCAGGCCGTCGACGCCGCTGCGCATGGCGGCGGCCGTGTCGGGCCCGAATCCGGGCTCGGTGGCGTGCTCCGGGTGCGGCATCAGGCCCACCACGTTGCCGGCCTCGTTGGTGATGCCGGCGATGTCGCGGAGGGATCCGTTCGGGTTGACGCCCGCGTAGCGGAACGCGACCAGGCCCTCGCCCTCGAGGCGGTCGAGGGTGTCCTCGGATGCGATGTAGCCGCCCTCGCCGTTCTTCAGCGGGATGACGATCTCCTGGCCCTGGGTGAAGGCGCTGCTCCAGGCGGTGTCGGCGTTGGTGACCGTGAGCTTCTGGTCGCGGCGCACGAAGTGCTGGTGGTCGTTGCGGATCAGGCCGCCCGGCAGCATGCGCGCCTCGACGAGCATCTGGAAGCCGTTGCAGATGCCGAGGATCGGCATGCCCTTGGCGGCGGCGTCCTTCACCTCGGTCATGATCGGGGAGAGCGCGGCGATCGCCCCGGAGCGCAGGTAGTCGCCGTAGCTGAAGCCGCCGGGCAGGATCACGGCGTCGACGCCGTCGAGGTCGTGTGTGCCGTGCCAGAGGGCGACGGCCTCTCCGCCGGCGATGCGCACGGCGCGCTGCGCGTCGCGGTCGTCGAGGGATCCGGGGAAGGTGACGACCCCGATCCGCACGGTCATTCGGCGACCTCGACGCGGACGACGTCCTCGATCACGGAGTTGGAGAGCACCTCATCGGCCACGCGGCGCGCCTCGGCGAGCACGGCCTCGGTGACCTCGCCCTCGACGGTGAGCTCGAAGCGCTTGCCGATGCGGACGTCGCTGAACGCGGTCACGCCGGTGCGGGCGAAGGCACCCGACACGGCCTTGCCCTGCGGGTCGAGCAGTTCGGACTTGGGCATGACGTCGACGACGATGGTGGGCATACGTGGCTCCGGGAAGTCGCGGGCGGGGGCGCGTCCAGTCTATCGCGCGGTTTCCGCGGCTCAGCCCGCGGCGGTCGGGGCTGGATGGGGGATCTCGCCGAGCGCGGAGCCGTCCACGCCGATCTCCAGGTACAGCCGGTGCAGGGCGGCGACGGCACCGCCGAGGGCGCCTCCGTACTCCCCGAGCGCGGTCGCCGCGATCTGCACCTCGTTGCCCAGCTGCGCGCGCAGGGCGTCCTGGTAGCGACCCAGGTGCGAGACCAGCGAGTCCGCGATCCCGCCGCCGAGCACGATCACACTCGGGTCGCACGACACCGCGGCGGCGGTGAGCACGATCTGCAGCGCGTGGTCGAAGTGCGAACGCAGCCGCTGCACCGGCTCCGGGGCATCGGGCTGGAACAGCGCGGTCGGCGAGTCGATCGCGACCCCCGCCTCCGCGGCGAGGCGCATCAGGCCGGGCCCTGTCACCATCAGCTCCAGCCGGGTGCCGAGGGGTCCTGCCGGCAGCTGCCCGAATTCGCCGATGATGCCGTTCGCCCCGCGCAGCAGCGTGCCGTCGATGGCGATCCCGGCGCCGAGCCCCGCGCCGATCGTGATCATCACCGACGTGGGGTGGCCCTGCGCGGCACCGAACCGCTGCTCCCCGAGCAGTGCGAGGTTGGCGTCGTTGTCGGCGGTCACCCCGATCCCGAGCAGCTCTGCCACCCGGGCGAGGAACACGGATCCCTCGACCTGGGCGAGGTTGGGGGCGTTCGTGATGGTCCAGCCGTCATCGCGCACCGCTCCGGGGACGCCGATGCACACATGACCCACCTGCGCGATGCGGGTGCCGGCGAGCGCGCGGATCTGCGCCACGAGCCAGACCGCGAGCGCCTCGCCGTCGGCCCCTGCAGGGGTCGGTGCGCGGTGCCGATCGAGCGTGGATCCGGTGAAGTCGGCCAGCAGCAGCCGGGCATTGCTGGCGCCGAGGTCGACGCCGACGACCAGTGCGCGGTCGGCGACCACGTCGAGCAGCACCGCGCGGCGGCCGCGCTGATCCGACACCAGCTCCGACCCCTCGCGCACGATCCCCTCGGTGATCAGCTGCTCCACGGCCCGGGTCACCGTGGCCGGGGAGATGCCGGACGCCTGGGCGATCTGCTTGCGACTCGCGGGCCGCGACCGCAGCAGCTGGCTCAGCACCGCGCTGCGGTTCAGCTCTCGGGTGTCGTGGACCATCGCGTTCCTTTCGGCCTCAACGTGAGTCTAATAAGGCGCGCCGAGTGCGCCTGGGTCGATCGTACCCAGCGAATTGTCGTTTCAGGGCTTGACATTGGTTGCGAACTGAAATCAAAATGGTCCGTCAGCGTCGACCGATGCGCGCGAGGCACCCGGCTCGCGACGAGAAGAACCAAGGAAGGTCTTTCATGATTGCTCTGAACGCGCGGCATCGCGTCGCGCTCGCCGCGGCGGCCGTCACCGCCACCATCGCCCTGCTGGCCGGATGCTCCGCGCCGACGACGGGAGCCGCCCCCACGGACGCGCCCGCCTCGCCCGCTGCCGCACCCAGCCTGGAGTTCGCCGGCCCGAACGGTGAGAAGCCCGGCCCCCTCTCCGACCTCGTGCTCTCCGCCGACGACGTCGCGAAGATCAAGGCCGGTCAGTTCACAGCCGCGTTCGTGTGGCACACCTCGGGTGACTTCGTGGCGGCGGTCGAGCGCGGCGCCAGGGCCGAGTTCGAGCGGCTGGGGATCAAGGTCGTCGCCAGCACGCAGGCCGACTTCGACGCCGGCACGCAGGCCAACAACATCCAGACGGTGATGGCGCTCAAGCCCAGCATCGTCGTCGCGATCGCCGTCGACCCGACCTCGGCGGCCACCTCGTTCAAGCCCATCGTCGACGGCGGATCCAAGCTGGTGATCATGACCACGCCGCCGGCCGGCTACACCGCAGGCAAGGAGTTCGTGTCGATCGTCACCGAGGACCTGGCGAAGGCCGGCAAGGCGAACGCCGAGGTGCTCGGCGACGCGCTGGGCGGAGCCGGGGAGATCGGCGTGGTCGGCTACAACGCCAACTTCTGGTTCACGAATCAGCGCGACAAGGCGTTCAAGGACTGGATCGGATCCGAGTACCCCAAGATCAGCATCGTCGAGGACGCGGGCTTCGCGAAGGAGACCGAGACGCAGACCGTCGCCGCGGCGCTGATCGCCAAGCACCCGAACCTCAAGGGCATCTACGTCTCCTGGGCCACCGCCGCGCAGGGCGTGCTCGCGGCCATCAAGGCGTCAGGGCGCACCGACATCCAGCTCGTGACGAACGACATCGACACCGCGCTCGCCGCCGCCATGAACACCGGTCCCGGTGTGGCGGGCATGATCGGGAACGGATCCGTCGGAATCGGCACCGGCCTCGCCGACGCAGGCGCCTACGGCCTGCTGGGCAGGACGGCGCCCGCGCTGGTGGCCTCCGAGCCCACCAAGGTCACCAAGAAGAACCTCGCCGACGGGTGGAAGGCCGACTACGGCACCGAACCGCCCGCCAGCGTGACCGGCAAGTAACCAGGAACTCCGCCGAGGCGCCGCGGCGCCCGCATTCGAAAGGACACTCATGGGAACGGTCACCACCGTGCTCGGCGAGGTCGACGGCGCTCAGCTCGGGCGGGTCATGCCGCACGAGCATCTGCTCTCGCTGCTGCCAGGGCGCTGGCTCAGCGGCGGGGCGCAGGACGACGCGATCGAGGTCGCCGTGCGGGCGGTCTCCGCGCTGCGCGACCGCGGCTTCGGCACCGTCGTCGATCTCTCGCCGTACGGCGTGGTCGGACGCGACGAGGCGGGCGCGAACGCCGCCGCGCTCGCCGAGATCTCGCACCGGTCGGGGCTGCACATCGTCAGCGGCACCGCGGTCTACCTGGAGTCGTATGCGCCCGCCTGGGCGCGTGCGGCATCGGTCTCCGAGCTCGCCGCGCGCCTCGTCTCGGATGCCGGCGAGGGGATCGGATCCAGCGGCGTGCGCGCCGGTGTCTTCGGGGAGCAGGCGACGAGTCTCGGCGAGATCACCGCCTTCGAGGAGCGCATGCTGCGTGCCGCCGCCCGCGCCCAGCGCGAGACCGGACTGTCGATCATGACGCACACCACGCACGGCACCATGGCCCAGGAGCAGCTGGACGTGCTCCTGGGTGAGGGGGCGGACCCTGCGGGCATCGTCATCGGGCACGTCGACACCCAGCTGCACCTCGACGCCGCCCGGCGCATCCTCGACCGCGGCGCGGGCATCGCGATCGACACCATCGGCAAGCAGACCTGGGACTTCTTCCTCGGGCCCGAACCCGCGCGACGTGCGGACGGGGAGTTCGCCAAGCGGTCGTTCTTCCGCGCCGACGAGGGAAGGGCCGACATGGTCGCGACCCTCGTGGCAGAGGGCTACGGAGACCGGATCCTGCTGGCGCAGGACCTCACCGGCGCCGAGCTCTGGATGAACCCCGGCACACACGGCGCCTGGGGTTACGCCTACCTCGACGAGGTGTTCCTGCCGATGCTCGCCGAGCGTGGGGTGTCCGCCGAGGCGGTCGACCGACTCTGCCGGACGAACCCGGCGCGCGTGCTGGAGGGCATCCGATGAGCACGACAGCCGCGGAGGTCTGGGTGGGGATCGACCTCGGCGGGTCGAAGATCCGCGCGGGTCTGGTCGATGCCGAGGGGCGCATCGGACGCACCGTGGACGCGATCACCGATCCGCGTCGCGCGGTCGCCGCCCAGCTCGCGGAGATCGTCGTGGCCCTGTGCGATGCCGGCGACGGGACGGCGGCGACCGCCGGGACGTCGGGTGCACCGGACGGGCGCCGCCCTGGCGATGCGGATGTCGGTGAGGGCATCCGCATCGCCGGGATCGGCATCGGCGGCGCGGGCGTGCCCACCCAGGCGGGCGGGCTCGCGTCCGCACCGAACCTCGGCGAGAGCACGGGTCTCGGGCCGACGCTGTCGGCACGGTTCGGCTGCCCCGTGGTCCTGGACAACGACGTCAACGCCGCCGCCCTCGGCGAGCTCGCCGCAGGGCGAGGGCGCGACATCGCGGACTTCGCCTTCGTGGCGGTCGGCACCGGCATCGGCATGGGCCTCGTCAGCGACGGGCGGCTGGTGCGCGGCGCGACCGGAGCGGCCGGCGAGATCGGCTACCTGCCGTTCGGGGCGGATCCGCTCGATCCCGCCACGCGCCGCCGCGGCCCCCTCGAGGAGGTGGTCGCGGGAGACGTGCTCGCCGCCCGTGACACCGGCGCCCGCACTGCCCGGGACGTCTTCGCCCGTGCCGTCGCGGGCGTCGCCGAGGCTCAGGACGCCCTCGATGAGGAGGCGCTCTGGCTGGCCCGTGCCCTGGTGGCGGTGCGTGCCGTGACGGATCCGGCGCTCGTCGTGCTGGGCGGCGGGATCGGCTCCCGCCCCGAGCTGCTCAGCCGCATCCGCACCTGGCTGGAACGGCACGGCCACGGCGACCTGAGCGTGGAGATCTCCGCGCTCGGCGGCGACGGGCCGCTCATCGGCGCCGCCGAGCTCGTGCGCACGGCCGATCGGGCCGCAGCGGGGCACGGCACACCCTCCGGCCGGACGGCCGGGCAGCTCCGCACGGAAGGAATCCCCGCATGACCGCTGTCACCGCCGCCTCGGCGGCACCGGCCCTGTCCGCCCGCATCGCGCACGGATGGCGCGACTACGTCGTGTACGCCGGCTTCATCGTCGTCTTCGCGTTCTTCGCGATCACCCAGGGCGCCAGCTTCCTCAACGTGACCACGCTGGTCACGATCGTCACGCAGGCCGCGCCGATCACGATCATGGCGATCGGCGCGGTGTTCGTGCTGAGTCTCGGCGAGATCGACCTGTCGATCGGATCCACGGTCGCGTTCTCGGCCCTCACCGGCGCGCTCGCGCTGCAGGCGACGGGGCAGTGGTGGCTGGGAGCGCTCGCCGGCCTCGGCGCCGGCGCGCTCGTCGGCCTGGTGAACGGGCTGTTCGTCACCGTCGTGCGGCTCCCCTCCTTCCTGGTGACCCTGGCCACGATGGGCCTGGTCGCGGGACTCGCACAGCAGATCACCGGGCTGCAGTCGGTGCCGGTCACGGATCCGGCGTTCGTGTGGATCTTCGGCGGCGGAAGCGTGCTGGGCGTGCCCGTGCTCGTGCTGTGGTCGATCCTCGCGACCGCGGTCGGCTGGCACGTGCTGCGCCGGCGCCGTGCCGGCGCGCACGTGCTCGCAGTGGGCAACAGTGCGCAGGCCGCGAGGGTCTCCGGGATCCGCGTCGACCGGGTACGGCTGATGGTGTTCCTCGCCAGCGGCGCGACCGCGGCCCTGGCCGGCCTCCTCTATGCGGGCCGGCTGGTCGGGGCGACGTACACCCTGGGCACCTCGGATCTGATGAGCGTGCTCGCCGCGGTCATCGTCGGCGGCACGGCGCTCACGGGCGGCAAGGGGTCGGTCATCGGCGCCGTCGTCGGATCCCTGTTCATGAGCATGATCAACTACGGCCTGCTGCTGGGCGGGCTCACCGTCGCGCAGCAGATGATCGTGCGCGGTCTCATCATCCTCGTCGCGGTGACGCTGTCGCTGCGCGGCAAGAAAGGACGCTGATGTTCCTCACCCTCCTGCAGCGCCGCAACCCCGGCCTGCTGCGTGCGGCGGCCGAGCTCCACCGCAGCGGTGCGCTCAGCCCCAACACCTGGGTGCTCGACACCGACGCGATCGAGCGCAACGCGCGCGCGATCGCGACCGAGGCGGCGCGGCTCGGGCTCGACGCGTTCGCGATGACCAAGCAGATCGGGCGCAACCCCGACGCCGCGGCGGCGATCCGCGCCGGCGGCATCGGACATGCCGTCGGCGTGGATCTGGAGTGCGCGCAGGCTGCCGCGCTCGCCGGCCTCGCCATCGGCCATCTGGGACATCTCGTGCAGATCCCGCGCTCGCGGGCCGCCGAGGCCGCCGCACTCGAGCCGCTGTTCTGGACCGTGTTCAGCGAGGCGCAGGCCCGCTGGGCGGGCGAGGCCGCACGGGCCACGGGGCGCGAGCAGGCCGTGCTGGTGCGCGTCGTCGCGCCGGAGGACCGGTTCTACACCGGTCACGAGGGCGGATTCCCGGTCGACGAGGTCGTGCAGGTCGCGCGGCTCATGGATGAGATCCCCGGGGTGCGATTCGGCGGGATCACGACGTTCCCGGCCACGCTGTTCGACGCCGGCGACGGCGATGTCATCGCCACTCCCAACCGCCGCACGCTCACGAGGGCGCGGGCGGCGCTGGAGGCGGCCGGGTTCTCCGGCTTCGCGGTGAACGCGCCGGGAACCACCTCCACGGCGACGCTCGCCGCGCTGGCGGAGGCCGGGGCCACGCAGGTCGAACCCGGTCACGGTCTCACCGGCACCACGCCGCTGCACGCGGCGAGGGATCTGGTCGAGGATCCGGCGATCGCGTACGTGAGCGAGGTCTCGCACCTGTGGAACGGCAGGGCCTACGTCTACGGCGGCGGGCTCTACGCGGATCCGGTGCTCGGCATCCCGCAGACGCGTGCCCTGCTGGTGCGTGCGGGGGAGGATCCCGCCGAAGCGCGGCAGCTGCGGGTGGAGATGCCCGCACCGGAGGCGATCGACTACTACGCTACGGTGCCGCTCGACATCGCCGCGGCCGACGGCAGCTCTGCGCCGCTCGACGTGCGCGAGGGCGACACGGTGATCTTCGGCTTCCGGCCGCAGGTCTTCGTCACCCGCAGCGAGACGGTCGGCATCGGCGGACTGGCCACCGGCACCCCGGTGCTCGGCGAGCCGTGCGCGGCCAACGGCGGATCCCCGGTGCGCCTCTGGGGAGGTGCGCGATGAGCCCCCTGCCCGGTACGGGCGGCGTCGGTACGGCCGGCGTCGCGGCCCTCGAGCTGCGCGGCATCACGAAGTCGTTCGGCGCCGTGACCGCGATCTCGGGGTTCGATCTGCGGGTGCAGGCCGGGGAGATCGTCGCACTCGTCGGCGACAACGGCGCGGGAAAGTCCACCCTGATGAAGATCATCTCCGGGGTGCACCGGCCCACGACCGGCGAGATCCTGCTGGGCGGATCCGCGGTCTCGCTGCGCGACGCCTCGGACGCCCGTGCGCAGGGCGTGGAGGTGGTCTACCAGGATCTCGCGCTCGTGGATCAGCAGCCGGTCTACATGAACCTGTTCCTCGGACGCGAGCTCACACGAGGGCCGCTGCGCACCCTGGACCGGCGGGAGATGGCACGCCAGACGCAGAGTCTCGTGGACGATCTGGACGTGCGGATCCCGTCGGCGCGGGCGCTGCTGTCGGATCTGTCCGGCGGGCAGCGGCAGGCGATCGCCATCGCCCGGGCCACCCACTGGGCCTCGAACCTGGTGCTGATGGACGAGCCGACCGCGGCGCTCGGCGTGGCCGAGACGGCCAAGGTGGAGGAGCTCATCCTGCGGTTGAAGCAGCGCGGGGCGGCGGTCGTGATCGTCAGCCACAACATGGAGCAGGTGTTCCGGATCGCCGACCGGGTGACGGTGCTGCGCCGCGGCACCCAGGTCGGCACGAGGAGGGTGGCCGACACCAGTCACAACGAACTGGTGTCGATGATCACGGGGCTGGCGGCCTGATTCCGTTTCGATGTGCGCACCGGGCCGGATCCGAGGCCGCGGACGGCGGCGTCAGCTGCGGAAGACGGTGTGCACGTCGCCGACGGCCGCGCGGCCGCCGAGGCCGTCGATCTCGAACAGCACCGCGATGCCGGTGACCCGGCAGCCCAGCCGCTCCACGAGGCTGCGACCGGCGGCCAGCGTGCCGCCGGTCGCGAGCACGTCGTCGATCAGCAGCACCCGGGATCCGGCGGGCAGGTCGTCGTGCATCTCGATCGTCGCGGTGCCGTACTCGAGCGCGTAGTCGACGGATGCCGCCGGGAGCGGGAGCTTGCCCGCCTTGCGGATCGGCACGAAACCGGATCCGGCCGTGATCGCGGCGGCGCCCGCGAGGATGAACCCGCGCGCCTCGATCCCGGCGATCACGTCGAAGGAGCCGAGGAACGGCGCCACGAGCGCCTCGGTGGTCACCCGCAGCGCCTCGGCGTCGGCCAGCAGCGGCGTGATGTCGCGGAACAGGATCCCCGGCTGCGGGTAGTCCGGCACGGTGCGGATGAGCGATTCGGCGCGGGCGAGGGCAGTCGAGGTGGTCACCGGTCCAGGGTACGCGCGCGCGTCTCCGATCCCGCTGTTGACAGCCGTGGGAGCGCTCCCATACGCTGGCGGACGGGCGATGCGCCAGACCCGGAGCGCGATCGAGCCCGCCCCGATCGACCCTGCGAAGGAGCCGCCGTGAACACGTCCGCCCGCCAGTTCCCCGACGGATTCCTGTTCGGAGCGGCCACCGCCGCGTACCAGATCGAGGGCGCCGCCTTCGAGGACGGCCGCACCGCCTCGATCTGGGATGCGTTCGCCCGTGTGCCCGGTGCCGTGCACGACGGCGACACCGGCGATGTCGCGTGCGACCACTACCACCGGTACCGCGACGACGTGGCGCTCATGCGCGACCTCGGCCTGCAGGCCTACCGCTTCTCCACGTCCTGGGCGCGCGTGCGCCCCGACGGCGGAGCCGTGAACGCCGCGGGCCTCGCCTTCTACGACCGGCTCGTCGACGAGCTCCTCTCCGCCGGCATCACCCCCTGGCTCACGCTGTACCACTGGGACCTGCCGCAGGCGCTCGAGGAGAAGGGCGGCTGGACCTCCCGTGACACGGTCGACCGGTTCGTCGAGTACGCCCTGAGCGTGCACGACGGGCTCCGTGACCGCGTGCAGCACTGGACCACGTTGAACGAGCCGTGGTGCTCCTCGTTCCTGTCCTACACGGCGGGCGTGCATGCCCCGGGTCGCACGAGCATCGAGGACGGCCTGCTCTCCGCGCACCACCTGATGCTGGCGCACGGCCGCACGATCACGGCCCTGCGCGAGCGGGATCCGAAGCTCGACCTCGGCGTCACGCTCAATCTCACGGTCGCGGATCCGGCCGATGCCCGGGATCCCGGGGACGTCGACGCCGCGCGCCGCATCGACGGGCAGTTCAACCGCTGGTTCCTGGATCCGATCCTGCGCGGCGCCTACCCGGCCGACGTGGTCGAGGACATCCGGGAGGTGGATCCGGTCGCGGTGCGGCGTTGGGCCACCGCGATCCACGAGGGCGACCTCGACGAGATCGCGGCGCCCCTGGACTGCCTCGGCGTGAACTACTACCACGGCGAGCTGCTCTCCGGTATGCCGCAGCCGGGCGTCGAGGGCACGCCCCACGACGGCGGGGCCGACAGCCTGCGCCGCACGCGCTCGCCCTTCCCTGCTGCCGACGATGTGCACTGGGTGGAGCGGGGGCTGCCGCGCACGGGCATGGGGTGGGAGGTGCAGCCCGAGGGGCTCACCCGGCTGCTGCGCCGGCTCGGCACGGAGTACGCACCAGGGCTGCCGCTCTACGTCACGGAGAACGGCGCCGCCTACGACGACGTCGTGCAGGACGGGGCCGTGCACGATGCCGAGCGGGCCATGTTCCTGCGCGAGCACGTGGCGGCGGTGCATGACGCCATCGAGGAGGGTGTCGACGTGCGCGGCTACTTCGCGTGGTCGCTGCTGGACAACTACGAGTGGTCGTTCGGCTACGACAAGCGGTTCGGCATCGTGCGCGTCGACTACGAGACGCAGGTGCGCACGGTGAAGGACTCCGGGCGGGAATACGCTCGTATCATCGCGGCGCGGGCCGTGTGACCGGCCGGGCCGCACAGTCGGACGGTGAGCCGGATGGAGGGGCGCTGGGGCGCAGAACGGGAGCGGATCCGATGAGCGCACGCGCGACGATCGAGGAGGTCGCGGCCGCTGCAGGGGTGTCCCGCTCGACCGTGTCCCGGGTCGTGAACGGCTCGACCGCGGTGAGCCCGCACGCGCTCGCGGCGGTGCGGGACGCGATCGCGCGACTCGGATACGTGCCGAACCGTGCGGCGCGCACACTCGCGACCCGGCAGACGCACGCGATCGGCCTGGTCGTGCCGGAGGACACGACGCGCTTCTTCGGCGACCCGTTCTTCGCGGCGGTCGTGGCCGGCATAAGCGACCGGATCGGCCGCTCCGAATACATCCTGAACCTCCTCATCGCGAACGACGACGCCGACGGCCGGATGACCGGCTTCGTGCGCAACGGCGGTGTGGACGGCGCGATCATCCTCTCGCACCACGTCAGCGACCAGTTCATCGACGCGATCGTCGATGCCGTGCCCGTGGTGTTCGGCGGACGCCGCTCGGTCGGCCGCGACACCGACTACGTGGTCGACGTCGACAACATCGCCGGATCCCGCGACGCGACGCGGCACCTGCTGGATGCCGGTCGCACCCGCATCGCAGCGATCACCGGACCGCTGTCGATGGCCGGTGCGGTGGACCGTCTGCAGGGGTTCGGGGAGGCGCTCGCCGCCGCGGGCCGGGAGCCGTTCGCGCAGCTCGACGGCGACTACTCCGAGGCCGGAGGGGCCGCGGCTGCGCGCGAGCTGCTGGCCCGCGCCGAGCAGCCCGGCGGAGCGTTGCCCGACGGGATCGTCGCGGCCAGCGACCTGATGGCCCGGGGCGCGCTGCAGGTGCTGCGCGGCGCGGGGGTGCGTGTGCCGGAGCAGGTCGCGATCGTCGGGTTCGACGACTCCTCGGTCGCGGTGTCGACGGATCCGCCGCTCACCACGATCCGTCAGCCGATGCACGCGCAGGGCGAGGCCCTCGCCGGAGTGCTGCTCGACCTGCTGGGCGGCGCTCAGCCGCCCCGGCAGACGATCCTGCAGACCGAGCTCGTGGTGCGCGGCTCGGCCTGACGTGCGGCTGCACCGCGCCGGATCCTCATCGAGATCAGGCGGGGTCGCCGCCCATCGGGCCGACCGCCTCGAGCGGACGCGGGTCGTCGGCGCCGGTCTTGCGCAGCCGCGCGATCGCGTTGCCGCCGTGGTAGATCACGATCGCGGCGACCGTGGCGATGACGATGCCGCCGAGCACGAAGCCGGAGTCGCCGGCCGAGATCGAGAACCCGCCGACCGCGATGATGAGCGCGACGGCCGCGGTGTACTGGTTGACCGGGCGGGAGAAATCGACGCGGTTGTCGACCCAGATCTTGATCCCGATCACGCCGATGAGGCCGTACAGGCCGGTCGTGATGCCGCCGAGCACGCCGGCGGGGACCGAGTTGATGATCGCACCGAACTTGGGCGACAGGCTGAGCAGGATCGCCGCGATGCCGGCGACCCAGTACGCCGCGGTCGAATACACCCTGGTCGACGCCATCACGCCGATGTTCTCGCCGTAGGTGGTGGTTCCGGATCCGCCGAAGAATCCGGCGATCGTGGTCGAGACGCCGTCGGCGATGAGCGCCTTCCCGGTCTGCGCGTTGATCTCCGGATCCTCGACCATGGTCGCGACGCCGCGCACGTGACCGACGTTCTCGGCGATGAGCACGAGCACGACGGGAAGGAACATCGCGATGCCGCTCCACACGCTCGGCGTGCCGAAGTCCGGAAGATGAAAGGTCGGCAGCCCCACCCAGGCGGCCTTGTCGACGGCGGAGAAGTCGAGCTCTCCGCGGAACGCCGCGAAGATGTAGCCCGCGATCACGCCGAGGAAGATCGAGATCCGGCCCAGGAACCCGCGGAACAGCACCGCGAAGATGATCGTGATCGCGAGGGTGAAGGTGGCCGTGATGGGTGACTTGGCGAAGTTGCCGTAGGCGGCGCCGGCGAGGTTGAACCCGATGAGCGCGACGATCGTGCCTGCCAGCACCGGCGGCAGGAAGCGGTCCACCCACTTCACGCCGGCGACGTGCACGACGACGCCGATGATCGCCAGCAGCACACCGACCGAGACGATGCCGGCGAGTGCCGCCCCCATGCCGTTGCCGCCGGTGGCGTGCGCGGCGGTCGCCGCGGTCACCGGCGCGATGAACGCGAACGAGGATCCGAGATAACTGGGCAGCTTGTTGCGCGTGATCAGCAGGAACAGGATCGTGCCGATGCCGCTGAACAGCAGCGTCGTCGGCACGGGGAAGCCGGTGAGGATCGGCACCAGGAACGTCGCGCCGAACATCGCCACGACGTGCTGCACGCCGATCGCGATCGTCGCGGGCCAGTTCAGGCGCTCATCGGGGCGGACGACGGCGCCGGGTTCGACGGTGCGTCCGTCGCCGCGGATCTTCCACAGGGCCATGCGGGCTCCTCGGGTCGGGAAATGCTGCTGGGGACACGCTATCGGGTGCCGACGACAGCCGGAGCACGCGTCGCCGTCCGAATGTCGGAGCCCGTCGGTAGAAGGGTAGACGACAGAGGTAGAAGGGTAGAATCATGACCATGGGCCTGAACATCAAGAACGAGCGGGTGCATGATCTGGTGCGGCAACTGGCCGAGCTGACCGGCCAGAGCCAGACCAGCGCGATCGAGGATGCCGTGCGACGCCGGCTCGAGGAGATGCGCGGCGATGCCGAGAAGGAGCGTGCGGAGAGAGCGCGACGCCTCGACGAGATCATCGAGGAGTTCCAGCACCTGCCTGTCGTGGGGCCGAGCTACGAGGAGATCATGGAAGACATGTACGACGAGAGGGGTCTCCCGCGGTGATCGTCGACACGTCCGCCCTGGTGGCCGCGATTCGCAATGAACCGGAAGGGCCGCAGTTCCGGCGCGCGATGCTCGCCGAGCGCGTGCTGATCTCGGCATCGACCCTGCTCGAGGCTCACATCGTCGTGCACGGCCGCTGGGGCGACGCCGGCGTGGAGAAGCTCGGTGAGCTCCTGGGCACTGTCGACGCGCAGGTCATCGCCGTCGACGAGGCGCAGGCGCGTATCGGCATCGTTGCTGCGCGCCGATACGGTCGCGGATCCGGTCACCCGGCGCGGTTGAACTACGGCGACTGCTTCAGCTACGCCCTCGCGATCGCGTACGACGAACCACTCCTGTGCAAAGGAGACGATTTCGGGCACACCGACGTGCGGATCGCCGTCTGACGTCGGTGCGAGGGCGGCGCGCGGTCAGGCCGTGAGGCGCTCCAGCAGCTCGGCGTACCGGGCGGCCGTCTGCGCGACGATCTCGTCCGGCAGCACAGGCGGGATGCCCTGCTTGTCCCAGTGCGCCGCGAGCCAGTCGCGCACGATCTGCTTGTCGAAGCTGGCCATGCGCTCGGCGGGGGTGGATCCGGTCCGCCAGGTCTCCGCGTCCCAGTACCGCGAGGAATCGCTGGTGAGCACCTCGTCGGCCAGGCGCAGCACGCCATCCGCGTCGACGCCGAACTCGAACTTCGTGTCGGCCAGGATCAGCCCGCGCTCCTCGGCGATCGCGGCGGCACGGCGGTAGACCGTCAGCGACAGGTCACGCAGCTGCGCCGCCCGCTCGGCGCCGACCAGCTCGACGGTGCGCTCGAACGTGATGTTCTCGTCATGCTCGCCCATCGGGGCCTTGTACGCCGGGGTGAACAGCGGCTCGGGCAACCGGTCGCCGTTCTGCAGGCCCTCCGGCAGCGGGATACCGCAGACGGTCCCGCTCTCCTGGTACTCCAGCCAGCCGGATCCGGTCAGGTACCCGCGTACGACACACTCGATCGGCAGCATCTCCAGCGACATCGCCAGCATCGCGCGGTCGGCGACCTCGGCCGGGATCTCGCCGGCCACGAGGTGATTCGGCACCGGATCCGCGCCCTCGGCGAGGCGGTCGAACCACCAGCGGCTGAGGGCCGTGAGCAGCGCGCCCTTCTCCGGGATCCCCGGCTCGAGCGCGAAGTCGAACGCGCTCACGCGGTCGCTCGCCACGACGAGCAGGCGCTTGTCGGCCGGGTCCTCGGGCGCGTACAGGTCGCGGACCTTGCCGGAGTAGAGGTGACGCCAGCCGGAGAGTTCAAGGGGGGTGCTCACGGATCCATTATCGCGGGCGCCCCGGCATCCGCCGGTCGGGAGCGAGAAACCACTCTCAGCATGAGACACCACGGCAGGTGTGGTGTCTCATGCCGGATCTGGTTTCTCGCGCACCAGCCACAGAGAACGTGTATAGTCCACATCGGATAGTCTGAACAAACTAATCGGATTGGAGTGATGGTGAAGGATCCTGCGCTCACCCCTCTCGGAGTCATGGTGCTCGCGCTGCTGCGCGAGGGCGACATGCATCCCTACGAGATGGTGCGGCTGCTGCGTGCACGACGCGGCGACCGGATGCTCACCATCACCACCGGCGCGCTGTACCACACGGTCGGCCGCCTGCACGAGCAGGGGCTGATCGAAGAGGTCGGCGTCGATCGCGCGGGCAACCGGCCCGAGCGCACCACGTACTCGGTCACCGAGGCCGGATCGGCCGCGGTCGGGACGTGGGTGCGTCATGAGCTCGGTGGCGTCTCCCGCCTCGCCACGTTCCGGGTCGCGCTCGCCGAGGCGCACAACCTCGACCGAGCCGAGGCCGTCGATCTGCTCACGCAGCGGCTCGTGCTGCTGCGCGAGGAACTCGCAGCGATCGCCGCGATCCGGGAGAAGGCCGACGCCCGCGGCGTGCCGGCGCAGTACACCATCGAGCTCGCCCGTCACCAGGTGCTGCTCGAAGCCGAAGTCGCCTGGTTCGACGACCTCATCCCCCGGATCGCCTCCCCCGACTTCGCGTGGGGATCGGATCCTGATCATCTTCCTGCCCAGCGAAAGGCACACCAGAATGGCTGAACCCATCGGCACATCGACCGGCACCTACGCCGTCGGCCACAAGCCGAAGAGCCCGTGGCCCGCCCTCTGGGCGCTCGTCATCGGCTTCTTCATGATCCTCGTCGACACCACCATCGTGTCGGTGGCCAACCCGGCCATCAAGGCCGCCCTCGACCCCACGACGAACAACCTCGACAACGTCGTATGGGTGACCAGCGCCTACCTGCTCGCCTACGCCGTGCCGCTGCTGATCACCGGCCGCCTCGGCGACCGGTTCGGGCCGAAGAA
>JAFDWM010000119.1 GCA_018268455.1 Actinomycetota bacterium | reverse complement strand
CGTAGCGTCGTCCTGTGGAAAGAGCACAGCTCGCGGCGCTGGCCGCCGATATCCGATCCGGTCGAGTAGCGCTGTTCCACGGTGGACGCCCAGCACTTCGTGTCGGAGGCGAGATTCTGCCGCCGTCGGTCACCGGCGTTCCAAGCTCGCGCCTCACGCAGCAGTCAGCGGGGGTCGGTCCGGTGCGCACGCGCGAGGACCTCGTGTACGTCACGACGGAGAAGAACCTCGCGCTGGCATCCGCCGCGTCATGGATGAGCCGGGCGCGCGGCAACGGACGTGGCTGGCTCTACCGCGTCGAGCTCGATGATGGTGTCGAACTCGAGCTTGACGATGACCTTCCTCGTGGCCCGTTCGTCAGCTTCCAACTTCGTCGTGCGCGGGTCGCTGAGGTCCTGGATCGTGGAGTGGACCCCAATGATTCCCGCCACCGGATATGGCTCGAGCGATTCGTTCGTTCCCTCGGTTGAGAGGGGCGGCAGTCACAGCCCTCGTCGCGTAGGTGTTCCAGAAGTCACCCCGCGCCTGGGCGAGGTTGGCTCGGTCCCTGCGCGCGCCAGCCAACGCATCCTGGTAAGGGCTTCCTCTGCCGCGCGCAGCTCCGCGGCTTGCTCGGCGCAGGCGATGGACTCGGACGAGCCGAGCGGTGATTGGCTCTGGATGTCGTACCGGTGCCGATACAGCGCGATCGTCGCCAGGCACGCCTGCCACTCGGTCCGGTTGGTCACCTGGGCCGGCGCCCGGCCGATCCAAGCGGCTCTCGCCTTCAGTGCATCCGAGACAAGCTGGCGGGCGGCGGTTTCGATGAGCGTCTGCCGCTGAGTGAGCGCAAGCTGCACGTCATCGGGAAGAGGACCCGTCGGTGCGGCAAACACTCCCGCGACGCGTGGGCGAGCGTTCGGGCGCCGTGGGAGCCGGCCGGTCGCTTCGTCCAGCATCGCGGCGAGGCGGACTGCCGGATCGGCTTGCCCGGTCTCTCGAGTGAGATAGGGCGCGAGCGTGGCCAGTGCACTCGTGGGCGAGTGCCCGGCCGCCTCGTGCCGAGCGAGCGCGCCCTCGAGCCGGTCGTAGAACGGGCTCGTGAAGACCTCGTCGGCGACGCCGTCTGGGAAGGGGGCGATGTCGAGATATGCCTCCCAGCGGGCGGACTGCGCATCCCGAACGAGCACGTCGTACTCGTCGAGCAGCGTCGACAGCGAGACGTACGTGTCGGCCTCGAGCGCTCGGGTCTCGGTCGCCGAGAGGTCCACGTCGCTGCGCGCCAGCACACGGGCGATCTGCTCGGTGCCGGTCCGCGGCTCGGGCGGGTCCAGGTGCGCCTCGACCTCGTGCGGGTCCGGTTGGATCACGTACGCGTGGTTGCGTTCCTTGCCTCGCGTCATCGCGACGTAGAAGAGTTCTCGCGACGCGATCTCGGGATCGACGAGCGCATGCGCGGTGTCGACGGTCGCGCCCTGCGCACGGTGGACGGTCGTGGCGTAGCCGAGTTCGAGTTCGTCGCGCACGTATGCGGCGGGCAGGACGAGCGCGCCGCCGCGCAGCCGGTCGCCCTTGCCGAGGCGGCGCACGGCGAGCGCACCATCGTCGTAACGGCGGGAGACCTGCCAGCGGTCGCCGTTCTTCACCCACGTCGGCCCGGTGAGCAGTCGCCGCTCGTTGCGACGCGTGACCACGAGATCCCCGACGCCCGCGAACGTACCGTCGTGCAGGTCGACGCCTTCGGCCTCGACGGTGCCTGCGGCGATGAGATCGGCGCGGGCGCGCTGGTTGAGTTCCGCGACCGTCTCCGCGTTGCCGGTGATCATGAGGGTTGTGAGCCCGGCGATGCGATCGTGCTGCCAGGCCGTGTAGACAGCGTCGAGCATGTCGTCGAGGCCGCCATCGCGGATGCGGCCGTGCTCGTCGTACTCGGCGAGGACGTGCGGGGCGCCGCGGCGGAGGCCGAGGCTCGCGGTCTTCTCCCATTCGTGGAAGAAGCGGCGCACACTGGTCAGCGTCGGCGCGGTACCGCGCTCGCGCGCGAGCATCCCGAACACTCCCCCGGTCTCGACCGACGAGAGCTGCGCCCAGTCGCCGACGAGCACGAGCTTCGCGCCCGCCTCGGCGACGAGGGTGGCGATGTGGTCCAGGGCGAGGGTGCCTGCGAGGGAGGCTTCGTCCAAGAGCACGAGCTCGTGCGGGCGGGGCCTCCATCGTCCATGCTGCTGCTCGTGAAGGAACTTGGCCGTGTTCTCGGTCCGGATGCCGAGAGACTCGCCCAGTACATCGGCGGCCGCTGCCGACGGGGCGAGTCCGATCACCGCGTCCCGCCCGTGGGCCGCGGTCCAGGCCCGATGCAGCGCGCGGAGAGCGGTGGTCTTGCCCGCGCCGGCGGGACCGACGAGCAGGTCGACGACTCGACCGGATCGGGCGAGGTTCGTGATCGCGGCGACCTGATCCGGCTCCAACCGCACCCCCTTCACCGTGCGAGAGACATGGCGCGCGACGAGACGGGACGTGAGTGTCGGGCCGGTCGTGTCCGCACTGAGGGCGAGGAGGTGCTGCTCGGCGTCGAGGATGTCCTGGCTGGAGTAGGCGATCTGGTCAACGGACTGGAATCGGTTGCCGTCGACGTCGACGAAGTGTGCGGGCAGCGCGCGGTCGTATTCAGGGGTGAGCCGGAGCGACTCGGCCTCTGCTCGGGTGATGATCTGGTCGAGGACCGTGATGCGATCGGCGATCGTGACGAATCGGGCGCCCATGAGTTGCCTCATCGCCTCCGCGTGAAGGTTCCACCGGTTCCAGACCGAACGGCGATTGCTGACCTCGAGCAGCACGACAGCGGCGAGGTCAGCAATCTGGTCCAGAGACACGTCGTCGGCGCGCAACCGTGCCTCCGACGAGTCGCGGGCGAGGACGTGCTGTGCCCACGTCGTCGCGTCCTCGCCGAGGATCCCGGTTGCACGGGCGCGCCATTCGCGCGTGAGTTCGGCGAGGGAATGCAGTTCTTTTTGCGGACGGGTCTCCAGCGTCGCCTGCTGCCGCAACCGCGCGATCGTCGCTGCTGACGGCTGACGGCCATGCGCCGCCGCGTACTCCGCGATGAGCCGATCCTTCACCGCGTCGATCCCATTGGCGCTGCCAGTACCGGTGGTGCGGCGGGAAAACGCGGCGATCAGCTCGGCCGGCACACCATCGATCTCCCACCCGACGTTGCGGTCCTTCCCTCGGTCGACCGGCACCCAATCCACACCGAGGAGCCGGGCGGCGTGGTCGGTGAGGAACGCGTCGTACGAGGCCGACAGCGCGACCGTCGCCTTGTGCAGGCGACGCGAGTCCAGCGTGCGCCACCGTCCGTCGACGCCGCGAACCTTGTTCGAGACGACGACGTGCGTGTGCAACTGCGGGTCCGCGGCCCGGGAGTCGTAGTGATCGAACGCCGTGGCGATCACCCCATCGACCGGCGTCCGCGCAATGCCGCCACGCCCGACACGGGTTGCGGCGACGCGCTCCTCGAGCAGCGCGATCGTGTCGCGCATCGCCGCGTGATGTGCCTGCACGAACAGCACTTGCGTTCCCGCGTCGGCGACGCCCCAGAGCACGCTGAACGACTTCGGCGGCGAGAACGTGAGATCGAAGCCCGCAACCGCGGTGCGCGGCTTCTTCGCCAGTTCCTCGTCGCGGATCTGCGCGATCGCTGCATCTCGTTGCGGCTTCGAAAGCTCGGGGTCGAGGGTTGCGATCCGTGCGGCGATGCGCTCGCGCGGGGGTTGCAGCTTCGGGAACGGATGCCCGAGCCGTACACCCGTCACCGGATGCAACCCTTCCCGCAGCAACCGCGCGAGTTGCTCCTCGGTGACGGTCTCCCCCTCCGCGATACCGGTGCCGGTCCCGTCGTCAAGGCTGGATAGCCCGGCGCCGAGCCAAGTACCAGGCGGACATCCGGACTCGGCGTAGTACCGCGTCAGGGGCGTGCCCATATCGCGGTCGCCATCGCCCGCGGCGACCGACGACAGGAGGTACTCGTAGCCGTGACCGGATGACATC
>JAFDWM010000118.1 GCA_018268455.1 Actinomycetota bacterium | reverse complement strand
ACGCACACCGGCACGTTCACCGTGAACTGGAAGCTCGACTCCCAGAACATGGGCAACACCGACCTCACCAAGGCCCCGTACTACTACCAGCCGGACGTCAAGTGGGTCATGTACTTCAACGGTGACGAGGCCCTGCACGGCGTGTACTGGCACGACAACTGGGGCACGCCGATGAGCCATGGCTGCGTCGGCATGCCGGAGTCTCGCGCCGAGTGGCTCTTCGACTGGAGCCCGCAGGGCATCGAGGTCGACGTCCACTACTGACCCGGATCCGATCCCGTCCAGAAGGGCCCGCTGCGTTCATCGCGGCGGGCCCTTCTCGCTGGCACCACCGCGAGACCCGCGCGCACGGTCCCCCACGCTCGCGCTGCTCATTCCTGAATCCGCCATGCATTTATCCGCCGCTCGCTCAGGAATCGACAGCGCGAGCGTGGAGCGCAGGGGCGCAGGCCCCGCACGCGCGGTCGAGGGCAGCGGGACGACAGAGCAGCGGGACGACAGAGGGGGCGGGCGCCGCAGCGCCCGCCCCCTCCGATCAGCGTCGGATCCGCTCAGCGCAGTCCGTCGATCACCGCGTTCAGGGTGGCGGACGGGCGCATGACCTTGGCGACGAGTGCGCCGTCGGGGCGGTAGTAGCCGCCGATCTCGGCGTGCTTGCCCTGCACCGCGGTGAGCTCGGCGACGATGCGCTGCTCGTCCGCCGCGAGTGCGGCGGCGACCGGCGCGAAGGCCGCGGCGAGTTCGGCATCCTCGGTCTGCGCGGCCAGCTCCTGCGCCCAGTACAGGGCGAGGTAGAAGTGGCTGCCGCGGTTGTCGATCGTGCCGAGCGCACGGCCCGGCGAGCGGTCGTTCTCGAGGAAGGTGCCCGTGGCTGCGTCGAGGGTCTTCGCGAGGATCGCGGCCTTCGCGTTGCCGGTGTGCTCGGCGAAGTGCTCGAACGACGCGGCGAGCGCGAAGAACTCACCCAGCGAGTCCCAGCGCAGGTAGTCCTCCTCGACGAGCTGCTGCACGTGCTTCGGGGCGGATCCGCCCGCGCCGGTCTCGAACAGGCCACCACCGGCGAGCAGCGGCACGATCGAGAGCATCTTGGCGCTCGTGCCGACCTCGAGGATCGGGAACAGGTCGGTGAGGTAGTCGCGCAGCACGTTGCCGGTGACCGAGATCGTGTCCTCGCCCTTGCGCATCCGGGCGAGCGAGTAGCGCGTGGCGTCCTCGGGGGTGAGGATCTCGATGTCCAGGCCCGTGGTGTCGTAGTCCTTCAGGTACTCCGTCACCTTGGCGATCAGGGCGGCGTCGTGCGAACGGGCCGGGTTCAGCCAGAACACGGCCGGGACGCCGGTCGCCCTGGCGCGGCTCACGGCGAGGCGCACCCAGTCGCGCACCGGGATGTCCTTGGTCTGGGTCGCCCGCCAGATGTCACCGGCGTGCACCTCGTGTTCGAGCACGACCTCGCCGGCGGAGGTCAGCACCTGCACACGCCCGTCCGTGGCGATCTCGAAGGTCTTGTCGTGGCTGCCGTACTCCTCAGCCGCCTGGGCCATCAGGCCCACGTTCGGCACGGTGCCGATCGTGGCGGGGTCGAGCGGGCCGTTCGCGATGACGTCCTCGATCGCGGCCTGGTAGACGCCCGCGTAGGACGAGTCGGGGATGACCGCGAGCGTGTCGCCCTCGGCCCCGTCCACGCCCCAGAGCTTGCCGCCGTTGCGGATGAGCGCCGGCATCGACGCGTCGACGATGACGTCGCTGGGCACGTGCAGGTTGGTGATGCCCTTGTCCGAGTTGACGTAGCTGAGGCGGGGGCCGTTCGCGATCGCGTCGGCGAACGCCTGGGCGATCTCGGCGCCGCCGTCGACGTCGGCGAGACCGGCGAGGATGGATCCGAGTCCGTCGTTCGCGGTGAGGCCCGCGGCGGCGAGGCGGTCGCCGTACTTCGCGAAGACATCGGCGAAGTAGGCGCGCACGACGTGGCCGAAGATGATCGGGTCGGAGACCTTCATCATCGTGGCCTTGAGGTGCACGGAGTACAGGACGTCCTCAGCCTTCGCCTCGGCGAGGGTCTCGGCGAGGAATGCGTCCAGAGCGGCGGCGTTCAGGAACGTGGCGTCGATGATCTCGCCGGGGAGCACCTTCAGGTTCTGCTTGAGCGCGGTCACCTGCCCGTCGGAGGAGACGTGCTGAATGGTGAGCACGTCATCGCCGGGCGAGACCCAGCTGCGCTCGTTCGCCTTGAAGTCGTCGTGACCGAGGGTCGCGACATGGGTCTTCGAGCCGGCGGCGAACGCCTTGTTGCGGTGCGGGTGCTTCTTGGCGTAGTTCTTCACGGCGAGCGGGGCGCGCCGGTCACTGTTGCCCTCGCGCAGCACCGGGTTCACCGCGGAGCCCTTGATGCGGTCGTAGCGGGCCCGCACGTCCTTGTCTTCGACCGAGGTCGCGTCGTCCGGGTAGTCGGGGACGTCGAAGCCCTTCTCCTGCAGCTCGGCGATCGCGGCCTTGAGCTGCGGGATGGACGCGGAGATGTTCGGCAGCTTGATGATGTTGGCGGCGGGCGTCGTGGCGAGCCCGCCGAGCTCGGCGAGGGCATCGCCCACGGCCTGGTCGGCGCGCAGCCGTTCCGGGAACGCGGCGAGGATGCGTCCTGCGAGCGAGATGTCGCGGGTCTCGATGTCGACCCCGGCCTGGTGCGCGTAGGCCTGGACGATCGGCAGCAGGGAGGCGGTCGCCAGTGCCGGCGCCTCGTCCGTGTAGGTGTAGATGATGGCGTCGTCGGTCACCGGGGTCTCCGTTTCACGCGGGATGGTCCGCGCGGGTGCGTGCGCGCGGGGCGTCTGAGATTTGTCTCGATACCAAGATACCTGAGCCGCCCGCCGCGCCGCGGGCGCACGGATCCGCCGCAGCGCCGACGGCGATGAACTTCTCCCCACGTTTCCGCTTCTCCCGTCACCGGCCCCCTCCAGGGGCTAGCCTGGGTGCTATGACGGAACTGCGACTGGTCGAACTTTCCGCGGCGACGATCGTCGCCGTCAACAATCTCTCCCTCAAGTCTGGGCAGGAGCAGTTCCTCGCTCCTGTCTCCTACGGGATCGCCGCGACCGTCGTCAACCCGCAGACCGCCTGGCAGCGCGTGATCGTGGACGGCGATGAGGTCGTCGGCTTCGTGAGCGCGAACTTCGACCAGGACGCCCCGGAGGAGCACTTCCGCTCCGTGCTGTGGCGCATCAACGTGGATGCCGACGATCAGGGCCGCGGTGTCGGCCGGTTCGCCGTGGAGAGCCTGATCGCCGAGGCGGTCAAGCGCTCGTTCCACCACCTCGACGTCATCTACGAAGCCGGTGATGGCGGCCCCGAGGCATTCTTCCGGCGCGTCGGCTTCGAGCCGGTCGGCGAGACCGAGTACGCCGAGGTCATCGCGGAGATCCGGTTCTGACCGCCATCCGGCTCTGACCGGTCGGTTCGGCCGTTCCCCGCCCCCTAGACCGGCGGCGGGGTTTCGAATCCCCTCCCCCATCGAAACCCCGTCGCCCTCCTTCGCGCGACCGGCCGGTCCGACCGGATGGATCCGGTTCAGCGACGCCGCCCGCGGCCGTCCCGCCGCTCGCGCGAGTTCCAGGCCGCGAAGGCCGATGCGGCTGCCTCCGCGGCGCGATCCAGCGCGTCGGCGCCCAGCGAGATCACCTGCTGCGCGGCATCCTGCCAACTCGGCTGCGCGGCGGCGCGCTCGCGTTCGCGTTGCGGATCCCTGCCCTCGGCCCGCGCCCGCGCGTCCCCCTCCGCCGTATCGAAGGTGCGGCGCAGGCGCGCCACGGCATCGCGGTACGCGCCGAACTCCGCCGGGGTGACGCGGGCGGCAGGGGCCGGGCGCGCGTCCCGCGCCTGCGCCATCGCGTGCAGGAACGCGCCCGTCGACGGATCGCGGGCGTCACCCATGCTCGGGTACGCGAGCAGCAGCCCCGGGTCGGTCTCGTACGCCATCCAGCGGCTGAGCACGGCGTCATGGGCGGCGAGCATGCGAGGAAGGGGACGGCGCTGCGGATCCGCGCCGAACGCGAG
>JAFDWM010000117.1 GCA_018268455.1 Actinomycetota bacterium | reverse complement strand
TCGCGGCCGCCGTCGGCGCCGTCGACCCAGGCGATCTCGGGGGCGATGGCGTAGCGGGCCGTCACGAACCGCTCCGTGCGTGAAGCAGATCCCGAATGGACGAACCGGCCTCGGACGGCGCCTTTCGCCAGACAGACGGGACTGATACTCGTGACGGTGTGGTCATGTCGGAACCCTCCGTGCGCCGCCCCGGGGCCTCCGACACCCCCATGGCCTCTACCCTAGGGGAGTAGGCGGTCTGCTCGGAACCGCAGGGGAAGGGTGAGGCGTGGTCGATTCCGTGGTGCTGCGCCTGCTCGGCGAACGATGGCGAGTGGATCTCTCCGCGTACTCGGATCCTGTTGCGCTCCTCGGCCGCGTGCGCGAGTTGTGGACCCGCGTCGTCGACGAGGCGATGGAAGGGGAGGATGTCTGTTTCCGCCCCGTCCCCGAGGGCGAGGACGTGCCGTCGACGTTGCATCCCCGGATCGCAGACCGTGCCGACGGATCGTTCCCCTACGCGTTCTCGCGGGCGATCACGCAAGCCGTGATCGAGCGCCGCGCCGGTTCCGCTCTGCTGCTGCACGCCGCGGGGCTCGCCTCGGAGGACGGACGTCGCGGGGTCGTGCTCGTCGCGTCGTCCGGCACGGGCAAGAGCACGGCTGCCCGGCACCTCGGACAGCAGCTCGGGTATCTCAGCGATGAGCTGATGATGATCGACGAGCGCGAGGAGCTTCAGGGTCTCACCAAGCCGATCTCGCTGATCGTGCCGGACTTCCCTGGCGGGAAGGACGAGTCGTCGCCGGATGCGCTCGGTCTCGGCCCGACTCCGATCGCGCCGCCCAGGCTCGCGGCCATGGTCTGCCTTTCTCGCGCCGACGAGGCCGTTGAGCCGCGCTTCGACGCGATCAGTCTGCATGAGCTGATCGCGGAGGTCGTACCGCAGACCTCCTCGTTGTGGCGGGTGGATCGCCCACTGCAGAGACTGGCCGAGGCGGCCCAGCGCGGCGGCGGACCGTTCCGGCTGTCCTATGCGGAGATCGCCGACGCGGAGCCGCTCGTGCACGGCCTGCTGGACGCGGATCGGTCCCCCGACGGTGTGCGGGAGTGGAGCGAGCACCGTCCGTCGGAGCAGGAGCGATGGCGCGAGAACGAGGGTGCTGGCGCGGTGTTCGATGGCGACTTCGATGACGATGTGGTCATCTCCCGAGCGCCCTGGACCGATGCGATCGAGCAGGACGGCGAGGTGTCAGTGCTCGCCGGGGCATCCTTCACGCGGGTTGCGGGCATCGCGGCGACGATCTGGCTCTGCTGTGCCCACCCGCGCACCGTTGCCGAGCTGGGTGACGTCCTCGCGCGGGAGCACGGTCCGCATCCGGACGCCGTACCGCTCATCCAGGCGGCGCTGCAGGAGCTGAGCGCGCGTCGTCTCGTGAGCGCCGCGGTCGCCGAGGCCGCGCAGTGAGCGCGGCGCGGGTCTGGATCGCCGCGAACCACGGTGAGATCGGCGGCGGCGAGGTGATGCTGATGCACATCGCGGAGGCGTTGCGCGAGCTCGGCCGCGACGTGACCGTGGTCGCCCCGCGCCATCCGCCGGCGCTGGCGGACGCGGCGCGGGCGAAGGGGCTGGACGTCGAGGTGCTCGACGCGCATGACCGGGTGACCTGGATGCTCGCGCTGCGCCGGTGGGACCGCCGCCGCGGCGGGATCCTGTGGTGCAACGGCCTGGTGCCCGCGGCGGCGACCGCGGGCCGACCCAACCGCATCGTGCATCTGCACCAGTACGTGAACGGGGCGAAGGGGGTCGTGGCCCGTGTCGCGCAGATGGGTGCGCTGCTGACGGTGGTCCCCTCTCAGCACGTCGCAGCGACGGTGCCGGGCTCGGTCGTGCTGTTGAACTGGACGGATGATTTCGCACCCGCGGCACGGAGCCGCCGGCCGGACGGTCCTTTCGTGGTGGGCTATCTCGGACGCCTCGGCATGAACAAGGGTGTGCACGTGCTCGCGGCGGCGATCGGCGAACTCGACCGTCGCATGCCCGGCCGGGTGCGGCTGCGGCTCGCCGGCGAGTCCCGTTTCGTGGATCCGCGCGCGAGCCACGTCCTCGAGGAGGCACTGGCCGGCGTCGAGCCGCTGACGGACCGCGTCGGCTGGGTGGCGCCGCAAGCGCTCTTCGATGCGGTGGATGTGCTCGTCGTGCCGTCCATCGTCGCGGAGTCGTTCGGGCTGGTTGCCGCCGAGGCGATGTCGGCGCGGGTGCCTGTGATCGTCAGTGACGCGGGCGCGCTGCCCGAGGTCGTGGGGCCCGCGCACGGCCTGATCGTGCCGGCGGGCGACAGGGACGCACTGGTGGTGGCGGTCGCCGCGCTCGCGCAGCAGAGTGCGGAAGCAGGGACGGTCGATCAGCGTCTGCGGTGGGAGAAGATGTTCTCGCCTGCCGCCGGCCGCGAGCGCGTTGCCGCGCTGATGGAGACGGTCGCCCGTTCGACCGCGGGGCGTGAGCGGTGAGGGCCCGCCGCGGGTTGGGAAGCCGCAAGCGGCGCGGGAGAAGCCGCCGGCCGCCACGGGGCAGAAGCGGTGCGGACGCCGGTGCCCCTCACTCAGCCGCACTGGGTATCATCGTTGCGGGGAATGACGATCGGTGTGCGTCCGTATGCAACCGAGCGCGGTAGACGTCTGACTTATACATTGGGGGATCCGACACGTGACAGTTCTTGACTTCTTCGCCATCACGAGGCGTGGATGGAAGATCCTTGTCCTGGTGATCGTGGCGGGCGCGCTCGCCGGGGCCGCGTACGGATTCCTCGCTCCTAAGAGCTATCAGGCGCAGTCCTCAGGATTCATCGCGCCCCAGGGGACGACGGTCTTCGCGGGCACAGACGCGGCGACGTCGAAGGCCGGCTCCTATCTCGCGCTCATCAACAGCAGGCAGGTGCGCGAGGCGATCGTCAAGGAGACCAACGCCGACCCGGCCACCCTGGACGGGTCGCTGAGCGCGAGCCTGGTCTCCGGGTCGACCCTGATCCAGGTCACGGCGACGTCTGCTTCCCCGAAGAACGCCCAGAAGCTCGCGAACGGCGCACTGCACGCGCTCGCGACGGTGGTGAGCGAGATCGAGTCGAAGACGCAGAACGACGGATCCGCGATCGAGATCGTGCCGATGGACGACGCCGTGGTCCCCTCCTCGCCGTCGTCGCCGAACGCCAAGCTCGCCATCGCCATCGGTGCCATTGTGGGGCTCGTCCTCGGATACGCGTGGCTCTTCCTGCGTCGTGCCCTCGATGTGCGCGTGCGCACCCACACCGATATGCGTGAGCTCATGGGCACCGGTGTGCTCGCTCGTGTGCCCAAGCTCGGCCGCAACGAGACGCCCGAGGGCGACTCACGCGCCGAGACGATCGCGAGCGAGGCGTTTCGCCAGCTGCGCACCGGACTGCGCTTCTCCAGCGTCGACAGCGAAGTGCGCGTCGTCATGATCACCAGCGCCAGCCAGGGTGAGGGCAAGTCGATGACCGCCGCGTCGCTTGCGCGCGTGATCGCCGAGTCCGGCCAGCGGACGCTGCTCATCGACGGTGATCTGCGGCGTCCGAAGGTGGCGCGCAACTTCGGCATCGATGGCACGGTCGGTCTCAGCGAGGTGCTCAGCAGCCAGGTCGCCGTGCGCAACGCGATCCAGCCCACAAGGGATGCGAATCTGTTTGTGCTGCCCGCGGGAGGGACCCCGCCGAACCCGTCGGAGATGCTCGGCTCCGTGGCACTGAGCAACATGCTGCGTGAGTTCCGCAAGGATTTCTTCATCATCATCGATGCTCCGCCGGTGCTCCCGGTGACGGACGCCACGGTGGTCAGCACTCTCGTCGACGGTGTGGTGTTCGTGCTTGCCGTCGGGCAGACGCACAAGTCCGCGGGAGCCGCTGCCCGAGCCCAGCTCGAGCAGGTGCAGGCGCGGATCCTCGGCGTCGTGCTGAACATGGTGCCGCTCAAGGGCGCCGACAGCAACGGCTACGGCTACTACCGGCAGAACAACAGCTACTACCTGAAGCCGGCCAAGGTCACGGGCGAGCGGCGCACGTCAGCGGCCGCTGACG
>JAFDWM010000116.1 GCA_018268455.1 Actinomycetota bacterium | reverse complement strand
GGTCCTCGGACGCGGCCATCAGCTGCACCAGCGGCGTCGGCCACGGCATGCCCATCGGCTCACCGAGCTCGTACTCGTAGATGAAGCCGCAGCCGCACCCGTACCGGGAGCAGTCGTACGCGTCGTCGTCGCCCGCCCAGCCCGCGAACAGGTCCGGGCCCGCGGCCATCACGCACGACTGTGCGGCCGCCCACGGCGACTTCCCGTACTTCTGCGGGCCGACGATCAGCGACCGGCGGTTCGTGAACGCCTGGTTCTTGATCGGGTCATCCGGGCGCCACGGGGTGCCCTCGCGCACACGGCCATGGTTCGCCGTGCACCACAGCTGCCAGTCCGACAAGACCAGCGGCTGCCCCTTCTTGAAGCCGTCCGGGATCGGGCAATGCCACGCGATCCAGTCGGCCTGCAGGTAGCCCAGCGTCGGGAAGTCGATCCGGAACTCACTCGCCGCCGACATCTTCCACAGCCCTCAGCCTCCCCCGCGCCGACGGCACCGACCGCCGCGCGGCCTGCCGACTCGACGAGGTGATCTTCGCCGACGGCGCCGGGTTCACCGAGATCCGGAAGCCCGCGCGCAGCAGCGCGGCGTGAGACAGCAGCAGGTCGTTCTCCTGCCGCAGCAGCAGACCACGGATCGCGGCCGTCGCCCCAGGCTCCTCCGCCTCCACCGACGTGCGCACGTGCATCGCAACCTGCCGGTGCGAGGACTGCTCCTCCCAGACGATCGCCTGCGGGCGCCGCCACATCTCCGACCACACGACCGCCTCGCGCTCCGACGCCTCCGACAGCGGCCACGGCGGCACGGCGCCGACACGCTCCTTCGGCAGCGTCCGAATCGCACCCGACTCGATCCGCAGCGCCTCCGCCAGAGACCCCGGATCCGGAGCCGGCCCAGAACCAGCACGAGCACCACCACGAGGCATCAGAACCCCCTCAGCGTGAGTCTTTGAACCCGTCGCGAATCGGAGCCACCTCCCCGGCGGTCCGGTGCTGGTCGGCCCTGAAGGGGCATCCCCCCAGGGGGTAGGCGGCTCGCTGCCGTCAGAACAGCCGGGGCGATTCGGGGGCAGGAGGTGTGTCTCGTCGATGTGTGTAGTGGCGCTCCTGCGCGGTGCGCACGGCGTGGCAGTTGGCGCATCGGATGTCGCAGTAGGTGCGGACGTGGTTGAGGAAGCGGTCTAGCCTTGTCCGGCTGAACAGCTTGGACCGGTCCTCGTACCATCCGAGTTCGCGGGTCTTGGTGTTCGGGTCCCTGTGGTCGAAGTGGAGAGCGGCAGGGTGCTCGCGGTATCCACAGTCCACGCAGCCCGCGGCGAGCTTCAGCGCTTCGATCTGCGCGGCTGCTCGCGTGAGGTTGTCCACCTCCCACTGTCGTCGTGTCTCTCGGGTGGAGGGCATGCGGCTCCTCCTGTCCGTGAGTGCGTGGGGGTGGGCGCGGCGTTATTCGGGCTGCGGCGCTGTGGCCGTGGCGTCGCCGTCGGGGGTGGTGTCCTCGGTGGTCGGCTCCTTGTAGGTGCGGGGGCGTCCGGTCTTGATGGTGGTCTCGACGTCGTACTCGACGAGTCGGAGGTCGGGTTCGAGGCCGAGGCCGGTCATCTGCGCGTTGGCCTGGCCGAGTGCGATCTGTGCGTGCTCGACGCGGAGGTGCCCGCCGTTGATGATCTTGTCGCCGCGGGCGATGCCGTACAGCGTCTCCTTGGTGGTCTCGCTGGTCATGGTGTGTCCTTTCGGTGGTGTGCCGACTTGCCGCCGGCGGAGCGGTTGCAGGACGCGTGCTCGGGTCCCGTGTAGGCGGTGCGGTCGTCGGTGTGCCCGAGGTCCCAGGGTGTGCCGGGCCGGATGAGGCGGTGGCATCGTGCGCAGGTGATGCGGCCTGTGGCGACGCGGGGCGCCCACTCGGCGCGGAGCCGGTCGTGGTCGGCGTCGTACCCGCGTTGTTGGCGGGTGCCGCGGCGGCGTTCCTGCTCTCGTGCGTGGGTGGTGCAGCGGGATCCGGTGCGGACGAGGTTCGGGCATCCGGGTTCGGCACAGACCTTCATGCGGTGCGCTTCTCTTCGGCGCGGCATCGTGCACAGTAGAGGACGTCGAACACCTGGGTGACGCCGGTGTCGCTGAGCGTGTAACCGTGGGTGCGGCGGAGCGCATCGAACCCGCACGTTGGGCACTCGCCCGTGATCGGTTCGCTGAGCGTGTGGATGCGGACCTTGATCGAGTTCGGCATCTGCTGTCCCCCGTTCGTGGGGTGTCCCGGCGGGCGCAGGTCCACCTCGCCCGAGAAAGCCGGGGGCGTCGTGGGTGGCCTTCGCTGGAGGTATCAAGGGCGTTGACGCCCGCCGGGTCGTTCAGTGGGCGTCACCCCGGCTGAGCGCCCAGCCCAGGAATGCGCGCCAGGTGTTGAGCCAGATGACGACGAGCGCGACGCCGAGCACCGCGCCGAGCGTGACCCTCGCGGACGCGACGATCACCGACCAGCGCCACCTGGTCGAGCAGGCCAGGCGGGGTGCTCAGCGAAGAGGAACGCTGGGGCGCCGCAGGAGTCGCACGTGCCGACGAGTATCTCGGTGACCGTGGTGACCATGGGGCCTCCCGAGAAGATGCAGGGGCGGCCGGGGAATGGGAGTGCCGGCCGCCCCATCGCGTTGGGGACGCGGCAGGGAACGACGAAGGCCCGGGGATCTCTCCCTCGGGCCTTCTCAGAAACCTGTCTACGTTCAACATAGGTGCGGCAAGTACTTTGTTCTCAATCGCCAAGTTCTTCGGCGTGTCGCATGATCTCCTCGGCGAGCTTCTTCCGCAGCCTCCACCGGTGGGTGGGCCAGTTCATGAGTCGTTCCCGGAACCACGCCTGCAGGATGCTCTTCTCGACGACTCGGACCATCTGCCCGTCGCGTTCGACAAGCAGCGTCTCCATGCCCTGCGACTTCCAGTAGCGGATCGTGCGCGGGGAGCGCTTCACGAGCGCGCCAGCTTCCCGGTACGTGAGGTAGTCACCCATCCGGCTCGCCGCCATCAGCTACGGTCGCCGTATGAACGCTGAATCGCTCGCTCTCGTTGAGGTGTTCCCGAAGCGGAGGGGGCGCTCCTGGCGAGTCTTCGCCCAGTCGGACGAGTTCCCCGCCGTGTGGTGGGATGAGGAACTGCGAATCGAGGACACAGATCGCTGGTTCTCGGTCCAACGCGATGGCGTCGAAGTCGCTCGGTGCAAGATCACCGTCGATGAGAAGCCGCGGACCCACAATGCGTTCGGCGCGCTCCCTCACGGGACGCTCGAGATCATGGCGATTGAAGTCGCGGTGTCGGCGCGCCGGCAAGGCATCGGCAGCGCGACGGTGGGCGCGATCCGAGCGATGTGCCCGCTTCCACGTCTCATCGCGCTGAACGATAACGCGACGTCGAGGCCTTTCTGGGACGGCATCGGGTGGATACGTCATGAGCGGAAGGAACCGTTCTTCGCCGGCGTCGAGCGCGTGATGTACTCGGAGGTCTGAGACTCCCCGTTCGTGTGACCGGCGACCGGGATCCTGCTCGTCTCGCACGACGGACACCCGTCAGCGATCAGGCCCGGTAGGTCGGCCGCGTAGAGCTGGTGCCGTTCCGGGTAGCCGCACGTCGGGCACGGATCCTCCGTGACGACCTGGGCGTTCCCGTCGCTGTTCACGAATGCGATCGTGGTCATCGGTTCTCCTCACTCCGGGTTCGTGCGATCTGTGGCGAGACCGGATCCATCGCACGCACGGCACGTCTTGACGATTGCGCGCGTGCTCTCCGGGTCATCGTCGATGACGACGCCGTCGCTGCCGCAGTCTCGGCACGAGGTCATCTCGCTCGCGCCAATCGCGCGGTCCGGGATGAGGGTCGGCAGTATCTCGCGAGCCCTGCTCATCCGTTCCCGCACGATGCGGGCGTACACCGGCGCTTCGTCCTCGTACACGACCTGCTCGAACACCGGGACGGCGATATCGAGCGGGTGCAGACCGAACGGGGCAAGCTCGGCGCACAGGGCGTCGTGCGCGACCTCGAGGGCCTGTTCGATCGTGTGCTGGACCGCCGGGGATACCGGCCGGGTGACGATGTCTTCGCCGTCTGGCGTGAGAGCGACCCTGCGCAGGATTCCCATCAGCTGACCTCCTCGTCTGCTTCGCCCATGCC
>JAFDWM010000115.1 GCA_018268455.1 Actinomycetota bacterium | reverse complement strand
CGCGCCGACGTACTCGATGTGCCACGGCTCGGTCTGCGAGAAGCCGTACCCGGCAGGGTCGAAGCCGTGCTCGGGGGCATGGATGCGGAGCCAGTTCGCGCGGGGCGTGCCGTAGGTGACGACACCCGCATCCGCGCCGGAGTCGTGCACGTCCAGGGCGCGCGGCCCACGGGGTCCGTCCTCCTCGTGGTTCGAGTAGCCGGGAGCCGCGGCCAGGGTGCCGCCGTTGAGGTACGCCTGGTAGAGCGCTTCCTGCTCGGCACGGGTGCGGGTGCCGTCCGTGACGAGCAGATCCAACCCCCACTGGGCGCGGAAAGCAGCACGCAGGGCCCCGAAGGCGGCGGCGACATGCACCTCGACACGGCACCCGTCGATGGTCGTGTACGTGTAGCCCATGAGCGTGGTCCTTTCAGGAACGACGAAGGCCCGCCCCACACAGGGGACGGGCCTTCGACAGAGCGGGGTGGGTTAGGCGTCCGGGGTGAGGATCGCGGCCACCGCGGCACCGAGATGGTCATCGGTTACCGCGCCCGGGTTCAGCCCCGGTGGCGCGGGGACGGCAGCGAGAGCATCCTTGCGGACCGCGTTCGCGTAGGCGTGCACCGCCGTCACCGACGTGGCTTCCCCATGAACGGTGATCGGTGCGGCCACGAGGCGTCCCATCGCCTGCTCGACTGCGGCCTGCGCGGCCGGGACACCAGCGATCTCGGCGGCAGCGATCATCCGGGCCAAAAGGTCCGTGTCAGAGCGGGCAGCGATGTGCTCAGCGGTAGAGGACATGTAGCGGGGGTTCCTTTCGTAGGGATCAGGCAGGGGTGCCGGGCAGAGTAGACGGCCAGGGGTCGGAGGTCTCCCAGGACCAGTTCGTCCAGCCCGTGCCCACTGTGATGAATGTGCTATTGGCGGCACGCACCCCGTAGGTGCCTCCCCGGATGTCGATGTCCCAGACCGTCTGGACGCCGCTGCCCGCGTCGTTGTATCCGGTGAACTGGGCTCCGAAGGCCCCGCCGGGGCGGAACCCGGACGGAATGATGAACGCGGGATTCACGGCCGAAGCGTTGCCGGCCAGACCCGGCAGGCCCATCCACACGGCGTCCCCGATCCGGCGAAGGGAGTACTTCCCCTCGAACGAGCTCCAGTTCGCGTTAAGTCCCCCGACGATCATGCGTCGCCCGGTGTCGCCGGTGACCACGATCCAGCCTGCGGTACCAGTGCCGGACACCTTGAGCCAGCGCCAGGCACCGCATGCCCCGGTCGTGTCGGTGTAGTAGGTGCCGGGCGATGCCGTGACGACACCCTGGGGGGATCCCGTGCCTGTCAGATCCCCACCGCCGCCGCTACCGGCACCGACCGCTGCGGCGACGAACGCGGTCGTCGCGATCTGCGTCGTCGCGGTGCCCGGTGCCGCGGTAGGTGCCTTCGGCGTCCCGGTGAACTCTGGCGAGTCGAGGCCAATCCCACCGCTCGTGGGCGGGGTGACGGCATCCAGTCGGGTGTCGATGTCGGCGACGATCGCGGCGGCGCGTTCCGACCAGGCGAGGTGCCCCTGAGCGCCTTCGATGATGCCTTCGGAGAGGTCGTCGTACTTGCCCAAGGTTCAGCCTTTCGTGATGGTGAAGTCGTCGGTGCAGGTGCCCACGACGTGCCCGGTGATCCGGTCCGCGGTGATGTCGAGTTCGAGCCAGCCCGGAGTGCCGGGGCACGCCTGGTACAGCGGGTTCGGGTCCGCGACCGGGCGGACCTCGTGCCCACCCATCCCCGCGACGATGAACGTGGGCGCGGTCGGGCGGGGTTGCACGCGCGAGTAGTTGTGGTCGTGGCCGGTCAGCACGAGCTTGACTCCCTCGGCTTCGGCGAGGTTCGAGATCGCCTTCTGCTCGGAGTCCTTCGACGGCCGCCCGTGCTCACCGACCGTGTAATCCGGTTCGTGAACAGCGACGATCGCGAACACCCCCGCCGCGTTGGCGGCGCGGATCTGATCCCGCATCCACACCCACCGTGCCCCACCGGGAAGGTATGCGCCGGGTTCCGCCTCTGCGGGGCTGCCGGTGATGATCCAGGCGTGCTCGGTCTTGTAGACCTGTGCGACCCCGACCTCACCCGTGCTGTCGGGGTAGGCCGGCATGCACTTCTGGTACTCGGTGGTGAGCTGATCCTGTGCCTTGGCGTTGCGGTTCTCGTGGTTGCCCTGCACCCACATCACCGGAGCCTGCACGCGAGCCTTCAGCATGTCGCAGAAGGCCTGCGCGGAGATCGTGTAGCCGAGGTCACCGAGCATCAGCAGCGGCCTCCCGGTCTTCCCGATCGCGGCCAGGTTATCCGCTCCTTCGGGGCCGATGTCGCCCACCGTCGCGATACGGGTCACGTCCGTGGGCTCAGTCGTGGGCTCAGTCGTCGGCGGAACCGTGGGCTCCGAGGTCGGGGTGTCCGTAGGGGTCACCCAGATCCGCATCGTCAGCACCTTCCGGGCCTCCCCGGTCGTGCCGCACGTCGCCCCGTTCTTCACAGGATCGAGCCACCCCTTCCCGGCGACGTTCGCCTGGCACCAGACCGTCCATACCTCCGGGTGCATCGGTGTGAGCTGCACGGCCTCGAGACGCAGTGAACGCCCCGTGGTGCCGACCATGACACGCCCATCCGGGAGGCGCTGCTGATCCACCCAGCCCACGTTCTGCACGTGTCCGCGCATCGTGAATGCGGCCTCCGCGGGGTTGTTGAGACGCACGGCTTCGAGGCGGTTCGTGCTGTCGACAGTGCCGACCCATGTCGCGCCGTCCACGACGATGCTCGATGCACCGTCGATCCAGCCGCGGTTCTGCACATGCCCGCTGATCCAGGACGTCGCCGCCGCTGCGGACGGGGCGCTCAGGAGGGTCAGGACCGCCGCGAGCGCCAGGATGACGCCGAGGAGTCGATTCTTCATGGTGATGCCTTTCAGATGATGCCCGCGGCCTGCGCGTGCGCGAGGATCCGCGACGCTGGCAGGGCCGTCTTGTGGAATGCGAAACCGGAGATCGTGCCGAGGAACCCGGCCTGCCCCGTTCGACCGCCGATGACCAGATCCGAGACCGGATTCGTGATCGTCCACTCCTGCGCTTCGGACGCGATCTGCGCCCCGTCGCGGTAGAGCTTCGCGTCGGTCCCGTCATAGGTGAGCGCCCAGTGGTGCACCGCGGACGGTGCCGGTTCGGTGACCACGGATCCGATCGGGTTCGGCCAGGTCGCGCCGGTCTGCGCGTCCATCGCCGCCGCGTTCGTGTGCGCGAGGAAGAATCCGAGCGCCTGCCCGGCCCCGTTCATCCCAAAGATATGCCGAGCCGTGGTCATGTTCGTGGCCTGCGCGAGCACCTCCACCGTGAAGCTGGTTGTCCCGTTGAACGCGGCCTTGGGGAGCACGATGCCCGCACCATTGGTCCCGTTGACAGAGGCGGAGGTGTCGTCGCCACCGATCCCCGGCACCCCGAGAGTCACCCCCGTCATAGACGCCGGGATGACGTTGCCCATGAGGTCCACGGGGGTTCCGGTGAGCTCGTCGAGCGGGAAGAAACACCAGGGCTGGTCGTTGAGGACGAGACGCCGGTAGGTGGCACCGCCGATGAACCTCGCGATCGCGATCCGCTCACCCTTGCCCGTGTGCAGCACCTCCACCAGCTCGCCGACCTTCACACCGGCCACGGCCGCGGTCGGGGTGACCTGCACTTGCGACCCGGTCGGGTCCGATGCGAGCACCGTCCGGAGCGGGTTGATACTGACGACGATCTCCCGGGTGCGCCGATCCGGGGGGACCGTGAGTGCGCGGGCGAGGATCACCTTCATGTCGTCCGGGGGCACCCCGAGCGTGACTTGCGTCGCCCCGCCGTTCAGGTCTACCTGGAGCCGGTTGATCCGGAACCGGTCCTCGGTGAGGAGCACAACCTGTCCGACGTCGAGGGTGGCGTCCGGGACGATGGTTCCGGATCCGCTGTAGGCGATGTCCATGCAGCGCAGCAGCTCCACGGACGCGGCACGCTGCGCCGCACTGGACGACGTGAGAAGGCTCTTGTCGCCCTTCACGATCTTGCAGCGGCGCCCCACCCAGGACAGCACCGACGTGCTCGACGTCTCGTCAACCGCGTCCTCGAAACCGCCACGGTCGTCCCAGTCTTTCGGAACCGGGTCGGGGCGCGCCGGGGACCACTCCGCACGGACATGGTTGATGATCTGCGCCGTGTTGATCTC
>JAFDWM010000114.1 GCA_018268455.1 Actinomycetota bacterium | reverse complement strand
CTCTCCGGCCGGTGATAGTGCTCGTTCATGATCGGACTCCTTCCTGTTCGTGAGTCGGCTCGGGCTCTGGAACAGCAGCCTCAGCGTCGACGCCGAGGGTCGGGTCGGGGCATCGGAACCAGCGGCCCACGGTGCTGGGATGCACGCCGATCGCCCGGGCGATCTTCTTGTTCGACCAGCCCGCGGCTCGGAGCCGGGTAGCTCGCCCCCGACGCTGCTCCACGACGGTGCCAGATTCCGGTGGTGCCGTCGCTTGTGCCGCCACCACAGCATCTCGCCGCCCGGACGCGGACTCCGGCGATTCGAGTATCGGCGTCGGACCTGCCGTCGGTGCGAGCAAGGCAGTTCTAGGGCAGGACATGGCGACGAGCTCGACATCGTGCGCCTGTGCTCCGTCGTCCGAGACGGGCTCGGTGAGGATGCGGGGTCGGGTGAGGAGCACCGTGAGGTGAGTGATGGCGAGGAGTACCAGCGGTGGCACAGCCGCGACCGACGCCGCCAAGATCGGCGCGACATCGGCATCTGCGGTCACGACCGCATGCAAGGAGTTCGCCACCACCGATAGGCCGGCCCCGACCATCAGCAGCAGCCACGGATACCATGCCGCCCGCTGTCCGGCGAGCGCGACTACCGCGACCGTGGCGACGACGATGATGCCATCCACGATCAACGGCCACGCCCACGCCTGCCCCCGATTGATCCCCGACCGACGAGCCAGATCCGCCAACGCCGTGAACGACAACCAGAAAGCACCGCACGCGATCAACACGGTACCTGCGACCGCCGTGACGACCGCGAGCCGCCCGCCCTGCGCGCCCACCTTAGGATTCATGCCGGCGCCTGCCCTCGATGAGGCGGGCCGCCGGATCGCGGTGACCACGGGCGCGACGATCTCTCGACCGACGGTCGGGCGGTCGCGGCGGGCTCGGAGGTGCGGTAGGCGGACTGGATCGTGCGCAGAATCTCCCTCGGCGGCAGACCGATCTCCTCCGCCACCGGCCCCAGCGCTTGCAACGCATCCTGATAGTCGACCCCCTCGTCGATGAGACGGCAGGACGCCCAGAACAAGCCCTGGTTGCGCTGCCCCTCGCTCTGCCTGTGCAGCCATTTCGCCAGACGCTCCGCGCGTTCCTGCACCGTCCCCTGGAACGGTCGACCTGGATTGAACGTGCGCAACGGGTGGGGGTCGAGGAAGTCCCGCAGTCGGGCCGCGTCGACTGGTGCCGCAGCCTCCGACGACACCTCAAGGAGACGGTAGACCGCTGCCCTACCGTCGACCACGATCCGAGAGGGCGGTGCGACCACATAGCCACCGGAACCACGGAAGTCGAGTTGTGCGTTCCCCGATGCCCACGACCGCTGTTCGCCCTCCGCGGCTGGATGGTAGGCGTGCAGTCCACCGGACGGTGTGACCACATGCGCAGCCCAGCCGATGAGGAGACCTGCGCGGGTCGCACGTTGCCAGGATGCCGGGCCCCGTGGCTCGGCTCCTTTGACGTCGACGTCGACGACCTCCAGCCCTGACGCGGGCCCGGTTGGAATGCCGATGTTCGCGGTCGGCCAGCGCCGCCACCACCGAGTCACATCCTCCACGTCGGCGCTGGCCTCATGGAACCCGTGGTCCAAGAGCGGTCGCTTCCCACCCGGCACGCACGGGAAGACCGGCACACGCGCAATCGCATAGTGCAGGGCCGCCTCCTCGAGAGCCATCCCGGCAATCGGAACGAGCAACTGCGCGGCAATCATCACAACCCCTGGACTGGGACCGACCTACGCGGACGCTCCGTCGACGTCGCGGTTACAGACCGAGACCGGGTCGACTGAACCCGCGCTGCCACCCCGCCACTGTCCCGGGCGAGACCGGGCGGGGTACCGTCGCTGATCTGCACGGTGTCGAGGCGGTCCAGGATCTCGATCGCGACCTTCCGCACCCGTTCCGCCGTAGCCCGCACGACCTGGACCGGTTCCTTCCCATCCGACGCCATCGCCCACCCCGCCACGTACGGGATCGTGTAAGCGGTGGTATCCATCCCATGCGCCGCGCCCACCATCAGGGCGACCGACTCGGCCTCCACCTCACCGATGCCGCGATGCTGCCGGGCTTGCTCCTGATCGGGGCCGTGCATCTTCACATGAGCGAGTTCATGCGCGAGGGTCTTCACCTGTGCGGCGGCGTCCATGTTCGTTCGTACCGCGACCTGGCGTGCCTGGAAGTTCGTGAGTCCGTTCGCGCCACGGATCATGCCCTCATCCGGCACTGGCAGAAACTCGAACCCGGCCTCTCGCACCTGCGCGATCAGACCGTCATGCAGACCTGTAGGGGCCTCACCTTCGAGGAGCCTCGGCTCCGGTAGGGTCGGCGTGTTGGGGCCGGTGGTCTGCGAGATGTCCCACACGTACGCGGCACGGACCCCGACCATCCTCGATCGGACGATCTCTCCTGAGCGCGGCTTCTCACGGGGCGCGAGACGACGCCACGACTCGGCATCCGCCGGCGCCGCGGATGCAAACCGCCCGGTCACCGGGGCGAGGATCCCGTAACCCTGTTGACCCTTCAGCACCGGTCGGCCCAATTGCTGCCACTGTTTGTAGCCGGCGACGTACGTCGGAGTCGGATCGGGCACACGGCCGGCCTCGAACGCGGCTTGATGCTGCTGCCAGATCAGAAGCGTGTTCCCGAAGCTCCTCGACCGGAACTGCGCCGCGAAGGCCAGCGCCCGCGTCCAGTCCTCCGCAGTCACAAGCGCACTGACCGCGTCTGTCAGTTGTTCGTGGAGCTCGTCGAGCTTGGATTCCCGCGCGACATGAGCCTCCTCGGTCAAAGCCATCCCACACCCTCCTAGCCGTTGCCGAGCGGGTCGTGGATCCGTCCCGCGCAACAACAAGGTGAGCTGCTTCAACCGCGGTAGCCCTGGTCGCAGCGCGAGTCAGGGCCTGGATTGGAACGCGCGCTGACGCGGCGACGTTGGCGACTCCGCTTGTGACGGGGGCGCCTCGCCAATCATGTTGAGCATGCTCAAATGCTTGTGAGAATCTGGTCTAACATCCGGATTGAGCATGCGCAACCCTTGATTTGAGCATGCGCAAAGCGTAGATTGAGCACTCTCAACGCCCGATCATGCGTTCGACCGGGTTCGTTTCGAGGAGGATGAATAGACGTCCATGACCGAGGATGAGAGCAAGGCGGCAGCGGAGGATCTGGCCAAGCGCCTGCGTCTCTTGATGGATGTTGCCATCGCGGAGTCGGGCGCGGAGCCGACCTTCGCGCAGATCGCCGCGTTTCTCGATGGACGGGGCACGAATCTCTCGCGGTCCCGATGGACTTACATGGTGAATGGGCACCGCTATGTGCGCGACTCCGCCGTGTTCGAGGGGTTGGCGGCCTTTTTCGACGTCGACACCGCCTTCCTGATCGGCGAGCCGGATGCCGCTGTTCCCACCAAGGTGAGTGCGCAGCTGGACCTTGTCCGATCCATGCGCGCGGCCAAGGTGAAGTCGTACGCGGCCCGCACGCTCGGCGATATCTCACCGGAAGCGCTGCACGCGATCAGCAAATTCCTGGACGAGGAAGTGAGCCGCACGTAGCCTCCCGACGCCGCCTCCGGCCGGAGGCGATGCCGACGAGACTCCAACGGCGGGGGGACCACCCGTGGACATCGAAGCAACCGCAGAACAGGCCATCGCCGAACTGGGGCTCGGGGACTGCTTCACGCTCGACGCCCTGCTCGGTGCCGTGAAGGAGAGGCGTCAGCGGGCGTTGCGGATCGTCGAGCTCTCAGACCTCAAGGTCAGCGACGGGCTTTGCGCGATCTGGTTGATCACAGAGCGCGAGGATCTCATCCTCCACGCGCACACAGACTCCGTACTGCATCGCCAACAGTTCGTGCTGCACGAGCTCGCTCACATGCTCCTCGGTCACGACGAGCAACACGCGTGCGACCTGCAGGACGCGCTGCTTCCGGACATCCCGCCCCATACCCGGGGACGGATCTTGACCCGCGGCGACCTCAAAGGCGACAGCGAGATCGCCGCCGAGCTCGTCGCAGACGGGCTTGCGGCAGCAATCCGAGCCTCGGCGTTCGGCGAGTCTCGATATTCCGAGATTTTCGGATGATCGAGGGCATCGTCGCCGTCCTGATGTGGTCGCTCGTCGGATGGCTGCTGATCTTCCGCCGGCGACGACGAGAGCGCATCATCACCTACGCCGCCGTCACGATCGCGATCGC
>JAFDWM010000113.1 GCA_018268455.1 Actinomycetota bacterium | reverse complement strand
CGTCGACGGTCGAGGATCCGACGCGTTTGCGCCGCCGCCGCTGGGGGACACGGAGGCCTTCCTCGCGCCAGAGCCGCTGCCGGCGCCGAGACCGTCGCCGCCCTGGGCGCCGTGACGGGCGGCGATGACGCGCCCGTCACGCTCCTGCCGAGCTCGGTGGTGCGATCGGATGCCGGGGCGCACGCGGTCTCGGCCGACACGGACCTGCTCGTCTACGACGCCGGCCTCTCGCGCCTGCTCGAGGACGCCTCCGCGACCGATGCCGACACCGCCCGCGGAGCGCTCCTGGCGGAGTTCACGGCGCGGGCGGCCGTAGGCGACCTCGCCGACCCCCTGCTCGTCACGGTCGACCGCGCGAACGGTCGGTCCCAGGCTGCCCTGCGCGGCGCGATCGACGCGGCGACCGGGCTCCCCGGCTGGACGGCGACCGATCTCGACGGCCTCCTCGCGGCTCCCGCCACTGCGGTCGACGTCGACTCCGTCCCCGCCGACCAGGACCGCGTCGCGGTGATCGACGGGTTCCGCGCCGCGCAGGGCGGTCTGCAGCGCATCTCGGGTGTGCTCGGCGACCCGACGCTGCTCACCTCGTCGGAGCGGGCGACCGAGCTGCAGCTGCTCGGAAACGCGTGGCTCGACGACCGCGAGGGATGGGATGCCGCGATCCAGGCGCAGCGCGAGCGCATCGCCACCTGGACCGACGGCGTCGCCCTCGTCCTCGGCGGCCCCATCACCCTCGCCGGGACCTCCGCGCCCCTCGTCTTCACCGTCCGCAACGACCTGCCGTGGCCGGCCCGTGTCGACCTGCTCGCCTCGCCCGGTGACGCGCGTCTGGTGATCGAGTCGACGACCGAGGTCGAGATCGGCGCCCAGCAGACCAGCCGCGTCGCGATCCCCGTCTCCGCCCTCGTGGGCAGCGGCGAATCCTCCGTCGACCTGCAGCTGCGCACCCCGTCCGGCGTCGATATCGGGCGGAGCGAGACCGTCGAGGTGTCGGTGCGCGCCGAATGGGAGTCGGTGGCCCTCGTCATCCTCACCGTCCTCGTGTCCGCCCTCCTCGTCCTCGGCGTCATCCGGACGGTCCGACGGCGCAAGCGGATGCCGGTGGCCCCCTGATGGCCGGCCTCGGACGCGCGAGCGCCACCGTCGCCGCCGGCACTATGGCGTCCCGCATCACGGGACTCATCCGCAACATCGTGCTCACGGTCGCCGTCGGCACCGTCGGCGCGAAGGCTGCGGACTCGTTCGCGATCGCGAACCAGTTGCCGAACTCGGTGTTCGCGCTCATCTCCTCGGGGCTCCTCGCCGGGGTGATCGTCCCGCAGATCGTCAAGGCCGTGAAGACGCACGACGACCGCGGCAGCGCCTTCGTGTCGAAACTGCTGACCCTGGGCGTCCTCGCCCTGCTGGTCGTCACGATCGTCGCCGTCGTGGCGGCGCCCGTGCTCGTGGAGATCTACGCGGGGAGGTTCACCGACCCGGCGGCGAAGACGCTCACCCTCGCCCTCGCCTACTGGTGTCTGCCGCAGCTGCTCTTCTACGGGCTGTACGCGCTCGTGGGCGAGATCCTCAACGCGAACCGCATCTTCGGGCCGTTCGCCTGGTCGCCGATCGTGAACAACCTGATCTCGATCGCGGGCTTCGGCGTCTTCATCGTGCTGTTCGGCACCTACGAGTCGGCCTCGGGCTGGACGGCGGGCATGATCGCGCTGATGGGCGGCACCGCGACCCTCGGGATCGTCGTGCAGGCCGGCATCCTGTTCCTGTTCTGGCGGCGAGCGGGATTGCACGTGCGGCCCGACTTCGGCTGGCGGGGCATCGGCCTCCGCCAGATCGGCCGCCTCGCCGGCTGGACGTTCCTCATGGTCGTCGTCGGGCAGATCGCCGGCGCCTTCCAGATCAACATCGTGGGTGCCGCCTCGGGTCCCGCGGCGGCCGGGGCGACGCTGCAGAACGCGTGGCTCCTGTTCATGCTCCCGTTCTCCGTCATCGTCCTCTCCCTCGGGACCCCGTATTACACGAAGCTCAGCGAGCACGTCGCGGAGGGACGGACGGATGCGGTCACCGCCGACCTGTCCTCGCTCACCCGGACCGTCGGCATCTTCATGGTCGGCATCCTCGCCGCGATGGCCGTGGCCTCCGTGCCGCTGGCGCGCCTGTTCACGACAACGCCGGACAACGCCGTCGCCTTCGCCTGGGTCCTAGGCGCGTACCTGCTCGCGCTCCTGCCGCTGTCGTTCCAGTTCGGCATCCAGCGCACCTTCTACGCCCTCAAGGACACCCGCACTCCCTTCGTGTACACGCTCGTGCAGGCGGCGCTCGTCATCGCGACGGCTCTGGCCGCGTCGGCGCTCGTCCACGCCGGCATCCTGCCCCTGACCTGGCTCGCCTTCGCGATCGCCCTCGGACAGTCCGTGGCGAACATCCTGCAGTTCGCACTCGCGATCACCCTCCTGCGGCGGAAGATCGGTCCGCTCGGTCTCGGTGCGGCGTTCCGCGGAGTCCTGCGCTTCCTGCTCGCGGCCGTCCCTGCAGCGGCCGCGGGGTGGGCCGTCTTCCTCCTTCTCGGCGGGGTCGAGGGGTGGGCCGTCTCCGAGCGTCTCCCCGGACTCCTCGGCGCCGCGCTCATCGGCGGTGTGACACTGCTGGTCTACGGCGGCATCCTGGCCCTGTTTCGCACCCCCGAGTTGGGCGTGGCGTTCCGTGCCGTCCGCCGCTTCCTGCCGGGCCGGTGAGCCCCCGGTCCGTGGAATGCCACGCGGCTACCATGGGTTGAACTGTCCGGGCGCGAACATCGCCCAGACGAAGAGAGGAATCATCGTGCGCAAGGTCATCATCATCGGCTCGGGTCCGGCGGGCTACACCGCGGCGATCTACGCGGCGCGCGCGAACCTGTCGCCCCTCGTCGTCGCCAGCTCGGTCGAGGCCGGCGGAGAGCTGATGAACACGACCGAGGTCGAGAACTTCCCCGGGTTCCCCGAGGGCATCATGGGCCCCGACCTCATGACCAAGATGCAGGAGCAGGCCGAGAAGTTCGGCGCCGAGGTCGTGTACGACGACGTCGTGTCGCTCGACGTCTCGGGCGACATCAAGACCGTCACGCTCGGCCGCGGCGAGACGCACGAGGCCGAGGCGATCGTGTTCGCCACCGGTTCCGCGCCCCGCAAGATCGGCATCGAGGGCGAGACCCGCCTGTCGGGCCGTGGCGTCTCGTACTGCGCCACGTGCGACGGCTTCTTCTTCCGCGAGAAGGTCATCGCCGTCGTCGGCGGCGGCGACTCCGCGATGGAAGAGGCGACGTTCCTCACGAAGTTCGCCTCGAAGGTCTACGTGATCCACCGTCGCGACGAGCTGCGTGCCTCGAAGATCATGCAGGACCGCGCCAAGGCCAACGAGAAGATCGAGTTCGTCTGGAACGCCGAGGTCATCGACGTCCTGGGTGAGGATGCCGTGACCGGCGTGCGTCTGCGCGACACCGTCGACGGGTCCGAGCGCGACCTCGCCCTCGACGGCGTGTTCGTCGCGATCGGCTACGACCCCCGCACGCACCTCGTGCACAACGTCCTCGACATCACCGAGCACGGCACCGTGTGGGTCGACGGCCGCACCTCGAAGACCTCCGTCCCCGGTGTCTTCGCCGCGGGCGACGTCATCGACCCGACCTACCGCCAGGCCGTCACCGCGGCCGGCAGCGGCACGGTCGCCGCCCTCGACCTCGAGCACTACCTCGCCGCGCGCGGCGACGCGGGTGCCCCCGCGCAGGACGCCGCACTGATCGACGGGCTGCCGACCCCCGCCTGAGCGCGGAACAATTGCGGCATCCGCTGCGTTTTCCCCTCTGACACCCACGTGTCGATTCCTAAGGAGACAGACATATGACCGCCAAGGCCACGAGTGAGAGCACCTGGCAGCAGGACGTCATCGACGCCGAAGGCCCCGTCCTGGTGGACTTCTGGGCGGCGTGGTGCGGACCCTGTCGCATGGTCGGCCCCATCCTCGACGAGATCCAGACCGAGAACCCCGAGAAGATCACGGTTCTGAAGCTCAACGTCGACGAGAACCCGCAGCTCGCCATGGAGTACCAGATCACGTCGATCCCGGCAATGAAGGTCTTCAACAAGGGCCAGGTCGAGAAGACGATCATCGGCGCCAAGCCGAAGTTCGCCCTCGAGCAGGACCTCGCCGACTACATCGGCTGAGCACCCCACGTCACGAAGGACCCGCGCGACCCCGGTCGCCGGGTCCTTCGTCGTTTCCGCGCCGCCGGAACATCCGCGCCCACCACGACGGTGGGCCGCCCCCTTCATTCGGTCCGGTCGCTGTGCGAGTCGTCGGTTTCCAGTTGATGGGTGCATTGCCGAGCGTAGTCGACCGGTGCGAGGTATCCGAGCGATGAGTGCCGGCGGTCATGGTTGTACTCG
>JAFDWM010000112.1 GCA_018268455.1 Actinomycetota bacterium | reverse complement strand
AAGCCCCTAGCAATCAGCGAACGGGACAAAATCAGCCTCTAACAAACCCGGGGCTTGACAGAGGAGATTCCCTGCGGATCCGTCCTCCGCAATGCGAGTTCTCCTCCCGAGCGGGTGGAAACGAACGAGCACGTGGAACCAAGCACGTGGAACCGAGCGCGTCGAAGCGACAGAACCGGGCGGAGGGCAACGGGTGGAAGCACACGGAGTTGCCGTCGACATCCTGCCTGCGAATGTGCGGCAGGCAGAGGGATCCAGATCCGCAAGACCCGGGGCGCACGGCACGCCCGCCCAGCGCGGGGCTAGCGGGCGCGAGTAGCGTGGGGAGGGTGCGGATCATCTCCTACAACCTGCGCAAGCACCGGGCGGTGCATGAGCTCGGCGACCTCGTCGAGGCCAACGATCCCGACGTGCTGTGCCTGCAGGAGGGCGACACCTTGTCGCTGCCGGAGTCGGTGGGGGGCCTGGTGCTTGCGCACACCACTCAGAACAACCGTCTGGGACTCGCGATCTACTACCGGGCGAGCGCGTTCAACCTCGTCGACATGGCGGCGGTTTCCGTGAAGAAGTCGTTGCACGACCGCGTCTTGCGGCCCGCGCACGAGCGTCTGCTGGGGGTTCGCCTGCGCGACATCGACGCCGGGCGCGATGTCCTTATCGCCTCGTTGCACGCGGCACCGCTCACGGCACGCAATGCGCTACGGCGGGATCAGATCCGCGCCGCGCTGTCCGAACTGTCTGAGCTCGGCTGGGGCCTGCCGCAGCTCATCGTCGGAGACTTCAACTATCCGGTGTTCAAGGAGCGGCTCAGCGAGCACATGCGTGACGTCGGCTACGAGCTTGTCATGAGCGACCATCACACGTACACGCGCTATCGCGTCTTCCGGGGCTTCTATGATTTCGCCGCCGCGTCGGGGTTCGTGGTGGAGTCGGTGCGGACCCTGCCGCAGGGCGAGTCGGACCACCTGCCGATCCTCGTGACCGCGACGCCGAGGTAGTTGCGGCGGCGGCGAGCGGACGGGGCGTGGAGCGGGGCGCCGGAGGCCGCCGCGTTCCTGTGAGAATGCCCGGTCGGGGCGCTGAGGCTGTCGCTAGAGTCCAGGGGAGTCGTGGCGAGCGGAGGGAAGGGGAACGTATGACCGGTAAGGGCGCCGAAGACGAGCGCACCACCGCGAAACGCGGTCCCTCTGAGCCTGAGGGCGATTTCCCCGGGCCCGCGGACGACCCGCGCGATCCCCGATCGGATTCACGCGGGACGAGGGGGTCGTCATTGCTGGACGGATTCGGATCCGCGCCGCGACGGCAGGGCCCGGGCGTGCGCCTCACCCGCGGCCAGCTCATCGCGATGGCCGTCGGCGTCGCCGTGACGCTCGCCGGGATCGGCTGGTCTGTTGCCTCACCGAGCACGGCGAAGCCCTCTCCGTCGCCCTCCGCCACGGCCGATCCGAAGCGCGCGGCCGCCGCCGCGGCGGCGATCGACGAGCTGGCGGATCAGGTGGAGGAAGCCGCGGGCGTCGCGGCCGAGTTCGAGGCGCCGCTCGCAGCGTTGCAGGGGATCAGCGATGAGCCTGCCCGCGTCGCGGCAGAGACGGCCCGGCAGACCTACGCCGAGGCGGTGGCGGCCGTGGCGGTGCCGGTCAAGCCCGCGCGCACGGCCGATCCCGCGGCCCTGACGGCGGCAGAGAAGAGCACGGCCGCAGCGCAGGACGAGCTCGTCGCGGCGGCGATGGCGTTCCACACGACGGTCACCGCGTTCATCGGCACCATGCCCGGTTATGCGGTGCAGGCCGTCGAGGCGAACTCGGACGGGTCGGCCGATCTGCGCAATGCGGTGACCAACGCGGCGATCAAGATGGCGTCGTCGGATCCGTTCACTCCACCATGGTTCGCTCCGTGGGACGCCTGGCGGAATGCCCTCGCCGCGCTCATCGCCGACGCGGGCACTTCTCCAGGCAGCGGGCAGGGCAGCGGCGACCGCGGCACGTCGGATGGTACCGACACTCCAGCCGCCCCGCCGACGACGACCGCTCCGGAGGATCCGCCGCCGGCCACAGAACCGTCGCCCGACACCGAGCCGCCACCGGACACCGGGACCACGCCGTCCGCGCCGCCGGTGACGCCGTAGTCCCCGCGCGCAGGGCGTCGTAGCCTCGGAGACCCCGTGAGGGGCGGAATGGATCCGCTACTTCTCAGCAGCGCAGCCCGGCGCGTCGATGGTGACCGGGGTATCGGCGACCATCGGGGTGTGCCGCACCTCGAGCGGTCCGAAGGCGCCGGCCGGCGCGCTGAACGAGGCTTCCACGGTGACGGTGTCGCCGGGGTGGGTGAGCACGTTGACCTTGACCGCGGTGCGCCCCAGGTGGGGCTGCCCCGTGACGGCGACCGGCTGGCCGTTCACCGTCACGCCGGTGAGGGAGGATCCGACCGGGCCGTAGAGGTAGAGGTCGGTGGAGACGTCGCCCTTCGCGAAGAACCGCGCGGGTGAGATGTAGACCGGGAGGTCCGCGACGGCCGCGGGGTCGAGCGTGTTCGTCAGCGTGACCGTGCTGCTGAAGGCGGGGGCGTCGCTCTTCTCGCACTGCGTCGTCTTCGCCGTGATGCCCATGCGCATGTAGTAGTCGAGCTTGCCCTCGGTGACGTCGTCGACGTAGGCGCCCAGCACGGTGGCCTGGTCGTTGGAGGTCGGCATCGTTCCGCTGACCGGGGTGCCGGCCAGCAGCTTCGCCTGTTCCGGAGCACCGGGGGCGTACATGAGGCGTCCCTCGTTCGCCGCGTGGGACAGGGCGTCGAGCAGTGCTTTCGGATCCGGGTGCGCGGTGAGCAGCCCATCGAACACCGCCTTCGCGGCGGCGGCGAAGAAGGCGTCCTGCTCGGGGCCTTCGGGATACTTCGTGTACACCTCGTTCAGCAGCAGCGGTACCGCGTTGTCGGCGGTGAGCACGTCGCCGGTGGGGAGGGGCACGGGGCCGATGACGCGCAGCAGGTAGCTGAGCGCCACCGGGTCGAAGGAGGCCACCGCGTCGATCGGGGTGCCGAACGACTCGGCCCAGTAGGCACGTACGATGTTCGCCGTATCGGTGAAGTCCGGAGAGAGGGTGGAGTCCTGGATCCAACGGCCCACCTTCGTGCCGTACAGGGCCTCGAGCTGTGGATCCAGCGGGATGATCGGCTGATCGCGGCCGTTGGCGAAGTCGCCGGATCCGGCCTGCTGCGTGAGCGTGATGCGCCCGTTGTCGGCGGTGAGCAGGGCGATGGCTGCCGGGTTGCCACCCGTGCCGCGGGACTCGGCGTTGTTCTGGAAGATCAGCAGATAGTGCTGCGGGCCGTCAGCCCCGAGCGCCTTGGAGAGGATCGTGAGGGCATTGTGGGCGGGGGTGAGGATCGGACCGACCTTCGCGAGCTCGTCGTCGAGCTTCGTGACGCCCGACGCGACCTGGGGGATCAGCGCGGAGCGGTCCAGCGCGGCGAGATCGTGCCGGATCTGCGTCACCGTCTTGTCGGCACGGTTCACGTCGTCCGAGAGGGAGGCGAGGTGCTTCACGTCGAAGGCGCCGTCCTTCGGCATCAGCGCCTGCAGATCCACCGCGGTCAGCGGGCTGACGGCGTCGCGCACGAGCGTGTCGGCGGAATCGGCGGTGACGCGCACGGCGGTGAGGTTCGCGCCGGCCACGGGCACCCATTCGGCGTTGCGCCACAGACCTGTGCTGGTCTTCTGCTTGGCCGCCGCCGTGAGCGCGGTGATCTGCGTGATCGACGCCTTCGCGGAAGCGGTGTCGCCGGCCAGCATGCTCTGCTGCACCTGCCCGACCAGCGGGATGGCCTGCTCCAGGTCGGACTTCGCCGACATCGCCTGGTCGTACAGCTTCTTGGCGGCGACGCCGCCGGCGACGCCCGCCACGATCAGCACCAGCAGGATCGAGATCGGCACCCAGAAGCGGGCGCTCTTGAGCAGCGGGCGGCGGGGCCTGCGCCCGCGGGATCCGTCGCCGTCCGCGGACCCGCCCCGACCCGAGCCGCCGTGTCCGGAGCCGCCGTGTCCGGATCCGCCGTGTCCGGAGCCGCCGTGTCCGGATCCGCCGTGTCCCGAGCCGTCGCGGTCCGCCGTCGTCGCGTCGCCGAAGAATGCGGCCAGGTCGTCACGCGGCTCGGCGGAGGCGTCGGAGTCGGCAGCCGCGGCCTCGGCGGACTGACGGGCTTCACGGGCTTCGCGGCGGGACGTCACGGGACGATTCTAGAGATCGAGGCTGAGGGAACCCGATGTCCGGCCGGAGGACGGCGCACCGGGGGCGCCGCCGGTCAGCGCGCCGTGGCGACCCCTGCGGTGGGATCCGGGCCCGGTGATCGGCGGTGTCTCAGCGTCGGGTGACGAGTCCGCGTTGTTGGAGGTCGTCGAGGAAGCCTTGGAGTCCTTGGTCGCCGAAGTCGATGGTGGCGTCGAGCTCTGCGACTTCGGCGTGGATGCTGTCGACGGTGCAGATGCCGTCGGCGATGAGGACCCAGACGAGCCAGGCG
>JAFDWM010000111.1 GCA_018268455.1 Actinomycetota bacterium | reverse complement strand
CTCGGGGTCGGCACGCTCGTGTGGGCGTTCTACGCTGGCGGCGGGATTCTCATCGCGTTCTCCGCACCCGTGTGGCTTGCCGCGGCGGCCGTGGTGTGGATCCGGATCGCGGGGCGCGCGGTCGTCGAGTGGATCCCCGTAGTCATCTGGTGGATATGGAAGACCACTGGCGGGCAACTTCTCTACCGTCGACGAGTTGTGAAACCTCGGCCCGCGGGGACTCTCGCGCTTCCCGGCGACATGGCGCGGCTCCGCGAGTACGACGACCCCGCCACCGGCGCAGGAATGGTGCATGATCCGACCGCTGAAACGCTCACGGCGATCGTTGCCGTCTCGCATCCCGCATTCGTGCTCCTCGACCCCGGCGAACAGGAACGCCGAGTCAGCTCGTGGAGCCGGGTGCTCGCAACCGTCTGCCGCTCAGGACGCATCTCGATGCTCCAGGTGCTGGAACGCACGCTGCCCGACTCTGGGACAGGGCTTGCCGAATGGTGGGCATCACACGGCAACGCCGACGCCTCCTGGGCCTCGACCACGTATGCCGAGCTGATCGACCGCGCCGGGCCCGCCGGAGAACGTCACGCGACCACGCTGTCTCTCTCCCTCGACATGCGTGCGGCATCCCGCCAGATCCGCACAGCCGGTGGTGGCATTCGTGGCGCGGCAGCTGTGCTGCGTCAAGAAATGTCGACGCTGATTGCCGCGTTGCGGTCAGCCGATCTCTCGCCGTCATCCTGGTTGACGTGTGGCGAGATCGCGGTCATTCTCCGATCGGCGTACGACCCGGCCGTCGCGGCGACGCTTGAACGCCACGGTGAACTTGGTCAGTCGCTCGCCACTGCAGGTCCCGTGGCCGTTAACGAGTCCTGGTCGAGGCTGCGCACCGACTCGGCCTTCCACGCAGTGCTGTGGATCTCGGAATGGCCAAGGTCGATGGTGTACCCCGGGTTTCTCGCGCCGCTGCTGCTCTCAACCGGGATCCAGCGATCGTTCTCGCTTCTGTGCACCCCAATGCGCTCCGATCAGGCGGCGCGCGACATCCGTAAGAAGAAGACCGAGTACATCTCGGACGCTGCCCAGCGTCAGCGGATCGGCCAGATCGAGGATGCATCGCAGACGGCAGAGTTTCACGACGTGCTCCAGCAAGAGGCCGACCTCACTGCCGGGCACGGAGTACTCCGCTACACGGGTCTCGTCTCTGTCTCAGCACGTACCGCAGACGACCTCGACGCCGCAGTCGCCGCCATCGAGCAAGCCGCCATCCAAGCATCCTGCGAGACGCGACTCCTCGTCGGCCAGCAGGCACAGGCATTCACCGCCGCCGCGCTGCCTCTGTGCCGGGTGGTGTGAGCAGGACCTCGAAGTCGCAGCTCATGGATGCGGTTCGATAGTTGATCGTCATGACCGCCAGTCGGAAGGATTACTCCTGGCCGCACGTTTCGGGCAACCTCGGCGTCATGTAGCCGCGGTCATATGGTATTCGCCTGAGTACTGGATCAACACCTGATATCTTAGGGTGCATGTCTGGCGCTTCTGCCGCGGCCGCCGCCGCTGTTACGAGGACGCTCCGCTAGCGGCGGGGCGATCTACCCTCTGACGTTTCCGTCGCTTCGTAGTTAGTCCGGAGCGGTGTTTTTTACTGCCCGGAGTTCATCTTTCGAACAACGGAGCATTCGTGTCCTTTCGCATTTCCTGGCACCGGGATAGATCATCGGTGCGTGCATGGCTTGTCCTTGTCTGTCTATCCATCCTGCAGTTCTTCATTGCCGTCGACGTCACCGTCGTGAACGTCGCACTGCCTTCCATCGGCGCCGAGTTCGGCGCATCAGAGAGTCAACTGACCTGGGTTGTGGTCGCCTACACGATCACGGGAGGTGGCCTACTCATGCTGGGTGGGCGCCTCGGCGACGTGTTCGGCAGGAGACGCGTGCTCCTGACCGGCACCGCGATCTTCGGCGCGGCATCCTTGCTGGCTGGGATCGCATGGTCATTCCCGATTCTCGTCGCCGCTCGATTGCTGCAGGGGGCCGGTGAAGCGCTTGCGCTCCCCGCAGCGATGGCGGCCATCGTCATGCTCTTCCCCGAAGGGCGCGGACGGTCACGGGCGCTGAGTGTCTGGGCAGCAGTCGCCAGCTGTGGACTCGTGCTCGGATTCGTGCTCTCCGGGGTCATCACCGAGTTCTATGGCTGGCGATGGATCTTCCTTGTGGCGATTCCGTTCGTTTTGCTCGTGCTCGTCACAGCGGGCATCCTCCTCCCCGCTGGAAACGCGGCGAAGTCCGCTCCGCTCGACCTTCCTGGCGCCATCTTGCTCACCGCGACGCCGCTGCTGTTCGTGTTCGGAATCATCGAAGCAGGCTCGGGTGCGCATACCGCGACCTGGGTCGCCGCACTTGCTGGCTCGTTTGTGTGCGCCGCATTATTCGTCGTGGTTGAGCGACGTGCAGCGAATCCTTTGGTGCCGATGACGTTTTTCCGCAACCAGACGCGAGTCCTCGCGAACGGAGCCACCGCGCTTTTGAGTGCCGCATTGTCAACGTCGTTCCTGCTCTTCACCTTCTACCTGCAAGAACGTCTGGGGCTCAGCCCGCTGGCGACAGGATTCACGCTCATCCCCTTGGCCGTCTCGCTCGTGATCGCGGCGACGTTCGTGCCCAGGTTGCTCGACCGTTGGGGCGCGCGTGCGTGCATCCTCGCTGGCCTCGTGTTCACCGCACTGGCGATGGGCACCATCGCGATCGTCGTGCACATGCATGGACCAGCACCAGCGATGATTCCCGCGATGATTCTTATTGCCGCAGGCATGGGCTTCGGTCTGGTTGGTCTCCAGTACGCGGCGGTGAGCGGCGTCACCGACCAAGATGCCGGGATCGCTTCTGGTGTCCAGCGAGCCTCCGATCAATTAGGCGGATCAACCGGCATCGCCCTCTACTTGGGCATCGGTTTTGCGCCCGCGTTCACCGGGGATGCGCCGTACCTGGTCAGCAGTGCCCTCGCCGTGATCGGGCTTATCGCCGCAGGAGCGCTCGCTTCACGCATCGTGCTTCCGAGCACGCGGGAGCACCGGGCAATTTCCCAATAGGCACTCGACCCTTCCATCTCCGGCTGGCGTCTGGTCGGCCTGCTTTGGATCCGCACTCAAAGCAGGCCGACCCACGCAGTTATCCCGAGGGCCCGATGCCGTCACACTTCAGTGGCAATCGGCTTGCGAGATCGCTCTGACCTTACGGTCGCTGCCGGTTTCAAGTGATCGTGACCGGTACCTGGGATGCGCACCTGATGGTCATCAATGCCGCCATCGAAAGTCAAAAGGATTCCCAATGCCAACGTTCTACGATCCCGGCGCCGATGCCGGTCAAGCGTCCGAGGCGCTGCGCGGGCTCGCGCATGCATCACGCAACTTCGAGAACCCCCAGGATCTCTACGGTGTGCTCGGCGACCTGCTGTCGGGAATCCGTTCGCTGAGGCAGGTGCTCGATCAGCTCGCTACTGCCCACATCAGCAATCGTGCCCGTGCGTTCGACGATCACGGTGACCATGCCGTTGGATCGACGGATGCGCTCGCTGCCGCCGATGAGCTGCACCAGGCGGCGATATTCATCGACCAAGCCGAGGAGCGACTGAACGCCGCAGCATCCGCAGCGAGTCGTGTCTCCTGGCACGACGCTCCCGCGACAGACATCACCCCGGCAGCTCGGTGGATCAACGTCGTCTTCATACAAGGTGAAGAAGCCGACGAAGTGCTCGACATGATCGACGCCGACGGCCCTGCTGCCGGGCTCGACCACCTGAAGAGCTGGGATTACGGAGACGAGACTACGAGCGCGGCGATGGAGAACGGGTATGTCTACGACGTGCCGCCCAGCGGACCGTTGGAGCACGAGCGGCGCGACGGTGACTACCACCTCACCTACAGTCACAGCTTCGACCACGTCGCCCTGTATCGACGCCACACCGTCGAAGCCGAAGACGGACTTCCGAGCGAGTCGCGCGGCCTTGGTGCACGCCGAGCGGCGCCGCGTCAACAGCGGGCATCCTGGTTCGAGCCTGCGAACATCACGGCTCTAAAGCAGCAGCGAGGGTTGGGGTTATGAACTGGAATGACGCTGAGCGGCTCCATACGGCTGTCCTCGTTGCTCCGGCGTCTGAGAAGCGTCGAGTGCGCAAGCAGCGTCAAAAGGCGGCCGCAAAGCTACAGGCCAAGCAGCAGCACTCTGAACGCGAAGAAACCCGCGCGAAGTTTCTGGCCGAGTTGGCTGAGCGTCGGGGCACATCGTATCTCCCCGCCGCCGGGGAACCGGGCCCCACTCAGCTGCGTTCACCAGGCCGGTTCCGTCTGCCCCGACATCAGGACACGTCTGCCACCCTCGCGGGGGCGTACCCATTCCTCGCGGAGGGCGGACTCGGTTCCGATGGCGTCTTCGTCGGCCAGGATCTGTACTCCGGTGGTTCCTTCGTCTACGACCCGTGGGTGCTGTACGCCCGTGGCATCATCACCGCTCCGAACCTCGTGCTCGCGGGCATCGTAGGCTCCGGGAAGTCCAGCCTTGCAA
>JAFDWM010000110.1 GCA_018268455.1 Actinomycetota bacterium | reverse complement strand
TGCGCGGCGGTCAGGCCGGAGCAGATCGGGTCAGAGGTAGAGGATCACCGACTCGGCGATCATCGCCGGGCGCTCGGATCCCTTGAGCTCGACCGTGATGGAGAACACGGCCTCGACGCCGCCGGACTTCTCCGTCGCCCCCAGGAGCGACACCACTCCCCGGATCTCCGCGCCCACGGGCACCGGCGCGGTGAAGCGCACCTTGTTCAGACCGTAGTTCACGCGGGTGCGCACCTGGTCGATCGCGACCACCTCGCCGAGGATCAGCGGCACGAGGGAGAGGGTGAGGAATCCGTGCGCGACGGGGCCGCCGAAGGGACCTGCCGCGGCCTGGGCCGGGTTGACGTGGATCCACTGGTGATCGCGGGTCGCGTCGGCGAACTGATCGACCTGATGCTGGGTGATCTCGTACCATTCCGTCTCGCCGAGCGGCTGGCCGACTCTCTCGAGCAGATCGCGGGGTGTGTCCAGATGCGTGTTCATGCGGTTCTCCGTGTCGTGTCGGGTCGGGTCAGGCGAAGGCGCTCTGGCCGGTGATGTGCTTGCCCACGATGAGGCTCTGGATCTCGGCTGTGCCCTCGTAGGTGACGAGCGCTTCCATGTCGCACAGGTGCCGCATCACATGGAAGTCGAGCGTGATGCCATTGCCGCCCAGGATGTCGCGGGCCTGACGGCACACGTCCCGCGCCTTGGTGCTGCAGTAGTACTTCGCGAGCGCCGCCATGGTGTCCGTCAGCGCGCCGTCGTCGATGAGTCGACCGAGCCGGATGCAGTACAGCTGCATCGACGTGACGTCGGCCAGCATCGCCACGAGCTGGGATTGGATGGCCTGGGTCTTCGCGATCGGCCGACCGAACTGCGTCCGCCGCTGCGCATAGGTGAGCGCGATCTCGTACGCCGCCACGGCGTGCCCGGTCGATGACCACGCGACCGTGTTCCGGGTGCCCTTGAGCACCTTCGCCACATCCGCGAACGAATGGCAGTTCTGCAGCCGGCGGTCTTCACCGACACGGATGTCGTCCAGCACGATGTCGGCGTTCTGCACCATGCGCAGCGAGACCTTGCCGCCGATCTTGGTGGCGCTGTAGCCGGGGTCGTCCCGCTGGATCACGAAGCCCTTGACCTGTCCGTCCTCCACGTCGCGGGCGAACACGACGATGAGGTCGCACCACACGGCATTGCCCGGCCAGCGCTTGCGGCCCGTGATCACCCAGTCGTCGCCCTCGCGCCGGCAGGTCGCCTCCAGGGCGATCGAATCGGATCCGTGCTCGGGCTCGGTGAGCGCGAACGCGCCGATCTTCGTCATGGCGGCCATCTCCGGCAGCCAGCGCTGACGCTGCTCCTCGGACCCGAGCAGATAGATGGACTGCATCGCGAGCCCGACATGCACGGCGAGGAAGGTTCCGATGCTGCCGTCGATCCGACCGAGCTCGTATGCGATGAGGCCCGCGCCGACGGCCGTCATCGGCGTCATGCCGTACCCCTGCATGGTGTCGCCGACGATCCCGAGAGCGGCGAGGCGGGGGACCAGCTCGAACGGGAACTCGCCGCGCTCCCAGTAGTCGCTGACGAGCGGCAGGATCTCGGCCTCCCCGAAAGCGCGGACCCGATCGAGCAGCTCCGACTCGTCGGTGGTGAGCTGCTCGCGCATGAGGAAGTAGTCCGTGCCGCGCGAGTGCGCGAGTTCGTCCTGCAGTGCGGTGGTGACGGTATCGCTCATGAATGCTCCTTCTGCTGCGCTGCGGCTACTTCGCCAGGACGTACGAGCCGGGCGCCGCCTGCAGCGGCGGGAAGTCCGGGCTGCCGAGCGTGGTCGGCGCGGGCACGGTATCGCCGGACCGCCGGGCGAGCCACTCCGCGTAGTCGGGCCACCAGGAGCCCTTCACAATGGGGGTGGTCTCGCGCCAGACGTCTGCGTCGTGGCTGTTGTCATCTCCGGCCTGATAGCTCGACTTCGGGTTGTCCGGCGTGTTCACGAGCGCGGCGATGTGTCCGTTCGTCGACAGCACGAACCGCGTCTCGCCGCCGAGCAGCTGGCTGCTGCGGTAGCAGTTCGCCCACGGGCAGATGTGGTCGGCCGAGCCGGCCACGACGTAGGAGTCCACGGTGAGCGCGCCGAGATCGATCGGGGTGCCGAGCACCTCCACGGCGCCGGGGCTGGCGAACTTGTTGCCCATCGCCGCTTCCACGAAGTCCTTGTGCAGCGCTGCCGGCATGCGGGTCGTGTCGGCGTTCCAGAACAGGATGTCGAACTTCGGGGGCTTCTTGCCCTGGAGGTAGTTGTTCACCCAGTAGTTCCAGATCAGGTCGTTCGGGCGCAGCCAGGCGAACACCTCGGCCAGGTCGCGACCGTCGAGGTACCCGGTCCGCTGCGACTTCTCGATCGCGATCCGCGCCGTGTTCTCGTCGAGCAGGGATCCGGTCACGCCTCCGCTGCTCTGATCGATCATCGTGACCAGCAGGCTCAGGCTCGCAAGGCGATCGATCTGCCCGGTCGCCGCCCGATGGGCAGCCGCCAGTGCGGCGAGGATCCCGCCCGAACAGGTCGCGACCACGTGCGCGGAATCGGTGCCGCTGATCCTGGCGACCGCGTTGAAGGCGTCGATGATCGCCTCCGAGTAGGCGTCGAACCCCCAATCGCGGTTCTCCGCGCCGGGGTTGCGCCACGAGATCACGAACGACTGCTGACCCTGCTGCACGAGGTACTCGATGAGGCTGCGGCCGGGGGCGAGGTCCAGCACGTAGTACTTGTTGATCGTGGGCGGGATGATCAGCAGCGGCACGGCGCGTACGGTCTCGGTCTGCGGGGTGTACTGGATCAGCTCGAACATGTCGGTGCGGTACACGACGGAGCCGGGTGTCGCCGCGAGGTCCACGCCGACCGTGAACGCCTCGGTGTCGACCATGGACGGCACCCGCGGCGCGGTCGCCATGTCCTGGAGCAGCTGCTGGGAGCCTTTGAGCACGCTCGTCCCACCCGAGTCGATGAAGGCTTTCCAAGCCACGGGGTTCAGGAGCGGATTGTTGCTCGGCGCGAGCGCCTGGAAGAGGTTCGTCACGGCCAGCTTCATCTGCTGGGCGTCGCGCCACTCCAGCGGCGTCTCCTCGACCAGCGCGTCGGCCACCTCGGCGGTCGCGAGATAGGCCTGCACCAGGCGCTTCAGGAACGGATTCTCCGTCCACGCGGGATCCGCGAACCGCCGGTCTCCCCGGCGTGGCGCGACCTCGGATCCGCCGGTCGCGATCTGCACCAGCTCCCCGGCGAGCCCGACCATCCGGTTCGCGACCAGGTCAGGCTGCTGCCGCAGCGCGTCGAGGAAACGGACGGCGGATGTCCCCGGGAACAGGCGCGACATCGGTCCGGTCGCGGCCCCGGTGAGCAGCTGATCGAGCGGAAGGGCGAAGTCGTCCGCGTCGCGGCTCATCGTGCCGTCTCCGGGATCTCGATGGCGCGCTTGAGCAGCTTTCCGGTCGGCCCCTTGGGCAGCGCGGGCACGAACCAGACGTGCCGAGGGTACTTGTAGGGCGCGACGCGCGCCTTGATGAAGTCGCGGATCTCCTCGGGGGACACCGTCGAGCCCGGCTTGACGGCGACGGCCGCCGCGACCTCCTCGCCGAACACCGCATGCGGGATGCCGATGACCGCCGCCTCGACCACGTCGGGATGCTTGTACAGCACTTCCTCGAGCTCCCGCGGATAGATGTTGAAGCCGCCGCGGATGATCAGCTCCTTCTTGCGGTCGACGATGAAGTAGAAGCCCTCTTCGTCCCGGAGGCCGATGTCACCCGTGTGGAACCAGCCGTCGCGGATCGCTTCGGACGTGGCTTCGGGGCGGTTCCAGTAGCCGCGCATGACGTTGTGACCGCGCACCACGACCTCACCGCGCTCGCCGTCCGCGACCTCCACCCCGTCGTCATCCACGATCTTCATCTCGACGCCGTCGATCGGCATCCCGATCGATCCGGGCTTGGAGCGCCCGGCGACGTTGAACGACGCGACCGGTGAGGTCTCCGACAGCCCGTATCCCTCGAGGATGTGCGCACCGAACGTGGTCGCCCAGCTGGTGAGGATCTCCTCCGGCAGCGCGGCGCCGCCGGAGATGCACAGCCTCAGCGAACTCGTGTCGGCGCCGGGCACCTGCAGCATGCCGACGTACATCGTGGGGACGCCTTCGAACACGGTGACCCTGTCGCGTTCGACGATGCTCAGCGCGGCGGCGGCGTCGAATCGGGACAGCAGCGTGAGCATCGCGCCCGACAGCACGGCCGCGTTCAGGCCGCAGGTCTGACCGAACGAGTGGAAGAGCGGCAGACAGCCCATGACCACGTCGCCGGGTGCGAAGCCGAACAGCTGGAACGCCGAGACGGATGCGTTCGCGCGCATGTTGCCGTGGGTCAGCTGCGCGCCCTTGGGCGTGCCGGTGGTGCCGGACGTGTACAGGATCACCGCGGTGTCGTCGTCGGCGCGTGCGACGGTCTCGGCGATCGCGGGCCAGGACCGGATCTCGTCGAGCGTGCCCTCCGCCACCGCCTGGAGCCTGGCACCGGTCGCCGAGGCGGAGATCTCCGCCT
>JAFDWM010000010.1 GCA_018268455.1 Actinomycetota bacterium | reverse complement strand
CGGCGCCGCTTCGATCCGCGGAATCGGCGGTGGCACGGGGTTGTGCACCGGTTGCGGGCGAGGCGCGGATCCGGTGCCGTCGATGCCGCACGATGAGGGGATGCCGCTCCTCCTCTCTGATCGCGCCGCGACCGTCTCGCCCGTACCGCTGGTGACGACGGACGAGGCCAGGTCGTTCGGGATCCGGATCCGCAGCAGCTCCTTCATCCGGATCAGGCCCGGCATCTACGCGAACCGCGCGGCCTTCGAGAAGCTGGGGCGGTGGGAGCGCTACGTGGTCCGCGTGCACGCGTTCGCTCGCGCGCATCCGGACGTCCCGCTGTGCCTCGAGTCGGCGGCCGTCGTTCACGGGCTGCCGGTCTTCGACGAGACCCGCGACATCCATGTGCACAGCGCCGAGCGGCCGAAGTCCCGCCGCTTCGGCGACGTGGCCGTGCACACGAGCGCGAATCCACGAGACTTCGAGCGGCGCGGCGGGATCCTCGTCACCTCGCTGATGGACACGGTCACCGATCTCGGTCGCATACTTCCCCCGGCGAGGGCGCTCGCGGTGTTCGATGCGGCGATCTCCGCGTCGCAAGGCGGCGGCCTCGATCTCGCTGCGCTGCGCGGACACGGCGCGGATCAGGTCACGTCTCGCGGATCCGCTCGGCTTCGCTGGCTGTGGGACCACGCGGACGGGCGCGCCGAATCGCCCGCGGAGAGCGTCAGCCGCGCCGTGATCGAGTGGTGCGGATTCCCGGAGCCGACGCTCCAGCAGGTGTTCCGCTATGAGGGCGAGGAAGACCGCGTCGACTTCTACTTCCCGTCCGTCGGCGTCATCGGAGAGGCCGACGGCTGGGGCAAGTATCAGCTCACCGAGCCGGAGAAGGCCGCCGCCAACCTGCGCTCGGAGAAGCGCCGCGAGGATCGGCTGCGCCGGCATGGCCATCCATTCGGGCGGTGGGATCTCGCGGACGCCTGGCGCGTGACGCCGCTGCAGAAGGCACTCGCCGCTGCCGGCGTCCCGCTCGCACGCCCCGCGGATCGCCTCATGCTCGCGACGCTCCGCGACTTCCGCCGCGACGTTCCGCGCGATCAGGGCTGAGCGCTCGTCGTGCGGGCGCCGGCCGCTTCGGCGCCGAGCCGAAACCGCGAGACACCAGATACAGCACGAGACCCACGTCGAGGGCGTGGGTCTCGTGCGGGAAGTGGTTTCTCGCGGGGCAGGCCGTCAGCCCAGCGGGACCGGGGTCACGCCGAAGGGCGCGAGGCCTGCGGCGCCGCCGTCGGGGGCGGTGAGCACCCAGATGCCGCCGTCGTGCAGGGCGACACTGTGCTCCCAGTGCGCGCCGTCGGATCCGTCGGTCGTCGTGACGGTCCAGTCGTCGTCCTCGACGAACGTCTGGTCGGATCCGGCCGTGACCATCGGCTCGATCGCGAGCACCAGGCCCGGGCGCACCTCGGCGCCACGGTCGGGCGTGCGGTAGTTGAACAGGCTCGGAGCCTCGTGCATCTTGCGTCCGATGCCGTGGCCGACGTAATCGCGCAGGATCCCGTAGGGCACGCCCAGGGCAGACGGGCCCGCGCCGAGGATGTGGTCCTCGATCGCGGCGGAGATGTCGCCCAGGTGCTTCGCCGTCGCCATCGCGGCGGCACCGGCCCACATCGAGCCCTCGGTCACGTCGGACAGCGCCTGGCGTGCGCTCGTGAGGCCGGCGTCATCGGAACCAGGCACGACGACCGTGATCGCGCTGTCGCCGTTCCAGCCCTTGAACTGCGCGCCCGCGTCGATCGAGACGATGTCGCCGGCCTGCAGCACCCGGGATCCGGGGATCCCGTGCACGACCTGGTCGTTGACCGAGATGCAGGTGGTGTGGCGGTAGCCGCGCACGAGCTTGAAGTTCGACTCCGCGCCGCGATCGGCGACCACCCGGTCGGCGATCGCGTCGAGCTCGCCGGTGGTGATCCCCGGGCGCACCGCGTCACGCACGGCGGCGAGGGCCGCGGCGGTGATCAGGCCCGGCTCGCGCATCAGCTCGAGCTGGGCGCGGCTCTTGTAGATGGAGCGGCGGAACGCCACGTCAGGCCGCGGCGCCGTCGACGATGCCGCGCGCCGCCAGCGCCGCGAAGATGCGCTCGGTGATCTCGTCGAGACCGCCGACGCCGTCGATCCGGTCGACGAGGCCGCGGGCGCCGAACGCCTCGAGGATCGGCGTGGTCTCGCGCTCGTAGATGTCCAGACGGTGCGTGATGCCCTCGTCGGTGTCGTCGGCACGCCCCTGCTCCGCGGCACGGATCTTGAGACGCGCGAACACCTCGTCGCGCGGCACGTCGAGCAGGATCACCGCGTCGAGCGCGGTGCCGGACTCGGCGAGGAGGTCGTCGAGCTGCACCACCTGCGCGGCGTTGCGCGGGTACCCGTCGAGCAGGAACCCGTTGACCGCGTCGGGCTGCGCCAGGCGGTCGCGCACCAGCGCACCGGTCAGCTCGTCCGAGACGAGGTCGCCGGCCTGCAGGATCGCGGTGACCTGCTGACCCAGTTCGGTGCCGGCCTTGATGTTGGCGCGGAAGATGTCGCCGGTCGAGACGACGGGGATCCCGAGCGCCTCGGAGATCCGCACGCCCTGCGTGCCCTTGCCGGAGCCCTGCGGGCCGACGATCAGAAGGCGAGCAGTGGTCTGTGCGGATGCCGTCATCGGAGAAGCCCTTCGTAGTGTCGCTGCTGAAGCTGTGCGTCGATCTGCTTCACCGTCTCGAGACCGACGCCGACGATGATGAGGATCGAGGCGCCGCCGAACGGGAAGTTCTGGTTCGCCCCGACCGTCGCCAGCGCGATCAGCGGGATCAGCGCGACGACGCCGAGGTAGAGGGATCCGGGGAACGTGATGCGGGTGAGCACGTAGTCGAGGTACTCGGCCGTGGGACGGCCCGCGCGGATGCCCGGGATGAAGCCGCCGTACTTCTTCATGTTGTCGGCGACCTCGGTCGGGTTGAACGTGATCGCCACGTAGAAGTACGTGAACCCGATGATGAGCAGCAAGTACGTCAGCATGTAGATCGGGTGGTCGCCCTTGACGAAGTACGTCATGATCCACGTCGCCCACGCCGGCGGCGTCTTGCCGTCCTGCGGGATGTTGAACTGCGCGATCAGCATCGGGATGTACAGCAGCGACGAGGCGAAGATGACCGGGATCACACCGGCCATGTTGACCTTGATCGGGATGTACGTGTTGGTGCCGCCGTAAGTGCGCCGACCGACCATCCGCTTGGCGTACTGCACCGGGATCCGACGCTGCGACTGCTCGATGAAGACCACCGCGGTCATCACGACGATTCCGATGAGCAGCACGAGCAGGAAGACCTCGAAGCCCTTGGTCTGCCAGATCGACCACATGGCGCCGGGGAAGGTGGCCGCGATCGAGGTGAAGATCAGCAGCGACATGCCGTTGCCGATGCCCTTCTCGGTGACGAGCTCGGCGAACCACATGATGAGGCCGGTGCCGGCCGTCAGCGTGATGATGAGCAGCAGCTGCGCCCACCACACGTCGTTGGTGAGCAGCTGGTTGCAGGCCGCGACGCCGGTCTGGCCGAACAGCTGGCCGGTGCGCGCGACGGTGACCAGCGTGGTCGACTGCAGCAGCGCGAGCGCGATGGTGACGTACCGCGTGTACTGGGTGAGCTTGGCCTGACCGGCCTGGCCCTCCTTGTGCAGCGTCTCGAAGTGCGGGATGACCACGCGCAGCAGCTGCGTGATGATCGAGGCCGTGATGTACGGCATCACGCCGAGCGCGAAGATCGACAGCTTCAGCAGCGCGCCGCCGGAGAACAGGTTGACGAGCCCGAGCAGGCCGTCGGTGCCGCTGTTCTGCGCGAGACACTCGGTGACGTTGGGGAAGCTCACGAACGGAGCCGGCACGGTTGATCCGAGGCGGTAGATCGCGATGATCGCGATCGTGAAGCCGATCTTGCGTCGAAGATCCGGCGTGCGGAAGATCCGCGCGATGGCGCTGAACAAAAGCTTGCCTTCCTGAAAGGGATGATGCCCGACGAGGGGCAGTCAGTTACCCAGGGTAACGCAAGAGGGGCCGGAGAAATCTCCGGCCCCTCTCGACGAGTGCTACTTGACGGATCCGCCGGCGGCGACGATCTTCTGCTCCGCAGAGCCGGAGACCTTGTCGACCGACACGGTCAGTGCCACGGCGATGTCGCCGTTGCCCAGAACCTTGACCTTCTCGTTCTTGCGGACCGCGCCCTTGGCGACCAGGTCGGCGACGGTCACGTCGCCACCGGCCGGGTAGAGCTCGGCGAGCTTCTCCAGGTTCACGACCTGGTACTCCACGCGGAACGGGTTCTTGAACCCGCGCAGCTTCGGGGTGCGCATGTGCAGCGGCATCTGCCCACCCTCGAAACCGACGCGAACGGTGTTGCGGGCCTTGGTGCCCTTGGTGCCGCGACCGGCGGTCTTGCCCTTGGAGCCCTCACCGCGACCCACGCGGGTCTTGGCGGTGTTGGCGCCGGGGACCGGACGCAGGTGGTGCACCTTCAGGACGCCGGGACGGGAGACGGTGGTCTCCTCGGCCTTCTTGGCGGCCGGCTTCTTGGCGGCGGTCTTGGTGGCCGCTTCCTTCTTCTCAGCCATTAGTCGATCTCCTCAACCTTGACGAGGTGAGCGACCGCGCGGACGTAGCCGCGGGTCTGGGCGTCGTCGGGACGGACGACCGAGTCGCCGATCCGCTTGAGGCCGAGCGAACGCAGCGTGTCGCGCTGGTTCTGCTTCTCGCTCACCTTGGACTTGACCTGCGTGACCTTGAGGCGCGCAGCCATCAGGCACCTGCCTTCTGCGCAGCGATGGCCTCAGCCTCTGCGCGGACGAGACGCGCCGGAGCGACCTGGTCGAACTCGAGGCCACGACGCGCGGCGACCGCACGGGGCTCCTCGAGCTGCTTCAGGGCCTCCACCGTCGCGTGCACGATGTTGATCGTGTTCGACGAGCCGAGCGACTTCGACAGCACGTCGTGGATCCCGGCGCACTCGAGCACGGCGCGCACCGGACCACCGGCGATGACACCGGTACCGGCAGCGGCCGGACGCAGCAGCACGACGCCGGCAGCGGCCTCGCCCTGCACCGGGTGCGGGATGGTCGACGCGGAGCGCGGCACGCGGAAGAAGTTGCGCTTGGCCTCCTCGACACCCTTCGAGATGGCGAGGGGAACCTCGCGGGCCTTGCCGTAGCCGACGCCCACGAGACCGTTGCCGTCACCCACCACGACGAGCGCGGTGAAGCTGAAGCGACGACCGCCCTTGACGACCTTCGACACGCGGTTGATGGTCACCACGCGCTCGAGGAACTGGTTGTCCCCACGGTCGCGGGAGTTGCGGTCGCGGCCGCCCTGGCCACGGTCGCGGCCACCACGGCCGCCGCGGCGCTCATCGCGCTGCGGAGCCTCGGAACCGGCCGCGTTCTCGGCGGCAGGAGCCGTCTCGGTCACTTCGTTCTCCTTGATGTCACTCACAGTGCCAGCCCTCCCTCACGGGCGCCATCGGCGATGGCCGCGACGCGACCGGCGTACCGGTTGCCGCCGCGGTCGAACACGGCCTCGGACACGCCGGCGGCCTTCGCACGCTCGGCGACGAGCTCGCCGAGCTTGCGGGCCTTGGCGGTCTTGTCACCGTCGAAGCCGCGCACGTCGGTCTCGAGGGTGGAGGCACTGGCCACGGTGTGGCCCTTGCTGTCGTCGACCAGTTGCACGAAGACGTGGCGGGCCGAACGGGTGACGACCAGGCGCGGGCGCACCTCGGTGCCCTGGATCTTCTTGCGAAGGCGGGCGTGACGACGCGCGCGGGCGTCGGACTTCGACTTCACAGCCATGATTACTTACCAGCCTTTCCGGCCTTGCGACGCACGACCTCGCCGGCGTAGCGCACACCCTTGCCCTTGTACGGCTCGGGCTTGCGGATCTTGCGGATGTTCGCAGCCGCCTCGCCGACGGCCTGCTTGCTGATGCCGCTGACGGTGAGCTTGTTGTTGCCCTCGACCGTCAGGGTGATGCCGGCGGGCGGGTCGATCAGGACCGGGTGCGAGAAGCCGAGGGCGAACTCGACCGAGCTGCCCTTCTGCTGCACGCGGTAACCGGTGCCGACGACCTCGAGGCCCTTGGAGTAGCCCTGGGTCACGCCGATGATGTCGTTGTTGATGAGGGTGCGGGTCAGGCCGTGCAGCGAGCGCGAGGCGCGCTCGTCGTCCGGGCGGGTGACGAGAACCTGGTTCTCCTCGACCGACACCTCGATCGGGTTGGCCACGGTGAGCGAGAGCTCGCCCTTGGGGCCCTTCACCGAGACCTGGCGGCCGTCGACCGAAACGGTCACGCCCGCGGGGATCTCGATGGGAAGTCGTCCGATACGCGACATTTCAGATCACCACACGTAGGCGAGAACTTCTCCGCCCACGCCCTTCTGCTCTGCCTGACGGTCCGTGAGGAGACCGGAGGAGGTGGACAGGATCGCCACGCCGAGGCCGCCGAGGACCTTGGGCAGCTCGGTCGACTTCGCGTACACGCGCAGGCCGGGCTTCGAGACGCGCTTGATGCCGGCGATCGACCGCTCGCGGTTCGGGCCGTACTTCAGCGAGATGGTGAGGTTCTTGCCGACGCGGGCGTCGGAGACCTCCCAGCCGGAGATGTAGCCCTCCTGCTGGAGGATCTCGGCAATGTGGGTCTTCAGCTTGCTCGACGGCAGGGTCACGGAGTCGTGGTGCGCCGAGTTCGCGTTGCGCAGACGGGTCAGCAGATCTGCGACCGGGTCTGTCATCGTCATAGTTGTCTTCTTTCGTTCATGAGGTTCCGGCTGCCGTTACACGGCAGACGGCCTGCGATGAGCACGCAATTTTCAATTGTACGTCACGTGCGACACGCCCGAAGACCGGATCCCGAGGAGTACCCCCAGGATCCGGTCTTCAACGCATGACTTACGCCTGCGCCTCGTTCGACTTGAACGGGAAGCCGAGGTGGCGGAGCAGAGCCCGGCCCTCGTCGTCGTTCTTCGCCGTGGTGACCACGGTGATGTCGAAGCCGCGCACGCGGTCGATCTTGTCCTGATCGATCTCGTGGAACACGCTCTGCTCCGTGAGACCGAAGGTGTAGTTGCCGTTGCCGTCGAACTGCTTGTCCGAGAGACCGCGGAAGTCGCGGATACGGGGCAGTGCGAGGTTGACGAGGCGGTCCACGAACTCCCACGCGCGGTCGCCGCGGAGGGTGACGTGCGCGCCGATGGCCTGACCCTCGCGCAGCTTGAACTGCGCGATGGACTTGCGGGCCTTCGTGACGATCGGCTTCTGGCCGGTGATCTTGGTGAGGTCGTCGACCGCACCATCGATCACCTTGGAGTCGCGCGCAGCCTCACCGACACCGGTGTTGACGACGACCTTGACCAGGCCGGGGATCTGCATGACGTTCTCGTAGCCGAACTCGTCCTGCAGCGCCTTCTTGATCTCGTTGTTGTACTTCGCCTTCAGGCGGGGCTGCACCTTGACAGCGCCCGCGGCGTCAGCAGCCGCCATCAGAGGTCCTTACCGCTCTTCTTCGCGTAGCGCACGCGAACCGTGCGCTTCACGCCGTCCTTGACCTGCTCCTCGACGCGGTGACCGACACGGGTCGGCTTCTTCGTCTCGGGGTCGACCAGGGCGACGTTCGAGATGTGGATGGGGGCCTCGATGGTCTCGATGCCGCCCGTCTTGGTACCGCGCTGGGTCTGGCCGACACGCGTGTGCTTCGTGGCGTAGTTCACGCCCTCCACGATCACGCGGTTGGTCTCGGGCAGGATCTCGAGGACCTTGCCCTGCTTGCCGCGGTCGCCGCCCTTGTCCTGCTTGCGGCCGGAGATGACCTGAACCAGGTCACCCTTCTTGATGTTCGCCATGAGTTACAGCACCTCCGGGGCGAGCGAAACGATCTTCATGAACTTCTTGTCGCGAAGCTCACGACCGACCGGTCCGAAGATGCGGGTGCCGCGGGGCTCCCCGTCGTTCTTCAGGATCACGGCGGCGTTCTCGTCGAACTTGATGTACGAGCCGTCGGGACGGCGGGTCTGCTTCTTCGTGCGGACGACGACCGCCTTGACGACGTCACCCTTCTTCACGTTTCCACCCGGGATCGCGTCCTTGACCGTGGCGACGATGATGTCACCCAGGCCGGCGTAGCGACGGCTGGAGCCGCCGAGCACGCGGATGGTGAGCAGCTCCTTGGCGCCGGTGTTGTCGGCGACCTTGAGGCGGGACTCGGTCTGGATCACTTTGCCTTCTCCAGGATCTCCACCAGACGCCAGCGCTTCGTGGCGCTCAGCGGGCGGGTCTCGTTGATGAGAACGAGGTCGCCGATGCCGGCGGTGTTGTTCTCGTCGTGCGCCTTGACCTTGGTCGTGCGACGCATGACCTTGCCGTACAGCGGGTGCTTCACGCGGTCCTCGACCTCGACGACGATGGTCTTGTCCATCTTGTCGCTGACGACGTAGCCGCGGCGCGACTTGCGGTAACCGCGGGCGTCGGCGTCGCGCACATCGTGCGAGACGGCCTCGGCCTCGGCCGCAGCAGCCTTCTTCTCAGCCATTACTCGGCCTCCTCCTTCGGCGCTTCAGCCTCGTCGGCCTTCTTCGCCTTTGCCTTGGACGCCTTCTTGGCCGGAGCCTCGACCGGAGCGGGCGTCGCACGGATGCCCAGCTCGCGCTCGCGGATCACGGTGTACAGGCGCGCGATGTCGCGCTTGACGGCGCGGATGCGGCCGTGGCTCTCCAGCTGGCCGGTGGCCGACTGGAAACGGAGGTTGAACAGCTCCTCCTTGGCCTTGCGCAGCTCCTCGACGAGGCGCTGGTCTTCGAACGTGTCGAGCTCGGTCACACCGAGCTCCTTGGTGCCGATCGCCATTACGCGTCGCCCTCCTCGCGCTTGATGATGCGTGCCTTGAGCGGCAGCTTGTGGATTGCCCGCTGCAGTGCCTCACGGGCGAGCTGCTCGTTGACACCGGCGACCTCGAAGAGGACGCGGCCGGGCTTGACGTTGGCGACCCACCACTCGGGGGAACCCTTACCGGAACCCATGCGGGTCTCGGCCGGCTTCTTCGTGAGCGGGCGGTCGGGGTAGATGTTGATCCACACCTTTCCACCACGCTTGATGTGACGCGTCATCGCGATACGAGCGGACTCGATCTGACGGTTGGTCACATAGGCGGGGGTGAGGGCCTGGATGCCGAACTCGCCGAAGGAGACCTTCGTGCCGCCGGTGGCCGCACCATCACGCTTGGGGTGATGCTGCTTGCGGAACTTGACCTTACGAGGGATAAGCATCAGGCAGACGCTCCTTCTGCGACGGGAGCCTCGTTGCGCGGGCCGCGGCGACGGTCGCCACCACGGTCGTCACGACGGGACTTCGGTGCGTTGGCCTGCTCGCGAGCAAGCTCCTTGTTGGTGAGGTCGCCCTTGTAGATCCAGACCTTCACGCCGATGCGGCCGAAGGTGGTCTTGGCCTCGTAGAAGCCGTAGTCGATGTTCGCGCGCAGCGTGTGCAGCGGCACACGACCCTCGCGGTAGAACTCCGACCGGCTCATCTCCGCGCCGCCGAGGCGGCCCGAGACCTGGATCCGGATGCCCTTCGCGCCGGCGCGCTGGGCACCCTGGAGGCCCTTGCGCATGGCGCGACGGAAGGCCACGCGAGCAGACAGCTGCTCGGCGATGCCCTGAGCGACGAGCTGAGCGTCGGCCTCGGGGTTCTTCACCTCGAGGATGTTCAGCTGGATCTGCTTGCCGGTGAGCTTCTCGAGGTCGCCGCGGATGCGCTCGGCCTCGGCGCCACGGCGGCCGATGACGATGCCCGGACGGGCCGTGTGGATGTCCACGCGGACGCGGTCGCGGGTGCGCTCGATCTCGATGTTCGAGACGCCGGCGCGGTCGAGCTGCGTCTGCAGCAGCTTGCGGATCCGGATGTCCTCGGCCACGTAGTCGGCGTAGCGCTGACCCGGCTTGGTCGAGTCAGAGAACCACCGGGACACGTGGTCCGTGGTGATGCCGAGCCGGAAGCCGTACGGGTTTACCTTCTGTCCCATTACTTGCTCGCCTTCTCGTTCTTGGCGACCTCGGGGGTGGCCAGCACGACCGTGATGTGGCTCGTGCGCTTCTTGATCTGGAACGCGCGACCCTGGGCGCGGGGCTGGAAGCGCTTGAGCGTCGTCCCCTCGTCCACGAAGGCGTTCTTGATGTAGAGATCCTGCTCATCGAGGAACTCGCCGTCGCGATCGGCCTTCACCTGGGCGTTGGCGATGGCGGAGTGCACGAGCTTGTAGATCGGCTCGGAGGCGCTCTGCTGCGCGAACTTCAGGATGGCGAGGGCTTCCTGCGCCTGCTTGCCCTTGATGAGGGCGACGACACGACGAGCCTTCTGCGGGGTCACGCGGATGTGCTTCACGCGTGCGATGGATTCGACCATTAGCGGCGCCGCCCCTTCTTGTCGTCCTTCTCGTGGCCGCGGAAGGTGCGGGTGGGCGCGAACTCGCCCAGCTTGTGACCGACCATGGTCTCGGACACGAACACGGGGATGTGCTTGCGTCCGTCGTGCACGGCGATGGTGTGTCCCAGCATGGCGGGGATGATCATCGACCGGCGCGACCAGGTCTTGATGACGTTCTTCGTGCCGGCTTCGTTCTGACCGATCACCTTGCGAAGCAGGTGCTCGTCGACGAAGGGGCCCTTCTTAAGACTGCGAGGCATCTTCTCTTACTCCTACTTGCGCTTCTTGCCAGCGTTACGGCGACGCACGATGTACTTGTCGCTTTCCTTGTTGGCGTGACGGGTGCGTCCCTCAGCCTGGCCCCAGGGGGTGACGGGGTGACGACCACCGGACGTCTTGCCCTCACCACCACCGTGCGGGTGGTCGACCGGGTTCATCGCGACACCGCGGACGGTCGGGCGCACGCCCTTCCAGCGCTTGCGGCCGGCCTTGCCCCAGTTGATGTTCGACTGCTCGGCGTTGCCGACCTCGCCGATCGTCGCACGGCAGCGCGCGTCGACGTTGCGGATCTCGCCCGAGGGCAGACGCAGCTGAGCGTAGGGGCCGTCCTTCGCGACCAGACGCACGGAGGCGCCGGCCGAGCGGGCCATCTTCGCGCCGCCGCCGGGGCGGAGCTCGATGGCGTGGATGACGGTACCCGTCGGGATGTTCTTCAGCGGCAGGTTGTTGCCCGGCTTGATGTCGGCCGAGGGACCCGACTCGACCACGTCGCCCTGCTTCAGCTTGTTCGGCGCGATGATGTAGCGCTTCTCGCCGTCGAAGTAGTGCAGCAGCGCGATGCGCGCGGTGCGGTTGGGGTCGTACTCGATGTGCGCGACCTTGGCGTCGATGCCGTCCTTGTCATTGCGACGGAAGTCGATGACACGGTACTGGCGCTTGTGGCCACCACCGATGTGACGGGTCGTGATGCGGCCCTGGTTGTTGCGGCCACCGGTCTTGCTGAGCGGACGCAGCAGCGACTTCTCCGGCGTCGATCGGGTGATCTCGGCGAAGTCGGCCACCGACGAGCCGCGGCGACCCGGGGTCGTGGGCTTGTACTTGCGAATAGCCATGTTCTGTCCTTATCCCCCGGTCAGTTCACTGCCGTGAAGATGTCGATGGTGCCCGACTTCAGGGCGACGATGGCGCGCTTGGTGTCCTTGCGCTTGCCGGTGCCGAAGCGGGTGCGGCGAGCCTTGCCGACGCGGTTGATCGTGTTGACGCTGGCGACCTTGACGCCGAAGATCTTCTCGATCGCGAGCTTGATCTCGGTCTTGGACGCGCGGGGGTCCACCAGGAAGGTGTACTTGCCCTCGTCGATCAGGCCGTAGCTCTTCTCGGAGACGACCGGCTTCAGGATGATGTCGCGCGGATCCTTGTTGGCAGCCGCGGCGAGGATGTTGTCGCTCACGCGGAGGCCTCCTCGGTTGCGTCGGACTTCAGCGCGACGAACGCGTCGAAGGCCGCCTTGGTGAAGACGATGTCGTCGGAGTTGACCACGTCGTAGGCGTTCAGCTGGTCGAAGTACAGCACGTGCACCGAGACCAGGTTGCGGACGCTCAGGGCCGACAGGTCGTCGTCGCGGTCGAGGACCACGAGGACGTTCTTGCCCGGGAGCGCCTTGAGGTAGGCGGCAGCGGTCTTGGTGGACGGCTTGCCCTCGATGCCGAAGCTCTCGACGACGTGCAGGCGCTCACCGCGGAAGCGGTCGCTCAGCGCACCGGTGAGGGCGGCGGCGATCATCTTCTTGGGGGTGCGCTGCGAGTAGTCGCGCGGCTTCGGGCCGTGGACGATGCCACCACCGGTCATGTGCGGCGCGCGGATGGAGCCCTGACGGGCGTTACCCGTGCCCTTCTGCTTGAAGGGCTTGCGACCGGCACCGGAGACCTCACCGCGACGCTTGGTCGAGTGGGTGCCCTGGCGTGCCGCGGCGAGCTGCGCGACGACGACCTGGTGGATCAGCGGAACGTTGGTCTTGGCGTCGAAGATCGCGGCGGGGGCGTCGACCGTACCGGTCTTCTTGCCGCCGGCGAACACGTCGAGCGTCAGAGTGGTGTCAGCCATTGGACTCAGGCACCCTTCACTGCGTTGCGGACGTAGACGATGCGACCGCGCGCGCCGGGGACGGCGCCCTTGACGAGCAGCAGACCCTTCTCGGCGTCGACGGCGTGCACCGTGAGGTTGAGAACGGTCACGCGCTCGCCACCCATGCGACCGGCCATGCGCATGCCCTTGAAGACACGGCTCGGGGTCGAGGAAGCACCGATGGAACCGGGCTTGCGGTGGTTGCGGTGCGCACCGTGCGAGGCGGAGACGCCCTTGAAGTTGTGGCGCTTCATGACACCGGCGAAGCCCTTGCCCTTGCTGGTGCCGACGACGTCGACCAGCTGGCCGGCCTCGAAGGTGCCGTCAACGGTGAGCTCCTGGCCCAGCGCGTAGTCGCCGGCGTCCGCGGTGCGGATCTCGGTGACGTGACGACGCGGGGTGACGCCGGCAGCCTCGAAGTGGGCGGTCAGCGGCTTGTTGACCTTGCGCGGGTCGATCTGACCGGCCGCGATCTGCACGGCGTTGTAGCCGTCCTTCTCGGGGGTGCGGATCTGGGTGACCACGTTCGGCGCGAGTTCGATCACGGTGACCGGGATGAGCTTGCCGTTCTCGTTCCAGACCTGGGTCATGCCGAGCTTCGTGCCGAGCAGGCCCTTGGAAATCTTTGCGTTGATGTCGACCATCGTGATCCCCTTACAGCTTGATCTCGATGTTGACGTCAGCAGGCAGGTCGAGACGCATCAGCGAGTCGACGGCCTTGGGCGTCGGGTCGACGATGTCGATCAGACGCTTGTGGGTGCGCATCTCGAAGTGCTCGCGGCTGTCCTTGTACTTGTGGGGCGACCGGATGACGCACACGACGTTCTTCTCGGTCGGAAGCGGCACCGGGCCGACGACGGTCGCGCCCGCACGGGTCACGGTGTCGACGATCTTGCGGGCCGACGTGTCGATGACCTCGTGGTCATACGACTTCAGGCGAATGCGGATCTTCTGTCCCGCCATTTGTCTGCTCTCTCTCTTCAAGCGTCGTACCTGCCAGGACCGGGTGATCCTGGGGCATTGGACGCGCGACGGCGCGTTCTGCGCCTTCGCACTCCTCCTCCTGGCTCGTGTCGCGGATCCGAGGATCTGCTCCCTGAGCCCGTCGAAGGGGCGCACCACTGTTCTGCTGTCAGCCCGGAGCCTCACGACTCGCGGAAGCCGACCCCCGCACATGGCGGGGCCTCGGTGAGGAGGTGTCGGTTTTGTCGTTCTCCTGCCCGCGGCCCAGATCCCTGCGCCGCGGTCATCGGATGTCTCCGCGAGGGGCGCCGTCTGTGCACTGCCGTGACAGTGATCCGGCGCGCATCGGGACGCGCACCGGAATGTGGAACCTCCATAGTCTACGTGCAGCCCGGGCGTGTCGCAAACTCGGGCGTGTCGCGACGGCGTGTCCGGCGTGTCGCGGTGCGGAAGCGCCTCTGCGGCCCTGCCGGCGGTGTCACGTTGGGCCGCGGCGGATCCTTCGCCTGACGCCTGTTGCCCTTCGCCGCCGTTCCCCTGACGCGTGTTGCCGTTCGTCGCCGTTCCCCTGACGCTTGCTGCCTTCGCCGCGGCACCCCTGACGCATGCTGCCCCTCCAGAACCTCATCACCGGCAACCAGCGACAGGCAAAGGATCTGCCAAGGACAACCAGCGACAGCCGAACCCACGGCGCCCGCGGCCTCGCGCGCCGGATCCGCCTCCGCTGCCGCAAACCGCCTCTCGTCGCCGTTCCCCTGACGTGTGTTGCCCTCGCCGCTGTTCCCCTGACGCATGCTGCCCTTCGCCGCCGTTCCCCTGGCGCAAGTTGTCCCTCCAGAACCTCATGACGGGCAACCAGCGACAGGCGAAGGATCTGCCAAGGACAACCGGCGACAGCCGAACCCGCGGCGCCCGCGGCCTCGCGCGCCGGATCCGCCTCCCCTGACACACAATCCGCCCCACGCTGTCGTTCCTCAGACGCAATCCGCCCCTCGCCGCCGTTCCCCTGACGTGTGTTGCCCTCGCCGCTGTTCCCCTGACGCGTCTTGCCCCTCCAGAGCCTTACGACGGGCAACCAGCGACAGGCGAAGGATCCGCCAAGGGCAACCAGCGACAACCGAACACGCGGTGGACGCTGCGCACCGGGACTGCCGCGCGCAGTTGTCCGGGCATCGGCCTCCACAATCGCGCACTTGGCCGGGATTCACACGGGTTCCGTAGACGACGTCCCACTGCGGCTGGCCGGTGGCGATGCTGTCGGGATGCGCCCGCTCCCTCTGCCGCCCGACCTGCCGACCGCGTTCACCTTCCGCCAGGCTCGGGCCGCCGGGGTGTCCGAGAAGCAGCTGCGTCGCGCGGATCTGGCTGCGCCGTTTCGCGGGGTCAGGATCCAGGACGCGGATCCCCAGACCGACGAGCGGGACAAGTTCGTGGATCCGGTCATCCGTGCCGTGCAGTCGCTCGCGTCGGCATATGCGCTGGTGATGCCGCCAGGTGCGCACCTCAGCCACTCCACCGCGGCCGCGCACTACAAGATCCCGCTGCCGCACCGCGGCTTCGCCCAGCGGAACAGATGGGGACTGCCCTTTGAAGAGCGCGTGCTCATCGAAGCCGCCGTGCACCGCCCCGGGCGCGCGCCGCGGGGAGCGCGGATCCGCGGTCACGAGACCGTCGCGGCGTTGGATCCGGTCATCCTGGTCGGAGGGATCCCGATGTCGACACCGGCGGCGACCTGGGCGTCGCTGGCAAGTCGACTCACTCTCGACGAACTCGTCGCAGTCGGCGACGCCCTCGTGCGGATCCCGCGGATTCCCGGCCCGGACGGCCGCGTGCTGCACGCTCCCCTCGCGACGTTCGACGATCTCGATGCGGTCATCGCCGCCGGACGGCGGGTCGGGATCCGGACGCTCCGAGAGGCACGACAGCTGATCCGGATCGGATCCGCGTCGCCACAGGAGACAAAACTGCGCCTCGCGCTCACCACCGGCACCGACCTGCCCGCGCCCACGCTCGACTTCGACGTCTACGCGGCGGGCGTGTACCTCGGGTGCAGCGAGATCGCGTACCCCGACTACCTGGTCGCCGTCGAGTACGAGGGCGACCAGCACCGTACCGAGCGGAGCCAGTGGGTGAAGGACATCGACAAGTACAACGCCTACGCCTCCGCCGGGTGGCGCGTCGTGCAGATCACCGCAGATCACCTCCACGAGACCGGTGAAGCCCCGCGCCGCGTGCGCGACGCGCTGCTCCAGGCCGGCTGGCGCCCCGGCACGGCATGAGCCGCCGCGTAGTCGGCCGGCGCTGACCTGACGCCAGACGCCCATCCACCGCAGCTCGCCTGACGCGTATTGCCCACCCCAGACCCCTGCATGGGCAACGAGGGACAGGCGAACGAAAGGTGAACAGCGAGTCCCACCCCATCAGCCAGCGCGCTGGCCTGACACCAGACGCCCTTTCACCACGGCTCGACTGACGCGCGATGCCCTCCGCGGGACCCCGCATGGGCAACGAGAGTCAGGCGAGCGCAACGTGAAGAGCAGCGCTCAGAATGCCCCTTCCGTCGCGGCTCGCCTGACGCGTATTGCCGTCTTCAGCGCCGGGAATGGGCAACTCGCGACTGGCGAGCGCTATGTCGAGGGCCAGACCCACGCGGCCACGGGATGGCGCGACCCCAAGGCGTCCGCGGAGGGTCTCGCCGCTCAGAGTCCGGTAATGGTCTCGATCACCGACACGACGGCGTTGCTGCCCGCGAGCTTCACGTTGATCTTCACCCGCGCGGTAGTCACTGCCTTGTACTCAGCTGTGAACTTCACCTCATTCGCAGTGTTGCCGCTGAGGTCGTAGATTCGGGTCCCCGCCCGACCCGTCCACGTTCCTCCGGTGACCGATGTCACGTTCCGGAATTCCTCTGAATCAAGGAACTCGATCCAGATCGTGGCGTTTTGCAGCGATACCCCGGAACCGATGGCATTTGCGATGCTGAAGGTGGTTTGTGCCTCGCGCCAACCGTTTCCACTGCCGCCACCCACCTTCGACGAACTCTTGACGACGTTACGCGACGGGTTGCAACCGCTCACGTACTGCGGCCCGATGCCGAAGTTCGCACTGACGGACTTTCCGGCGTTCGGCCCGGATGGGAATGAGATCTTCACGCTCGAGGTGAAATTGCCCTGCTGGTCTCCCAAGATCGAGACCGTGTCGGCAGTCGCGGTACCGGTGATCGTCCGCGGGGATCCGTGGTCGTCGCCGGTAATGCTGAGTCCACTGAATGTGGGGTTCAGGCTGCTGAGATCCCCCTCGAGTACGAAGGTGACAGTGGCGCCCGTCATGGGGAGCTTGCCAAAGTTGCTGTCTTCCGGCCAGACGTCGAGGCGGTACTTGCCGCAATTCTGGCTGAGCGTGTTTCCCACACCCTCAAGCGTCACGCTCGCCGCCGCGAACGGCGTCGCAACCGCGGCGGCCACGACGGGAACGCTCCAGGCAGCGCCCTTGAGCACAGTGCGGCGCTTGATTCCTGCGTTCTCAGTCACGGTGTCTCCCAGATGGCACGACGGCCACATCGATTCGCTTCGCATCCGGTCCCTGGATGCTCGACGCCCCAGCGCGTCGTGTCCCGCACTCATGACAGCGCATGATCATCGCTCTCGCGACATCGATACGCTCGAAACGACGCATCCGGACGGATTGGTGTCGCATCCGGCACGGAGGTCGGATCCGCTCTGCTCCACGCTAACGGCCGCCGCCGGCGGTCGCGGGCAGCCCGGACATCCGACATCGGCATCCCACCCGACACCCTGCACGCCGTACCCGCACCCGCACCCGCGAACCGCACCCACCCGACCGAAGACGCGACCAGCACCCGCCCGGGCCCCCGCCCGCACCTCACCCCGCGAGCCGGACCCCCGTGCGCACGGCGGACGGGACGGGCAGCCCTTCGCGCACCATGGCCCGCGCGAGCGGGGATCCGCCGGAGAACCCGACGCGGTGCGCGATCTCGTCGATGCTCGACGTGCCGGTCGGATCCTCGCCGAGCATCCGCACCGCCGCGTCCAGACGCACGTTGCGCACCTCGCGCGCGATCGTGGTGCCCTGCGCGCGGAACTGCCGCTCCAGCTGCCGCACCGACAGGTTCACCGCCTCGGCGATCCTGCGGGAGCTGAGCTGCGGATCCGCATAGAGCCGCATGATCACGGCCAGCGCCCGGCGCATCGGGCTGGGCGTCTCCTGCACGGCCTCAACCGTCAGCAGCCGCGCGACCATGTCGCGGATGAGCAGCTCGATGTGCGGGTGCGCCTCGACCACGGCTTCGCGGTCGACGGCCGTCACGACCTCGGACGCGAACGCGATCACCCCGCTCAGCAGCGTGTCGCCGCCGGATGCGGGGCGCACCACGGTCGCGACGTCCTCCCCCGCCGGCACTGGAACGCTGATCGAGATCAGCTCACTCGGACGCAGCACGGCCGCCATGGCGGTGGACGCCGACATCAGCATCGCGCCGTTCTGCGTCACCTCGAACGGCGCGGACCCGCCCCGCACAGCGACTCGACCGCGCCGCACGCCGTGCACCACCAGGACGCCGTCATCCGCCGTCAGCGCGAGCACACCACCGGTCGCCCGCGTGAGCCGCACCCGTACGTCGCCGAACGCCCGCTCCGTGACCTGCGTCGCGGATCCGGTCGATCCCGTCGTCACCGCTCTGCCTTGGTGAGCATGTCGTCGAGCAGCCCCGGCGACTTCTGCGAGGGCACGTATCCCGGCGTCTTGCCGACGTAGCCGCCGCCGTAGTACCCGTACCCCGCGGGGTCCATGCCCTTCACGGGGATCCGGTTGATGACCACCCCGAGCGGCGTGGCACCGGCCTTCTCGAGGTTCGACAGTGCCTTCCCCAGCTCGTCGATGTGCGTGCGCCCTGCGCGCACCACGATGATCGCGCCGTCGGCCTGGTTCGCGAGGATCGCGCCATCGGTCACCGGCAGCAGCGGCGGCGCGTCCACGAGCACGATCGCGTGCTCGCTGAGCGTGCCGAGCAGGTCGCGCATCACCTGCGTGCCGACGAGTTCACTCGGGTTCGGCGGCACCGTGCCCGCGCTCAGCAGGAAGAGATTCTTGTGAATCCGGGTGCGCTGCAGCACATCGCCGATGGCGGCGTTGCCGACGAGCACGTCGGTGAGTCCTGCGGCGCCGCTGATGCCGAAGCTGTCCGCGACCGTCGGACGACGCAGGTCGCCGTCGACCAGCACCACCTTGCGCCCCGACTCCGCGATCGCGAGCGCGAGGTTGGCGACCACGGTCGACTTGCCGTCGCCGGGCACCGGGCTGGTCAGCACGATCACCCGCGGCGGGTTGTCCACGTGCAGGAACTGGATGTTCGTGCGCAGCTCCCGCAGCGCCTCCGCCATGCGCAGATGCTCGTTGTCGGCACGGGCCGTCGAGGTGCGGATCAGCCGTGCGTCACTGCCCGCGAGCACGTCGTCGACCGGCAGCGTTCCGACCACGGACACGCCGAACGTGCTCTCCACGATGGCAGCCGAGCGGATCCGGCGGTCGGAGGCGTTGCGCACCAGCGCCCACGCGATGCCCAGGGCGAGCCCGATGAGGCCGCCGAGCAGCAGGTTCAGCTTCACGTTCGGCGACGACGGCGCGCTCGGCAGAACGGCGGTGTCGCCCGGCACGAGCGCGACCACCGCGGCGTCGGTCGTCCCGTCGCCGTCCGCTGCCGGCGCCGAGCCGTCCGCCGCCGGCGCCGAGCCGTCCGCCGCGCCGAGCGCCTGGCCGCTCTCGAGCTTCTTCACCTCGGCGGCGAGGGCGCGGATCCACGCGTTCGCGAGGTTCTGCGCCTCCTGCGGACTCGCCGCCTGCGCCGTGACCCGCAGCGTCACGGTGTCCAGCGGCACGGATGCGGAGATCTGGTTGACCAGCGCCTGAGGGGTCGTTGTGAGCTTGAGGTCGTCGATCACCGCCTGCGCGACGGTGCGGTTCTTCGCGATCTCGACGTACGACTTCGCGCGGGACTTCGCGTAGGTGTCTCCGAGCGACGCGATGCCGGTGGATCCGCTGCTCTGCGAGACGACGAAGCCGCTCGCATCGGCGGTGTACACCTTCGGCATCAGCAGGCTGACGCCGAAGGCGACGACGACGCCGGCCGCGAGGCTCAGGATGATGGCCGCCCAGTGCCGTCGCACGACGCGCCAATAGTCTTCGATGCTCATCCGCTCCCCAGCAGCAGTCTGCGTTCCGCCCTCCCACGGGGCCAGTCGCAGTATACCGAGCGGATCCTTCCGTCAGCGACGCCGATGTGGCCGGCTCCGACACGGCGCTGGTCCGCACTCACCGCACGACGACGCGCTCCGCACCCCACCTGCGCGTGTTCCCGCGCTCCACACACGACGAAGGGCGGGGAGTCCGTGCTCCCCGCCCTTCGTCGTCAGCTGCGACGGATCCGGATCACTCCGTGCCGACCTGCTTGTCCAGGTTGTCGCGAACGCCGTCGATCTGCTCGGCGGCTCCGGGGGCGACCTTCTTGGCCAGGTCGGCAGCGCCGCCGAGAACCTGGTCGCTGACCTGCTCGGCCTGGTCGCTGTGCAGCAGCTCCTCGACCTTGTCCTTGTTCTCCTCGAAGAACTCCTTGCCCTTGTTCACCGCGTCGTTGATCGCGTCTCCGAGACCCATGGGCTTCCCTCCCTCATCCGGGCGCCTCTCGCCCTTTCCCTCGCCATTCTGCCGGGACCCTTGCGAGAACGGAACCCCCGCCGACGGATCCGGAAGCCCGCCGTCGCCCGCGTGCCTGAGGATGGTGCGGGAGCGGATCCGTCACCGCAGACGACAGCGGGGCCGGACCCGAAGGCCCGACCCCGCTGTGCGCGAGCAGATGCTTACTTGATGACCTTGGTCACCGTGCCGGCGCCAACGGTGCGGCCACCCTCACGGATCGCGAAGCCGAGGCCCTCTTCCATGGCGATCGGCTGGATGAGGTCGACCTTCATGTCCGTGGTGTCGCCGGGCATGACCATCTCGGTGCCCTCGGGCAGCGTGATGACGCCGGTGACGTCCGTGGTACGGAAGTAGAACTGCGGGCGGTAGTTCGTGTAGAAGGGGTTGTGGCGGCCACCCTCGTCCTTGGACAGGATGTACGCGGTGCCCTCGAACTCCGTGTGCGGGGTGATCGAGCCCGGCTTCACGACGACCTGGCCGCGCTCGACGTCCTCACGCTTGGTGCCGCGGAGCAGCAGACCACAGTTCTCGCCGGCCCAGGCCTCGTCGAGCTGCTTGTGGAACATCTCGATACCCGTGACCGTGGTCTTCTGCGTCGGGCGGATGCCGACGATCTCGACCTCGGAGTTGATCGCCAGGGTGCCACGCTCGGCGCGACCCGTGACGACCGTGCCACGACCGGTGATCGTGAAGACGTCCTCGATCGGCATCAGGAACGGCTTGTCCTTGTCGCGCACCGGGTCCGGGATGGACTCGTCGACGGCGTTCATGAGCTCGACGATCGACTCGACCCACTTCTCGTCGCCCTCGAGAGCCTTCAGGCCCGAGACGCGCACGACGGGAGCGTTGTCGCCGTCGAAGTCCTGCGAGCTGAGCAGCTCACGGACCTCGAGCTCGACGAGCTCCAGGATCTCCTCGTCGTCGACCATGTCGCTCTTGTTCAGGGCGACCAGCAGGTACGGCACGCCGACCTGCTTGGCGAGCAGCACGTGCTCGCGGGTCTGCGCCATGGGGCCGTCGGTGGCGGCGACCACGAGGATCGCACCGTCCATCTGAGCCGCACCGGTGATCATGTTCTTGATGTAGTCGGCGTGACCGGGCGCGTCGACGTGCGCGTAGTGACGCTTCGGGGTCTCGTACTCGACGTGCGAGATGTTGATCGTGATACCGCGCTGACGCTCCTCAGGAGCGGAGTCGATCGACGCGAAGTCGCGCTGCACGTTGGTGGCCGACGGGTACTTGTCGGCGAGCACCTTCGAGATCGCGGCGGTGAGCGTGGTCTTGCCGTGGTCGACGTGACCGATCGTTCCGATGTTCACGTGCGGCTTGGTCCGCTCGAACTTGGCCTTAGCCACTGGGTCCTCCTCAGGACGTCATGTAGGGGTACCGGGCACTGGATTGTGACCGCTTTCCTACGGGTTTAGGGTTCTCAGTTTAGTAGAGAGACGATGTGAAGTTGTCTGAGTGCCTGGCGGATCCGAGATCCGATCCCGGATCCGCCAGGCTCCTAGGGCTTACTCGCCCTTGGTCTTCTGGATGATCTCGTCGGCGACGGCCTTCGGGACCTCGGCGTAGCTGTCGAACTCCATCGAGTACACGGCGCGGCCCGAGGTCTTCGAGCGCAGGTCGCCGATGTAGCCGAACATCTCGGACAGCGGGACCGACGCACGCACGACCTTGACGCCCTGGGCGTCCTCCATCGACTGGATCTGGCCACGACGCGAGTTCAGGTCGCCGATGACGTCGCCCATGTACTCCTCCGGAGTACGCACCTCGACGGCCATCAGCGGCTCGAGCAGCACCGGGTTGGCGCGCTTGACGGCCTCCTTGAAGCCCATCGAGCCGGCGATCTTGAACGCCATCTCCGAGGAGTCGACGTCGTGCGACGCGCCATCGATGAGGATCGCCTTCACGCCCACCATCGGGTAGCCGGCCAGTGCACCGGTCGCCATGGCGTCCTGGAAGCCCTGGTTGGTCGGCTCGATGTACTCGCGCGGGATGCGACCACCGGTCACGCTGTTCACGAACTCGTAGCTCTGCTCCGCCGTCACCTCGAGGGGCTCGAGCGTGAACTGGATCTTCGCGAACTGACCCGAACCACCGGTCTGCTTCTTGTGCGTGTAGTCGTGCTTCTCGACGGACTTCTTGATCGTCTCGCGGTACGCCACCTGCGGCTTGCCGACGTTCGCCTCGACCTTGAACTCGCGCTTCATGCGGTCCACGAGGATGTCGAGGTGCAGCTCGCCCATGCCCTTGATGGTCGTCTGACCGGTCTCGGGGTTGAGCTCCGTGCGGAAGGTCGGGTCCTCCTCAGCGAGCTTCTGGATCGCGAGACCCAGCTTCTCCTGGTCGGCCTTGGTCTTCGGCTCGATGGCGACCTCGATGACCGGCTCCGGGAACGTCATCGACTCGAGGACGACCGGCTGCGCGATGTCGGCGAGGGTGTCACCGGTGGTGGTGTCCTTCAGACCGATCACGGCGTAGATGTTGCCGGCGGTCAGCTTGTCGACCGGGTTCTCCTTGTTGGCGTGCATCTGGAAGATCTTCCCGATGCGCTCCTTCTTGCCCTTGGTCGAGTTGATGACCTGAGCGCCCGACTCGAGCTCGCCCGAGTACACGCGCACGTAGGTGAGGCGACCGAAGAACGGGTGCACCGCGACCTTGAACGCCAGCGCCGCGAAGGGGTCCTTCGCGTCGGGGTGACGCTCGATGATCTTCTCCTCGTCCTTCGGGTCGTGAGCCTCGATGGCCGGCACGTCCAGCGGGGAGGGGAGGTAGTCGACGACGGCGTCCAGCATCGGCTGCACACCGCGGTTCTTGAACGCGGAGCCGCAGAGGACCGGGTAGATCTCGCTCGCGACGACCAGCTTGCGGATGGCGCCCTTGATCTCATCGATCGTGAGCTCCTCGCCGCCGAAGAACTTCTCCAGCAGCGCGTCGTCGGTCTCGGCGACGACCTCGAGCAGTGCCTGACGGTACTCCTCGGCCTTCTCCTGGAGGTCGGCGGGGATCTCCTGCACCTCGTACGAGGCGCCCATCGTCACGTCACCCTTGGCATCGCCGGGCCAGACCAGCGCGCGCATCTCGATGAGGTCGACGACGCCGACGAAGTCGTTCTCGGCACCGATCGGGAGCTGCAGCACGAGCGGCTTGGCGCCCAGACGGTTCACGATCGTGTCGACCGTGTAGTAGAAGTCGGCGCCCAACTTGTCCATCTTGTTGACGAAGCAGATGCGCGGGACGTTGTACTTGTCGGCCTGACGCCACACGGTCTCGGACTGGGGCTCGACGCCCTCCTTGCCGTCGAAGACGGCGACCGCACCGTCGAGCACGCGGAGCGAGCGCTCCACCTCGACCGTGAAGTCCACGTGACCGGGGGTGTCGATGATGTTGATCTGGTTCTTGTTCCAGAAGCAGGTCACGGCGGCAGACGTGATCGTGATGCCGCGCTCCTTCTCCTGCTCCATCCAGTCGGTGGTCGACGCACCGTCGTGGGTCTCGCCGAGCTTGTGGTTCACACCCGTGTAGAACAGGATGCGCTCGGTCGTCGTCGTCTTACCGGCATCGATGTGCGCCATGATGCCGATGTTGCGGACCTTGCTCAGGTCGGTGAGCACTTCTTGTGCCACGGGGGTGTCCTTATCTTGTTGCCGTCGTCAGGCGACGACGGAAAATCGTGAGGTGCTCCGGGACCGGATCCGAAAGGTTCCGGATCCGATCCCGGATCGCCGGATGATTACCAGCGGTAGTGCGCGAAGGCGCGGTTCGACTCGGCCATCTTGTGAGTGTCCTCGCGGCGCTTGACCGCGGCACCCAGGCCGTTCGAGGCGTCCAGGATCTCGTTCTGGAGGCGCTCGGTCATGGTCTTCTCACGACGGCTCTTGGCGTAGCCCACGAGCCAGCGCAGGGCGAGGGTGTTCGCGCGGTGCGGCTTCACCTCGACCGGGACCTGGTAGGTGGAACCACCGACGCGGCGGCTCTTGACCTCGAGGGTCGGGCGGATGTTGTCGAGAGCCTTCTTCAGGGTCGCGACGGCATCCTGGCCGTTCTTCGCCTCGACGCCGGTGAGGGCGCCGTAGACGATGGCCTCGGCGAGCGACTTCTTGCCGTCGATGAGGATCTTGTTGACCAGCTGGCTGACGATCGGTGCGCCGTAGACCGGGTCGTTGACGACGGGGCGCTTGGGGGCGGGGCCCTTACGAGGCATCTAACTCAACCCTTCTTCGCGCCGTAGCGGGAACGAGCCTGCTTACGGTTCTTGACGGCCTGGGTGTCCAGGGCGCCACGGACGATCTTGTAGCGGACACCGGGGAGGTCCTTCACACGACCACCACGCACGAGCACCAGCGAGTGCTCCTGCAGGTTGTGGCCCTCACCGGGGATGTAGGCGGTGACCTCGGTGCCGTTGCGGAGCTTCACACGAGCGACCTTGCGCATCGCCGAGTTCGGCTTCTTGGGGGTGGTGGTGTACACGCGGGTGCACACGCCGGCCTGCTGCGGGTTCGACTTCAGGGCGGGAGCCTTGGTCTTGGTGACCTTCGGCGAACGTCCCTTGCGAACCAACTGCTGAATAGTTGGCACTGCTTCTCCTTGTTGTGCTGCACGGTGACAGCGCGATGGGTTTTCACATCAGACCCACCCGCACGCCGGGACCGACGTGCGTTTGGATGGTGGGTATGCCGTGGGGGCGGAGCCGGCGAACGCCGGAGCCCGGTACGCGCGCGTCAAGACACACGCATACCCGCTCTATGGTAATGCGCGGTAACACGCCCGGTCAAATGGACACCGACGGCGCGCCGCGGTGGTGCGCCGGGTCTGCTTCGCCCCGTGGATCCGCCCCGGTCCCGGTCGTGGGCCCCGGGGGCCGGGATCCGCCCGGGCCCCGGTCGTGGGCCGGGATCCGGATCCAGATTTGCTCCCGTCGCAGAAAACGCTGCACCGACCCAGCACGAGCGACATCCATTGCGACGGGAACCGATCCGACCCCAACTCATCTTCGCTCCCGTCGCAGAAAACGCTGCTCCGACCCGGCACGAGCGACATCCATTGCGACGGGAACCGATCCGCCCCGGACTCATCTTCGCTCCCGTCGCAGAAAACGCGGCTCCGACCCGACACGAGCGACATCCATTGCGACGGGAACCGATACGCCCCCAACTCATCTCCGCTCCCGTCGCAGAAAACGCTGCTCCCACCCGGCACGAGCGACATCCATTGCGACGGGAGGATCGGCCACCGGCCTGTGGACAACGTCGGACGGCGGCATCTCGTAGATGACAGAGTCTCGACATGCCAACGCGTCGTGATATCCCCGCCGGCCTCGGTGACGTCTTCCACGTGTCAGCTGCGCGCGACGCGGGAGTGAACGCCGGTCGTCTGCGGAGCCCCGATCTCAGCAGTCCCTTCCACGGGGTTCGACGTCGCTCCACGCCGGCGACGGCGTCGGATCCGGGTGCCGACCCGTATGAGATCCAGTCTGCCCAGCGTCGCGCGCGCACCGACGAGTACGTCCCGCGACTGACCCCCGGGCAGTTCTTCACGCACGACTCGGCCGCTGTCCGCTGGGGTGCTCCGCTCCCGCTCGCGATGACAGACGGCAGAATCGCAGACGGCCGTGCGCTGCCGGTGCACGTCGGCGTCTTCGGTGATGCTCCCCTCCCACGCGTGCGGGGGGTCCGCGGCCATCGCGCGCTCGCGCGCACCACGCATATCGTGGATCTCGACGGCGTCTCGGTCATGTCGGCCGCCAGCACCTGGGCGAGCATGGGCGCCTCCTTGCCGCTGATGGACCTCGTCGCGCTGGGCGACTATTTCTGCCGGCGCTGGCGTGAGGGTGTGGGACGCAAGGATCCGGGTCGTCCGCCGCTGGCGACGATCGAAGAGCTGCGCGCGGCGGTCGGGGCCGGTCGACGGGTGGGGGTGGCGAACCTGCGTGAGGGACTCGAACTCATCCGGGAGGACTCCTGGTCGCCGCGGGAGTCACTCGTGCGCTGCATCCTCGTGACGCGAGGTCTGCCGGAGCCTGAGCTGAACATCGACGTGTTCGAGGCCGGGAAGTTCCTGGGGTGCGTCGACCTCGCCTATCCACATCTGCGCATCGCGATCGAATACCACGGAATCTTGCACAGCGACCACTATGCGGCCGACGTCGAGCGCATGGCTGCGCTGCGCCACGCCGGATGGATCGTGATCGAAGTCACCGCGGAGCTCGTCAAGGAGCAGGCAGAACTCGTACGCCGCGTGCGGCGGGCGCTCGCGCAGCGCTCGTGACTCCGGAGCGGCACCCGCGGATCCGACCGCCTCGACGTCGTCGGGACACCGCCCGAGCTGGTCGCCGACGACGCCGGGTCTGATTCCGGGACAGGTCCCGTCACCAGGCCGCTCCGGTCGCAGAAAGTGCGGCTCCTGTACGACTCGACGGGCATCATTTGCGACCGGAGCGATCTGATCCCGAGCGCGTTGACGCTCCCGTCGCAAAAGATGCCGCTCGGACCGCGCACGACCGACAGTTTCTGCGACGGGAGCTAGCCGACGAGGTGCTCCCGTCGCAAAGGATGCCGCTCGGACCGCGCCCGACCGACAATTTGTGCGACGGGAGCGATTGTGGTCGCCCGGATACACGTCAGGACAGCGCGGCAGATCGCACGGATCGAGCGGATCCGACAACGCGGCCGGGCGGGTCAGAGCGTGTCGGAGTCGAACGGGGAGTCCAGCGCCTGCGTGAGCTCGGCGAGCATCGCCTCGATCTGCGGTTCGACGTACTCGCTGATCGCCGCCTGCACGCGCAGCCGGTGGCGCAGCAGCAGGCCGCAGATCTCCCGGCCGATCACGTTGGCGTAGTCGTCTGCGAGGGCGACCTCGCGGCGCAGCGCGGCCTTCGCGTCCTCGCTGAGCGGCGGCAGCGGGGGCAGCTCGCCTGCGTCCTCGTCCGCCATGCCGGCGAGGGTGAACAGGAACGGGGCGCCGGGCATCGGATCCGGATCGAGCGGCATGCCCTCGTACTCCGGCTCCAGATCCTCCGTCGGACGGTACGCACGGGCGCGGTTGCGGGCGGCCTGCTGGTCGAGCTCGCCCTGCAGCATCGGCAGGTTCAGCGCGGTGTATTCGGCCACGGCGTGGTCGACGATCGCCTTCACCCGGGTGGACAGGCCGTGCTGCACACCGTGCGGCACGTTCGCGCCGATCCCCGCCGCGGACAGCACGGGAGAGCCCAGACACCGGCGGCACGGCGCGACGCGGCCCCGGTGCGTGGACGGTTCCCAGCGCGGCACCCAGCGCAGCCAGGCCTCCACGGCCTGATCCACCTGGGTCTCCAGCGAGCGCTCCACAGTCCCAGGGTACGGTGCGGACACGCCCGGGCGCCCGCGGCACGCGAAACCGGATCCGCCGCGGCCCCCGCCGCACAGCGCCCCGCAGGACGCCGAGGCCGCGGTACCGGATCCGCCGGCAGCACTCGCCGCGGCACCCGCCTAACGACACGACCCGCCGTGCGCGACCCGCGGCACCCGCCGCACGACACCGGCACGCGAAACCGGATCCGCCGGCAGCACCCGCCGCACGGCGGCCCGACATCACACCGACCCGCCTCAGTCCCGGCGGTCGTCGCCGTTCTCCCAGGGCCAGTGCGGCGCCCGGGCGGTCGTGCGGCGCAGAGCGATCGCGACCCACGCCGCGAGGAGCGCGGCCACGACGATCACCGCGCTCGCGCCGCCGAGCACGAGCTGGCCGGCGACCGCGGTCGCCTTCACGGCGCCCGCGTGCTCGATGACGGCCACCGCCCACACCCCGCCGACGTGCACGAGTGCGGCGATCAGTGCGAGGAAGACGCTGGCGACGAACGAGGGACGCGGATCCGCCAGCACCAGCCAGAGCACCATGGCGAAGGCGAGCACGGCGAACGCCATGCCGACGATGCCCGGGAGCTGCCCGAGTCGCGGCAGCGAGATGATGTCCTGCTCGGTGAACAGGGAGAGCATGCCGAGCCCCATGATCGCGAGAGCGAAGAACAAGACCGTGCCGATCACCCAGGCGAGCACAGGCCGAACCCCCGCGGGCCGGGGCGCGCGGGGGTTCGGCGTGGAATCGTTCGTGGCGTTCTCCCGATCGGAGCGGGCGTGGGGCTAGCGCGGCAACTGGGGCCCCGCCTCGAGGACCCGCTCGTACTCGCGCTGTGCCTCTTCATTCTGCACCGTCCGGCGGGCGCCGGTGCGGGCCGCCCAGGCGCCGAACCAGATCGTCAGTTCGCGGCCGAAGATGAAGGCGGCGATCGCGAGGGGCGCGAGCAGCTGGCCGTTCACGGTGTCGGCGAGCTGGGATCCGCTGAGCTTCCAGAACTCGACCGCGCCCACGGCCCCGAGCACGTGCCCGGCGTACGCGAACACGCCGACGATGATGCCGAAGACCACCCAGAAGCCCCAGCGCCCGCGGTTGATGATCGCGCCGAGCAGCCAGAATCCGATGGCGAAGACCACCACGGGCACCCAGAGGCCGGCGCTGCGGAGCTGGTCGAGAAGGTACGTGCCGATGTTGTCGGCGCTGACCTTGCCGTCGAACGCGGCGATGCCGACGGCCGTGCCGAGGTAGAGGATCGCGAACGCGACCGCGGCGAGCAGACCGATGCCGAAGATCGCGCCGCGGTTGCTGCGCTCGCGCGGGGCCTCGGGCGCCTGCACGAAGATCGGCAGGGGTGCGTCAGCGGATCCGGAGGCGGTCGCGGCCGCGGCGGTCGCGGCAGCCGTCGCGGCGGGTGCAAGCACCTGCGTGGGGGCGTCGGCGTCGGTGTCCACCCGCGTGGTCGGCGCGTAGGCCGCCGTCTCGGCTGCGGGCGCCGAGTCCGCCGCGGGAGCAGCGGGCGGCGGCGGGGTGAACGTGCCACCGCCGAAGGTGCCGGGGAAGGCGGCCTCGGCCTCTTCGAACGCGGCGAGATCCGGATCCGCCGCGCCCTTCTTCTCGGCCGTCGCGGCCGGGGCGTCTGCGGCCGGCTCATCGGCGGCTGCGGTCGCGTCGGCGGCGGCGTCCTGCGTTCCGGCAGCGGTCGCGCCTGCAGCGGCGGTCGCATCGTCGGCGGCGCGCGCGGCCTCGGCGAGGCCCTCGTTCGCGCTCTCGGCCACCGCGGCGGCATCGGGTGCGGCCTCGGCGGCAGCGTCCGATCCGTGCTCCGCGGCGGATCCGGCGTCACCGGGCGACGCGGCGTCCACGGCGTCGTCGACGTCGTGCGCCTGCGCCGGCTTCGAAACCTCGTGGTCACTCATGGGAGCTCCTCCATATGGATGCTGTCGTTCGAGGCTAGCTCCGGCGCGGTTCCGCCTCGCGCAGGCATGCCGGAAAACGCGGATGCCGCGTGCGGATCACTGCCCGAGCAGGCTCGAGACGTACTGCATCATCACCGGGCCCATGGGCGCCGCGAGGTACAGGAGCCCCGCGATCACGCCGGCGCAGAGCACGCCGACAAGCCACGCGAGCACCGCGTTCCTGCCGCCGATCCGTGCCATGCTCCGAGCGTACGAGCGCGGCTGCCCACCACGGCCGAGGCTCGCGGGCACCCGGCTCCCCCACCGCCGGATCCGCCACCGCCGCGAGATCCGAGGACCCGCGGGCCGTCACACCCCCGGCACCCGCACGCCGGGCAGGGCCCACGCGGCGAACACCGGTCCGTCCGCGGCGAGCGCGACGGCGCCGTCGCTGGAGACCCCGAACGTGGCGTCGCCGACGAGCGCCTCGGCGGCCGCTGCCCCGGGCACCGCGCCCGATGCCAGCTCGACATCGACGTCGCCGCGGGCGGCGAGCACGAGCACTGATTCGGCGGCGGACTCGCGCACGAACACCACGCAGGCGTCATCGACATGCAGCCAGCGCAGGCCGCCCGTGCCGAGCACCGGGTGCGCCCGGCGCAGCCCCACCAGCTCGCGATACAGGGCGAGCCGCTCGGCGACGGCCGGATCCGCCTCGCTCCCCCACGGGATCGGCGTGCGGCTGGACTCGCCGTCGGCGCCGGTGAGCCCGAACTCGTCGCCGGCGAACACCACCGGCAGTCCGGGCAGCGTCATCGACAGGCCGACCGCGACCGGGATCGTGCCGGGCGCCGCGTTGGTCGCGAAGCGGGCGGTGTCGTGCGTGTCGAGCGGCTGCATGTTGCTGATGCGGATCCGCCACGGGATCCCCGCCGTGAAGCGGGTCACGGCCTCGACGAACTCCTGTGCGGTGTAGCGCGGGATGCCGTCGGTCGGCTGCCCGAAGAACCACGCATCGGTCTGCACCGAGCCGTCGGCGGTGAGATACGGCGCCCCGGTTGCCTCGCTCAGCCAGCCCCACACCGGGCGGGTGAACGACGGGTAGGTCATCGCCCCATCCCAGCCGTCGCCCTGCAGGTCGCTCGCGGCGTCGTTGGTCGATTCGCCGAGCAGGATCGCGTCGGGGTCGATCCGCCGCACGGTCTCGCGCAGCAGCCGCCGCACCTCGGGGTTGAGGTCGATCGCGCCGAGGCGTCCGGTCATGTTGGCGACGTCGACGCGCCAGCCGTCCGCGCGGAACGGATCCTTCAGCCAGTGCGCGACGACCGCGTCGTCCCCCGTGATGAAGCGCCGCCGCAGCTCCTCGCTCGACCAGTCGAACTTGGGCAGGCTGGCGTAGCCGAGCCAACTCTCGTACGCGGTGTTCTCGGCGTCGGTGAAGTAGTAGAACTCCTCCTCGGGCGCACCGGGATGCCGGTACGCGGCACGGAACCACTCGTGCCGGTCGCCGGAGTGGTTGCTCGTGAGATCGCCGATCACGCGGATCCCGCGCGCATGCGCCTCGCGGATCAGCCGCGCGTAGGCCTCGTCACCGCCGAGCAGCGGATCCACCCCGAAGAAGCTCGACGCGTCGTAGCGGTGGTTGCTCGCGGCCGGGAACACCGGCGTGAGGTAGAGCAGGTTCACGCCGAGGTCGACGAGGTGGTCGAGATGCTCGATCACGCCGGGCAGGTCGCCACCGTAGAACTGCGCGGCGCGCCCGGGCATGACCGGATCCACCGGGGTGTCCCAGCTCGCCGGGATCGCCCAGTCCGGCGTCGGGTGTTCGTCGGCCTGCGCCGAGCGCGCGAACCGGTCGGGGAACACCTGGTACATCACCGACTCGTGCAGCCACGCGGGAGCCGCCGGCGCGGCGACCAGCGCGAAGTCCTCGGCGTCGAGGGTCTCTGTGGTGTGGATCCCGGTCTGGTTCAGCCATTCCCGCCGGCCGTCGCGGTGCAGCAGCAGGAACCGGTAGCCGTGGCGCGGGTTGCGCACGGTGACCGGCGCCTCCCACCAGTCCCAGCCGTCGATCGTGCCGACGAGCGCCGCGTCTGTCCACGCCGGTTCGTGGTCGGGGTTGGAGCGGGTGCGCACGGCGCGGAGCGGGCCGTAGCCGGCGGGCACGCGCAGGCGCACCCGCACCACGTCGCCGAGGGCGGGAGCATCGTCGGAGACGTGCAGCGGGGATCCGTCGTGGTGCGGCAGCAGGGCGGTCACGCTCCCCCACGCTACTCGGCGGCGCATCCGTGCACGAGGGCGTGTGCCCGGGCTCAGCGCCGGCGACGTCTGTGGGAGGCGTCGTGCCGGCCGACGTGGCCGGGCGGGCGCGGCGACGCGGCGGGGCTCAGCCGGATCCGCCCCTCGATACACTGCCGGTATGGCTGACAGCTCATTCGACATCGTTTCCAAGGTGGATCGGCAGGAAGCCGACAACGCGCTCAACCAGGCCCGCAAGGAGATCGAGCAGCGCTACGACTTCAAGGGGGTCGGCGCCTCGATCGCGTGGAGCGGCGAGAAGATCGTCATCCTCGCGAACTCCGACGAGCGCGCCCGCGCGGTGCTGGACGTGTTCCAATCCAAGCTCATCAAGCGCGGCATCTCGCTGAAGAGCCTCGAGTCGGGTGACCCCACCGCCAGCGGCAAGGAGTTCCGCCTCGAGTCGACGCTCAAGGAGGGCATCAGCTCGGAGAACGCGAAGAAGATCGGCAAGATCATCCGCGACGAGGGTCCCAAGTCGGTCAAGTCGCAGATCCAGGGTGACGAGCTCCGCGTACAGTCGAAGAGCCGCGACGACCTGCAGGCCGTGATCGCGCTGCTCAAGGGATCCGACCTCGACCTCGATCTCCAGTTCATAAACTTCCGCTGACGGCGGCGGATCCGCACGCACGCTACCGAGAGGCCGACGGGTTCGAGCCCGTCGGCCTCTCGCGTGCCTGGACCGATGCGGCCGCACGCCGCGACCGCATCGGTATGCAGACGTGAGCGAATCGCATCCTGAATCGACTGCGGACGCCCGCCGGAACGTGGGATAGTGCTGTTCTGGGGTTACTACTTTGGGGGTAGTGATGGACGAACGCGGTCCCGTGATCGCCATGGATCGTGCACCGCTGGGGAGCACGAAGCAGCTTCTGGCTGAAGAGGTCTATCAGCGCGTGGGGGCGTCGATCATCGACGGCACCCTGCCGCCGGGATCGCGGATCCGCGATGCCGAGCTCGCCGCGCAGTTCGGCGTCTCGCGCATGCCGATCCGGGAGGCTCTGCAGCGCCTGGAACGCGCGGGGCTGGTCGAGATGTATCCGAGCCGGTACACGCAGGTGACGCACGTGCCGCCGGAGCTGACGGAGAAGACGTTGGAGTTCGTCGGCTATCTGGGCGGGGCCGTGGCAGCGACCGCCGTGCCGCGGCTCACGATCGCCGAACGCGAGGAGGCCGCCGTTCTGGCGCGGGCGCTCGACGACGCGCTCGACGACGGGGTCGCACTCTCGGCGGCGCGCATGGCGCTGGTGCAGTTCCTCGCCGAGCGGTGCGGCAACGATCTGCTGCGCTCCGTGCTGCAGGAGACGAGCATGCCGGTCACCCGCAACCTGCGGCAGTGGTCGGCGAGCGACGACGACCGAGAGCAGATGCAGCGGATCCACCGCGACCTCGCCGACGCGATCCTCATCGGCGACGGCCCCGCGGCCGAGCGTCTCGTGCGCGCGATGCACCTCGTGGCCTGACGCCTCGCGACGCCCGGTCTTCGGATCCGGATCCCGGTCTTCGGGTCCCGGGTCGTGGGTGCGGATCCCGGATCCCGGGTCATGGGGGCGGATCCGGGATCTGGATCCCCGCGACCCGGATCTCGCGACGCCTGCACGACTCTGCGACGCCTGTACGACCGATCCCCCGGATCCGTCGTGCATCCGTCGCCGGATCGTGCAGACGTCGCAGGGTCAGGCTCGCGATCGAGGTCCCGGCCGCGACCGCCGCACCGCGCCACACGCACCACGCCGCGAGAGCGTGGGTGGCTCACGCGCCCGGGTCGGCCAATAGGATTCGGATGCTCCGTCTTCGAAAACGACCGAAGGGCCCTCCCCGTGACCGACCCCTCCCTTGTCGAATCCGCCTGGCGCCGCTTCTGGAACCGCGACGGATGGTGGCGCGCCGTGCTGCTGGCCGTCGTCTACATCGCCGCCTTCCTCGGGATCAGCGCGCTGACAAGCACGCTGTTCAGCGGCATGATCGATGCCAAGAGCCCCACTTCCAACGGCGTCAGCATCTTCTTCGGATTCGCGCTGCCGGTGCTGCTCGGCGCTGCCCTCCTGCTGCTGTTCATCTGGTCCGCAGGCTGGTGGCACGAGATCTTCGGACGTCAGCCGATCAAGGGCAGCGGCTGGATGTGGATCGCCGTCGCACTCGTGCTGGTACCGATCGTCATCCATCTCTCCTCGACCCGCTGGGGTGAGCTCTCCGCCGGCGTGATCGTTGCCTACCTCGTGATGGGGCTGGGCGTCGGCGCCGCCGAGGAGCTCCTCACACGCGGACTCGCCGTGAACCTCCTCCGCAAGGCCGGCTACGGCGAGAAGGCCGTGATGGTGCTGTCGTCCGTGATCTTCGCCCTCCTGCACATGCAGAACATGATCGGCGGACAGCCGCCGCTGCTCACGCTGCTCGAACTGCCGTACACCTTCGGCTTCGGGCTCATGATGTACCTCGTGCTCCGCGTGACCGGATCCATCATCTGGCCCATCCTGCTGCACGCCGCGACCGACCCGACCACCGCGCTCTCCTCCGGCAGCCTCGGCGGCCTGGGCGAGGCCGCGGCGAGCGCGAGCTCGGGCCCGCTCCTGCTCATCGCGAGCATGTTCGGATACGTGTTCCTCGTCGCCGGTCTCATCATGCTGTTCTTTGTGAAGGGGCGCGTGCACCCACGCAACGCACTCGCCTGAGTTCCCGGGGCAGCTCTGGCGGCGAGTCAGGATTCCGGCCTTCGGATCCGGATCCCGAATCGCGGATCCCGGGTCATGGGGGCGGATCCCGGATCTGGATCCTCGCGACCCGGATCCGGCGACGCCTGCACGACCCGGCGACGCCTGCACGACCGATCCCCCGGATCCGTCGTGCATCCGTCGCACGATCGTGCATGCGTCGCAGGGTCAGGCTCGCGCGGCCGGGCCTCGTCCGACCCGGTCAGCGCGATCCGTCGCAGATCCAGCCGGGCGAGGACGACCCCTCAGCGCCGGGCGCGTCGCCGGGCCGTGTCGGCGGCCGACCAGCCGTCGACCCAGTACCCCAGGCGCGCGTACGCGTCCTCCCGGGCCTCATGCCGCGACAGGAACACGTCGTGCAGCGCGCCGTCGATGCGCTCGATCGTGACCGACGAGCCGAGCTTCAGCGCGGCCCGCGCGATGTCGTCCACGACGAGCACGCTGTCGGCACGGGTGAGCGCATCCGACCAGGCCGTCGGCACGGCGCTGCGCGCGGACAGCAGCACGCACACGGGTGCGGTGATCGAGATCCCGGCCGCGATGGCGGCGTGCCCGGCGAGGATCGCATGCAGCCACCCGGCATGCACCGGCATGGTCTGCGCCGGCCGCCAGTCGAGGTTCACGTCCACCGGATCGGCCGGATCCGCGACCTCCTCCTGCGCGCGCGTGTAGAAGCCGAGGTCGACCTGCGGTGCGCGATCGAGCGGGCGGCGCTTGGCGCGCAGCCCCACCAGCGGCGTGATGGTCTCGCGCGTGAACCGGGAGAGCTGGAACTCCAGCCACGGACTGTTCAGGATCACCGCGGAGGCGACGCCCGGGTTGCGCGCCGCCCACAGACTGAGGATCAGCCCACCCGTGGAGTGGCCGAGCACGACCAGCCGGCGCCCGACCGCGCCGGATCCCGCCTGCATCGCGGCAAGGGCGGCCGCGATGTCGGCGTCGTACTCGCCGAGATCGGCGATGTATCCCGGGGTCTGGTGCGGGCGCAGGCTGCGGCCGTACTTGCGCAGGTCCAGGGCGAAGAACCGGGCGCCGCGTGCGGTCCAGAACCGGGCCAGGCGCTTCTGGAAGAAGTAGTCCGACCAGCCGTGCACGTACAGCACGTCGGCGTCGGCGAGCGGGCGGCGGTCGCCGAACAGGCGCTGGCCCAGCGTCCGCACGGGAAGCGCACGGACGAGGGTCGCGACCACCTCGCCCTCGTCGTCGGATCCGAGGGGCAGAGTGAGCTGCTCGAACCCGTCGCCGAGCACATCGGGGATCCAGTCGTGCGGATCCGGCGGGGTGCTCATCCGCTCAGCGTACCGACGGCCGCGTGCACGATCCGGAGGCGAGCGGGCATCGGTCGCTACGCTGGTGCCACGCACCGCCACGAGGAGGCTCCCTTGCACAGTCCGCTCACCCGCCGCGCCGCCGCCGCATCCGCGATCCTGCTTCTCGGCGCGACGCTCGGTCTCGCCGCCTGCTCGGCCCCGTCGACGCCCGGCGCGACGACCTCCGCCACCCCGAGCGAGGCCGGCGCGTCCGCCCAGCAGCTGCCGCCGATCATGGCCGACCTCACGACGGTCGACGGCACGACGGTCACCGTGCCGCTGGACAACGTGATCGTCCTCACCGGGGACAAGACCGACTACAAGAGCTGGGCCGCGACGATCGAGGATCCGACGATCGTGTCGTTCACCCCCGGTAAGGACGACGGATCCGCCCAATTCAACCCTGGACTCAGCCCGATCAGCACGGGAACGACGAAGGTCACACTCGACAACAGCGTCTCCGGCAAGCACGTCACATTCACCGTCACGGTGACCGAGAAGAAGTAGCCCGGCGGGCCCGGCTCCGGCCGGGCTCTGCTCAACCCGACGAAGGGGCCGCGCCGTCACTGGCCGCGACGTCACTGGCCGCGCCGTCACTCCCCGCGGGAGACGCGCACCATGTCCTCGCGCGGGACCAGCTTCACGCGGGCGCGGCCCTCGGGCTCGCCCAGCGCGATCTCGTGCGCGTCGAGGCGGTGCCAGCCGTCGAGGTCGGTCCAGCGCACGCCGCGCTCGGCGAGCAGCGCCGGGATCGCGGCCTCGGACGGATCCTCCGGCTGCCACCAGGAACCCTGGTCGTTGATCAGGTGCCGCACGGTCTCCATCGCGTCGGACTTGGTGTGCCCGATCAGGCCCACCGGGCCGCGCTTGATCCAGCCGGTGGCGTAGATCCCGGGCACGCGCTGGTTCGAATCCTTCGCGAGCACCTGTCCCTCGCGGTTCGGGATGATGCCGTGCTTCTTGTCGAACGGCACCCCGTCCAGCGGGGATCCGAAGTAGCCGACCGCACGGTACAGCGCCTGGATGGGCACCTCGCGCAGCTCGCCCGTGCCGACCGCGCCGCCGCCACCATCGGGCTTGGTGCGCTCGTAGACGAGGGCCGCGACCCGGCCGTCCTCGTCGCGACGCACCTCGACGGGGCGCGCCCAGAAGTGCAGGTGCAGCCGACGCGACGCGGATCCGCCGGCGTTGTTCACCGACTCGCGCTGACGCCAGCTCTGCAGCACCCGGTCGATGACCATGACCTGCTTGTTGCTGGCGATCGCGTCCCGGGACGCCTCGTCGTACTCGAAGTCCTCGTCGTAGACGACCAGGTCGACGTCGCGCAGCTCGCCGAGTTCGCGCAGCTCGAGCGGGGTGAACTTCACCTGCGCCGGGCCGCGGCGGCCGAACACGTGCACGTCGGTGACGGCGCTGTGCTTCATCCCCTCGTACACGTTCTCCGGAACCTCGGTCACGTGCAGGTCCTCCACGTGCTTCGCGAGCATGCGCGACACGTCGAGGGCGACGTTGCCGTTGCCGATGACCGCGACGCTCGGGGCATCGAGCGGCCACTCGCGCGGCACGTCGGGGTGCCCGTCGAACCAGCTCACGTAGTCAGCGGCGCCATAGGATCCGAGCGCGTCGATGCCGGGGATGTCCATGGACGTGTCGCGGCGCGCGCCGGTCGCGAAGATCACCGCGTTGTAGTGCCGCTTGAGGTCGTCGAGCGTGATGTCGGTGCCGAAGTGCACGTTGCCGAAGATGCGGATGTCGCCGCGGTCGAGCACATCGCGCAGCGCCGTGATGATGCCCTTGATCCGCGGGTGGTCGGGCGCGACGCCGTAGCGCACCAGTCCGTAGGGCGCGGGGAGCTGCTCGAACAGGTCGATCGACACGTCGAAGCGTCGTTCGGCCTTCAGCAGCAGGTCGGCGGCGAAGATGCCCGCCGGGCCGGCTCCGACGATGGCGAGCCTGAGCTTGGTCATGCGTGTTCCTTTCCGGCAGCGCTCAGCTGCTGCGGTCGGCGAGCGACTCGGCGAACCGGGTCAGCGCCTCGCGCACGGGCCCCTTGGGCAGCACCGTGAGCTCGGCGATCGCCTCCTGCGTCCACTGGCGGGCGAGATCGAGCGTCTTCTGGGTCACGGCGTGATCGCGCAGGCGCGCCAGGGCGTCGTCGAGGATGGCGGGATCCTCGCCCGCGGCGATCCGCTCGACCCCGTCCGCGATCTCCGCGGCCAGCGCGACGGAGGCCTCGTCGGTCTCGGCGCCGAGCAGCAGTGACGGCATGGTCGGAACGCCGGCACGCAGATCCGTGCCCGGCACCTTGCCGGTGTCCTCGGGGCTGGCCGACAGGTCGATCACGTCGTCGAGCAGCTGGAAGGCGACGCCGACCTTCTCGCCGTACACCCGCAGGGGCTCGTGGTAGGCATCCGATGCGCCGGAGAAGATCGCGCCGGCCTGCGTGGCCGCGGCAATGAGGGATCCGGTCTTGTCTGCCAGCACCTGGATGTAGAACGCGATCGGGTCGTCGCTCTCCTTGGGCCCCACGGTCTCGTGCATCTGCCCGAGCACGAGGCGCTCGAAGGTGTCGGCCTGCAGCCGGATCGCCTGGTCACCGTGGTGCGACATGAGCTGACTGGCACGGGAGAACAGGATGTCGCCGGTGAGGATCGCGACGTTGTTGCCCCACACGGCGTGCGCGGCGGGCACCCCACGGCGGCGGTCGGCGCCGTCCATGACGTCGTCGTGGTAGAGCGAGCCGAGATGCGTGAGCTCGAGCGCCTTGGCGATGTCGATCACGGCCGGGACGTTGCCCTCGCCGAGCTGCGCGGTGAGCAGGGCGAGCACGGGGCGCACGCGCTTGCCGCCCGCGTCGTACAGGTAGCGGGTGGCGGCGTCGGCGACCGAGTCGGCGACGTGCAGGTCTTCGACCAGACCGGCTTCGACCAGGTCGAGTCCGGCCTCGATCTCGCGGGCGAGCTTGCGCGCGGCGGGGCCGACGAAGACGCGGTCACTGAAGCCGAGGCGGCTCGCAAGTCGCGAACCCGTGGCGGCGGGGCTCGAAGTCACATCCTCCAGCCTACCTGGGCTCGGGTATGGCGAAGTCCTGCCCGCGCGCCGGGGGATCTGTGCGGGCTGACGCCGGGGGTTGCGGTGTGCACTCGCGCTGCTCTTTCCTGAAACCGCGCCAGATACCTGAGCCACCCCACGCTCGCGCTGCTCGTTCCTGAAACCGCGCCAGATAACTGTGCAGCGTTACCAGGAATCGACAGCGCGAGCGTGCGACCAGGGCACGCGGCGAGCGGGACCAGGGTGCCGGAGCGGGATCCGGGACCCGTGACCCGGGATCCGGGATCGCAGGTCCGGGATCCGGGATCGCAGGCCCGGATCCGCGGATGCGCGCTCAGGCGAGCGGCTTGCGGGCGCGATGCAGCGCGACGATGCCGAACGACAGGTTGCGCCAGGCCACGTCGATCCACCCGGCCTCGCGCATCCAGCGCGCGAGCGTGCGCTGGTCGGGCCAGTCGCGGATCGACTCGTTCAGGTAGTCGTAGGCCTCGCTGTTGGTGCCGGCGACGCGGGCCACCCGCGGCAGCACCTGCCCGTTGTAGAAGCGGTAGAAGCCGCGCAGCAGCGGTGCGGGAGGCGTGGAGAACTCGTTGATGACGACGCGCCCGCCGGGCTTGGTCACGCGGAACAACTCGGCGAGCGCCTTCTTCGGCTGCTGCACGTTGCGCAGGCTGTACGACATCGTCACGGCGTCGAACGAGGCGTCGTCGAACGGCAGGTTCATCGCGTCGGCCTCGACGAAGCTGAGATTCGGCAGGTCGCCGTGCCGACGCCGGCCCTCGGCGAGCATGCCGGGCGAGAAGTCGGCCGCGACCACCTCGGCCCCGCTGCGGGCGAGCGACGCGGACGACGACGCGGTGCCGGCGCCGAGGTCGAGGATCCGCTCTCCGCGCTTCGGAGCGACCGCGCGCGTCGTGGCCGCGCGCCAGAGGGCGTCGTTGCCGACGGTCATCACCGTGTTGGTGCGGTCGTATCCCGCGGCGACCTGGTCGAACATGCCGCTCACACGCGACGGATCCTTGCCGAGGTCGGCGCGGTTGGGCTGCTCGTTCGCACTCACCCGGTCGAGTCTACGCAGGAACGCCCGGCGCGCCGTGGGCGCGTGCTCTCGTCTCCGGCGCCCGCGTGCCGGGCCCCGGGCGCGAGGCCGTGGACGTCAGTCGTCGGATCCGGCAGCGGGCCGTTCGAGCCCGAGGGACCGCACCCGGTCCAGCCACGGGCCGTACACGGCCTCCGAGAACGGACCCGCCTGTGCCCGCACCCGCTGTTCGAGTGCTGCGGCGAGCGCCTCCAGATGCCGCTGCACGTCATCCGGGTAGCCGTACTGCACGCGATGCTCGGCCCACTCGTCCTCGTCGTCGATCCAGGTGCCGCGCTCCCCCTCGGTGCGCACGACGTCCAGATCCATGTCGATGCCGGTGAACAGGAGCGGGTCCGGGGATCCGTCCACGGCGCCCGGATGCACGTCCCAGGTGAGGTCGACGTACACGCGCATGCCGTCGCGGCGATGCCGGTTCGCGGTCATCGCCCAGTCCCCGCTCGGCGAGAGGAGCGTGACGAACGGTCCGGATCCGATGAACGAGCGCCCGGGGCGTGAGCTGCCCCACCCGGTCGGCTGGCCGAGCCAGATGCCCCACTCGTCCTCGCCGAGGTAGACGCTCTCGTGCCGCCAGTGCGGTGAGCCGTCCCACTTGCGGAACTGGAAGATCACCGCGGTTCCGGGCTCCGGTCGCTGCTCGCTCACCGTGCCACTCTACGGCGAGATGCGGATCCGCCCCGGCGAGCCCCGGCCTTGGCGAGCCCGGCCGGCGCCGCCCCTCCGCACCTCGGGTCGAGGATCCCGACCTCTCCCGCGGCCACCGCAGGCGGGGCTCGCGAACGGCGTCGCGGCGGGACATTAGGCTGGTGCTGTGAGTCTCGGTCTCCTCGTGCAGTCGCACGCGTTCGAGCCCGCCGACGACCTGCTGGCCTACGCGGATCCGGCCGATCCGCGCGCGTGGCTGCGCCGCGGCGACGGCATCGTCGGCGTCGGATCCGAGGTCGCGCACGTCGTGCGGGTGCCGGCCGGGCCCGAACCGCGCTCCGTCGCGCTCGCCCGGGCCTGGGAGGAGATCCGCGAGTCGGCGGTCGTCGACGACGCGGTGCACCTGCCCGGATCCGGCCTGGTCGCCTTCGCGGCGCTCGTGTTCGATGAGGGATCCGCCGCCGACAGCGTGCTCATCGTGCCGCGCACCGTGATCGGCCGGCACGGCGGACAGACCTGGATCACCCGCATCCGTATGGCCGCCGATCCGGACGCGACCCCCGACCCCGCCCCCACAGCGCTGGGCCCGCACTGGGCCGGCACGCTCGGCCCCGGCGCGCAGACCGCGCAGGGCTATCAGGCCTCCGTGCGGGCGGCGCTGTCCGAGATCGCCGACGGCCGCTACGGCAAGGTCGTGCTCGCGCGCGATCTGGTCGGCACGGTGCCCGCCGGATCCGACTTGCGCCGGCTGGTGCGTGCGCTCAGCACCGAGTACCCCGACACGTGGACGTATGCCGTGGACGGGCTCATCGGCGCCTGCCCGGAGACGCTCGTGACCGTGCACGACGGGGAGGTGACCGCGCGCGTGCTGGCCGGCACGGCTCCGCGCGGCGCCGACGCCGTGGCCGACGCGCGCGCGGCCGCGGGCCTCGCCGACAGCCCCAAGAACAACGACGAGCACGCGTTCGCGGTGCGCAGCCTCGTGGCCTCGCTCACCCCGCACACCGACGAGCTCGACGCCACCGGCGGGCCGTTCGTCCTCGAGCTGCCGAACCTGTTCCATCTCGCCACCGACGTGCGGGCCCGGCTCGCCGACGGCGCATCCGCGCTCGATCTCGCGATGGCGCTGCACCCGACCGCCGCCGTCGCCGGCACGCCGACCGAGGTCGCCATCGCCGCGATCCGCGAGCTGGAGCCGTTCGACCGCGGCCGCTACGCCGGACCGGTCGGCTGGTTCGACGCCGACGGCAACGGCGAGTGGTCGATCGCACTGCGCTGCGCGCAGTTCGAGATCGCCGGCGCTGGATCCGATGCGGCATCGGGGCCCGGATCCGATGCGGGACCGAGTCCGGCATCGGATGCGCCGATCACGCTCACCGCGTACGCCGGCGCGGGCATCGTGGCCGGGAGCGACCCCGAGGCCGAGCTGCTCGAGACCCGGGTGAAGTTCCGCCCGATCGTCGACGCCCTGGCCTGATCCCGTCGCCGGTCCGGCTCGGACACCCGTCCGCGTCGGACGCCGGTCCGCGTTCGGACGGCCCGAGACCCGGACTCAGCTTGCGGCGAGGCGCTTCTTCTCTGCTTCGACGTCGTAGTCGGCGACCGGCCACTGCGGATCGATGTCCTCCAGCGCACCCAGCAGCAGCTCCTGCACGGCGAGCCGCGCGTACCACTTGCGGTTCGCCGGAATGACGTGCCACGGCGCCGCATCCGTCGAGGTGCGCGCGAACACGGTGTCGTACGCCGCCATGTACTGATCCCAGAGCAGGCGCTCATCGACGTCGCCGGGGTTGTACTTCCAGTGCTTGTCCGGACGGTCGAGCCGCTCCATCAGGCGGTCCTTCTGCTCATCGCGGGAGATGTGCAGCATGACCTTCACGATGCGCGTGCCCTCATCGGCGAGGCGCTGCTCGAAGTCGACGATCGCACCGTAGCGGCGCTCGATCTCCTCCGCCGGCGCCAGCGCGCGCACCCGCGCGATGAGCACGTCCTCGTAGTGCGAACGGTCGAAGACGCCGATCATGCCGGGCGCAGGCACGCGCTTCTGCACACGCCAGAGGAAGTCGTGTTCCCGTTCCTCGGCGGTCGGCGCCTTGAACGCGGCGAGCGCGACGCCCTGCGGATCCACGCCGCCGACCACGTGCCGCACGATCCCGCCCTTGCCTGCGGAGTCCATCGCCTGCAGCACGAGCAGCACCCGGCCTGTCGCCGTGCCGGTCGCGGCCTGCGCGAACAGCCGCTCCTGCAGCGGGCTCAGCGCCGCGAGACCGGAGGCGAGGCTCACCGCGCCGTGATCCTTGCCTCCGTCGTATCCCGGCGTGGCGTCGGGGTCGACGGCGGCCAATCCCCCGGCCGGCACGCGGAGCACGGTCGAGGCGGGCGCGGTCCATCCTGCGGAGTGAGCACTCATCCGCTCATCCTGCCGCATGGGTCGCCCGGATTCGAGTCCCTCACGGAGACTGGATCCCCTCTTCGATGTGCGCCGTTGGCTGCATCGGCGCGCGGAATGCGGCGAAGCGCACACGTCGAAGACGGGAGAGACGGCCGGGCGACGGGCTCAGCGTGGCAGCGGCACCTCGATCAGCTGCGGGCGCGCCGTCTCGGCGCCGAGAGCGGCGTCGAGGTCCGCGCGCGTCGCGGCGCGGCGGAAACCCCAGCCGTAGGCCGAGGCCAGCGCGTCGAGCCGTACCGACTGCGGGGTGTAGAAGGCGCGGTCGAGGGCGGCGGATCCGGCGGTTCCGGCGACCTCGAGCCCGTCGAAGATCGTGCCGCCGCCATCGTTGCCGACGACCACCTGGATCCGCGGCGCCGGCTCATCCGCGGGGAGCAGCAGCGCACCGACGTCGTGCAGGAACGACAGGTCGCCCAGCAGCACCCGGGTGATGCCGGAGGATCCGCCCGCCGCCGCGGCGAGCGCGATGCCGACGCCGGTCGCGATCGTGCCGTCGATGCCGGCGAGACCGCGGTTCGCGTGCACCCGCACGGCTCCGGGCTCGAGCACCTGGTCGGCGACCCGCACCAGGCGGGAGGATCCGAAGAGCAGCCGGTCCTCGGATCCGCTCGCCGCCCACACCGCCTGCACGAGCCCCGGCCGGTCGAGGGCGCCCGCGGGGATGTCTGCCCCGACGTCTGCCTCGTCCGCGGCGGCGAGCGGCCGCAGCCACGCGGCGAGCCAGTCTGCATCCGCCGTGCCCGGCGCCACCACGATGCCGCGTGCGTCGACGGTCGCACCGGACAGGTTCAGTCGCTCGCCGCCACGACGCACGGCGATGATCCCCAGATCGGTGCGACGCAGCAGCCCGGTGACCTCGCGGCTCAGCGTGGGATGCCCGCACACGATCACGCGCTCGATGCCGCCGGCGAGCTCGGGGTCGCGCAGACGCGCGCGGTAGTCGGGCACCGCGTTGGCGTCGGCGAGCCGGGAGCCGCTGACGATCTCGGCCAGCAGCGGCCAGCCGCCGTCTCGGGCGAGGCGTGCGGCGTCCGTCCCGGCGTCGGCGCCGGCGACGACGACCGTGCGTGCGCCGGCGGCGACCCGCAGCGGCGCGGAGACCGACGGCCGGGGGGCCGGCCCGGCGGTGGCGAGGAGCGGATCCGGCTGGGCGCCGGAGAGCGGTTCGCGTGTGGGCAGGTTCAGGTGCACGGGGCCGGCGACACCGTCGAGACCCTGGCCGGTGACGCCCCGCGCGGCGGACACCGCGTCGGCGGCGAGCGCGGCGAACGTCTCGGGATCCGTCTCCCCCGGCACGGGCGCGTCCAGACCGAGCCGCACCCACGCGCCGTACATGCCGGGCTGGTTCGTGGCCTGGTTCGCGCCCACACCGCGCAACTCGGGCGGCCGGTCGGCGGTGAGCAGGATCAGCGGCACGCCGGCGTGGAACGCCTCCATGGCCGCGGGAAGATACCCGGCGGCGGCGGTGCCGGAGGTGCAGATCACGGCCGCGGGAACGCCAGACTCGCGGGCAAGGCCCAGGGCGGTGAATCCGGCGACGCGCTCGTCGATCCGCACGTGCACGCGCACGGATCCGGCGCGGGCCAGTGCCACGGCGGCGAGGGCGAGCGCCTGCGACCGGGAGCCCGGCGACAGCACGATCTCGCGCACGCCGTGGGCGACGAGCCCGGCGAGCAGGCGCACCGCGGCGTCGGTCGCGGGCGAGGCGGGCGACGTCACGGACGGGTACCGGGCGTGGTCCCTGGGGATCCCGTATCGCCCTGGTCGTCGAACCGGGCGAGCTCCTCCTGCAGTTCGCGGATCAGGCGCTCCTGCTCCGCGGGACTGATGCGCTCCGCCGCGGGCGGCGTGTCATCGAGCGTGAGGTAGCGCTCCTGATCGGCCGTGCGGCCCTTGCGTGTGCGGCCGATCGTGAACCAGAGCGCGCCGCCGATCACCGGCAGCAGCACCACGATCGCGATCCACACGCCCTTGGACACGCCCCGGTGCCGCGTCGCCGGCTGCACGACGCAGTCGACGATGCTGAACACCCAGAAGACCGCGGCCAGGAAGTCGCCGATCACAAGGAAACGTGCCACGCCTCCAGTCTAGGCTCGCGCCGGGCTTCGGGCGCCCTCGCAGCCGCTCTGCCGCCGCTTCCCGCTGTGCTGCCGTGCTGCCGTGCGCCCGCTCTGCCGCCGCTTCCCGCTGTGCTGCCGTGCGCCCGTGCTGCCCCGCCGCGTGCGCCCGCACTGCCGCGGCCCGGGGGCTGCGGCATAGCCGGCTCACAGCGCACCCCTCACGCGCCCTCGTAGACTGGAGCGGTGAAGCTTCCTCCCCTGCTCGTCTATTCGGTGCTGCGCCTGCTGGCGTTCCTCGTGCCGCTGGGGATCCTGTGGTTCTTCTTCCCCATCTTCCGCGAGTTCTGGTGGCTCGCCGCGCTCTTCGCGGCCCTCATCGGCATCAGCATCTCCCTGCTGTTCCTGCGCAACCCGCTCTCCGATGCATCGCGCGCGATCTACGCGAAGCGCGCGGAGAAGGCGCCGCGATCCACTGCTCCCTCCGACGAGGACATCGAGGACGCCGAGTCCGGCGACGAGGACTCCCGCCCGAACGCCGCCTGACCAGATCCGCCCCGCGTAGCCCGGGCTCACCCGTTCCAGGCACCTGCCAGGCCCAGGCCCCGGCGAAACACCACTTTCTACACGAAACCCACCGCCAGGCGTGATGTCTCATGCAGGAAGTGGTTTCTCACGCCCGCGCGCCTGCAGACTCGCGCTCACCCGCCGACCCGCGCTCACCCGCCGAC
>JAFDWM010000109.1 GCA_018268455.1 Actinomycetota bacterium | reverse complement strand
CGCGTCGCGACCTTGGCGCTGGCGAGCGCCTGAGCCCGCTCCATGGCCGCGGCCTGCGAGAAGTGCACCACGTAGACCGGGGCACGATCGGTGTGCAGCAGGTCGTCGATCGTCTCGTGGATCGGCATCGTCTCATAGGAGAAGTGCAGCGGCACCGGGCGCTCCACGCCGGTGACGACCGCGGTCTCGCGCCCGGTGCGGCGGGTGAGATCGGCCGCCAGCGCGGTGACGTCGCCGAGCGTCGCCGACATCAGGATGAACTGCGCCTGCGGAAGCGTGAGCAGCGGCACCTGCCACGCCCAGCCGCGATCGGGGTCGCCGTAGAAGTGGAACTCGTCCATCACGACCTGGCCGACCTCGGCGTCGGGCCCCTGCCGCAGGGCGAGGTTCGCGAGGATCTCCGCCGTGCAGCACACGATCGGGGCGTCGGCGTTCACGGCGGAGTCGCCCGTGACCATGCCGACGTTCTCCGCACCGAACACCTCGACGAGGCTGAAGAACTTCTCGCTCACCAGCGCCTTGATCGGCGCGGTGTAATAGGTGCGGCGCCCGTCGACGAGGGCCGCGTAGTGCGCCGCGACGGCGACGAGCGACTTGCCGGTGCCGGTCGGGGTACTGAGGATGAGGTTCTGCCCCGAGACGATCTCGATGACCGCCTCGTCCTGTGCGGGGTAGAGCGAGATCCCGCTCTCCTCGACCCATTCCACGAACGACATATAGATGTCGTCGGGATCCGGATCCCCCGAAACAGGGCGGACGGACGCGGGATCGAGGCGTGCAGACATGATCCAACGATCATCCCATCCCCGCAGCTCCCGGGTATCCGGCCGGCGCGGGTCCACGCCGTCGCGGCACCGGGTCAGGCGCCCGTCGCGGCAACGGGTCAGGCGCCCGTCGGCCAGCCGGTGTACGCCTCGGCCAGGTAGGTGCGTCCCGCCCGCGAGTCCACCACGGAGCGCAGCTCGCCGAGCTGGCGGCGGCGGTCGAAGTCGGACGTCTCCGGCGTGAGATGCAGCATGCTCGTCATCCACCAGGAGAAGTGCTGCGCCTTCCAGATGCGGCGCGAGGCGGTCTCGGCGTACTCGTCGATGAGGCGGACGTCATCCTCGTCGAGCAGCGCGACCAGCGCCTTGGCCAGCACGACCACGTCCGCGATGGCGAGGTTCATCCCCTTCGCGCCGGTTGGCGGCACGGTGTGCGCGGCATCTCCGACCAGTGCGGCACGGCCATGGCGCAGTTCGTGCGCCACGAAGCTGCGGAAGCGCAGCACGTCGCGCTGGAAGATCGGGCCCTCCTTGAGGGTGGTGCCGGGCACGCGGGACTGCAGGTCGGCCCAGATCTGCTCGTCGCTCAGCGCGTTCGGATCCGCGTCGGGGTCGCACTGCAGGTACATGCGCTGCACGTCGTGACTGCGCTGGCTGATCAGGGCGAAGCCGTTCTCGGAGTTGCTGTAGATCAGCTCGTCGGCGCTCGGAGGCGCCTCGCAGAGGATCCCCAGCCAGGCGAACGGGTACTCCCGGAAGTATCCGCCCTTCGACGTGCCGGTCACGGCGGCACGCACCACGGAGCGCGAGCCGTCGGCGCCGACGACGAAGTCGGCCTCGATCGTGAGCGGCGTGCCGTCGGCGGCGGTGGCGATCACGCGCGGGTGGTCGGTCTCCGCATCCTCGACGCGGCTCGCGGTTACGCCGAAGCGCAGATCCTGCCCGGACGCGAGGCGCAGCGCCAGCATGTCCTTCAGCACCTCGTGCTGCGGGTACAGCCACACGCTGCGGTCGACGAGATCGCGGAAGTCGATGCGGTGTCCCTCCCCGCCGAAGCGCAGTTCGATGCCGTCGTGGCGGTCGCCGACGGTGTGCACGCGGGTGTTCGGATCGATCGCGGTGAGCAGGTCGACCGTGCCCTGCTCGAGGATGCCTGCGCGGATCGTGGACTCGATCTGCTCCCGGGAGCGCTGGTCGATGACGACCGACGCGATGCCGGCGTCGGCGAGCAGATGGGACAGGATCAGGCCGGCGGGGCCGGCGCCGACGATCGCGACACGGGTGCGGACGTGGTCGGCGGGTGCGGCGGCGGTGCTCATGGCGTCTCCTTCGACGGGTGGATGCGGCGCGCATCGGAATGCCACCAGTGTGCGGCGCGACCCGTCGGATCCGGTCAAGAATCCCGTTGAATGGGAATCATCTCATCGTCCGCAGGTCGCTCCCGATCCCCTCGGCGGCGCGCAGCAGGGCCGCGATCGCCGGTTCGACCGGGGCCTCGCGGGGCAGCACCACGGAGAGGGCGGCGGCCACCTCGCCGCGATCGCGGACGGGGACGGCGACACCGGTGGAGACGGCCTCGATCGACCCCGGCGCCACGACGTATCCTCGCTGCCGGATCCCGGCGAGCAGCGTGCGCAGTGCGGCAGGATCCGTCACAGTCTCGCTGGACACGGCGCGCAGCGGCGCGGCGAGCACCCGCTCGCGCACCTCCGGATCGGCGTGTGCGAGCAGCACCAGTCCCGACGACGACGCATGCAGCGGCAGGCGCCCTGCGATGCGGGTGATGTTGGCCCCGGCATCCGGGTGCGAGAGCCGCTCCAGGAACAGCGCCTCCTCGTGTTCCAGCACGGCCAGCTGGGTGTGCTCGCGGATCTGCGCCTGTACCCGTTCCATGTGGGGGAGAGCGGCCTGCCGCAGCCGCAGGGCACTGGATCCGCGCAGCGCGAGCTCCCACAGCCGCATGCCGAGCCGCACGCGCCCCTCCTCATCGCGTTCGAGCAGGCCTGCCTCGGCCAGATCCCCGACGATGCGATGAGCACTCGACGCGGGCAGCCCGGTGCGCCGGGCGATCTCCGCCGCGGTCTGCGTGGTCCGGTCGTTCGTGAACGTGTCGAGCACGCGGACGATCCGATCCGTCATCGAGTCGCCGGAGCGAGAGTTCGCCATGGAGCCAGCTTGGCACGGGGCCGGCTCGGCACGGGGTTGACGGAGAGGTCGCGGTGTGTAAGATCGTTGGTACCCCAACGATTGGGATGGATGCCAGGAGACGGCCGACCACGGACACCGGCGCACCGGGCCCGAAAAGCGATGCCGAACGGCGATCGAAGGAGATCAGATGCAGTTCTACCGCGATGGATACCGCCCCGGCGATCCCGACGTCCAGCCTGCCGCGGCCCAGGTGGCCGAGCGCGAGGAAGGGTTCCCCGAGACCGTCGACGTGCTCATCGTCGGCACCGGACCCGCCGGCACCGTGCTCGCCGCCCAGCTCGCACAGTTCCCCGACATCACCACCCGCGTCATCGAGCGTCGCACGGAACCACTGCAGCTCGGCCACGCCGATGGCGTCGCGTGCCGCACCGTCGAGATGTTCCAGGCCTTCGGCCTCGCCGACGCTCTCGTGCGCGAGGCCTACTGGGTCAACGAGGTGCGGTTCTGGGGCCCGTCCGACGACGACCGGTCGCGCATCGTGCGCACGGGCTGGGTCGAGGACACCCCGGCCGGCCTCAGCGAGTTCCCGCACGTGATCGTGAACCAGGCGCGCATGCAGGAGTTCCTGCTCCAGCACGCCGCCCGCTCTGTCAGCCGACTCGAGGTGGACTACGGCACGGAGTTCATCGGCTTCGAGATGAACGATTCCGAGCATCCCGTCACCGCCACCCTGCGTCGCACCGACGGCGACGAGTTCACCGTCCGCGCCACGTACGTCGTCGGATGCGACGGAGCCCGCAGCAACGTGCGTCGCGCGCTCGGCATCCGCCTCGAGGGTGATGCCGCCAACCACGCCTGGGGCGTCATGGACGTGCTCGCGACCACCGACTTCCCCGACTGGCGCACCAAGAACGTCGTGCAGTCCGCCGGCAAGGGAAGCCTGCTGATGATCCCCCGCGAGGGCGGCAACATGGTGCGCTGCTACGTCGATCTGGGCGAGGTGCCGGCAGGCGATGCCGGCATCCGCAGCACCACCGCCGCCCAGCTCACCGAGGTCGCGAACGCGATCCTGCATCCGTACTCGATCGATGTGAAGCAGGTCGCCTGGTCGAGCGTGTACGAGGTGGGCCAGCGCGTGGCCGACCGCTTCGACGACCTGACACCGGAGTCGTCGGCCGACGCGATCCCGCACCTCTTCCTCGCCGGCGACGCCTGCCACACGCACAGCGCCAAGGCGGGCCAAGGCATGAACGTCTCGATGCAGGACGCGTTCAATCTGGGCTGGAAGCTCGCGGCAGTGCTGCAGGGCCGATCGGATGCCGCGCTGCTGCGCAGCTACTCGCAGGAGCGCCAATCGATCGCGGCCGACCTCATCGCGTTCGACAAGCACTGGTCGTCGTTCATCGCCCAGCCGGCGCTCGACCCCGAGCACCCCGAGCGCGGCGGCGTCGCACCCGCCGACATGCAGGCCGAGTTCGCGCGACAGGGCCGGTACACGGCGGGCCTCGCGACGCAGTACTCGCCGTCGACGCTGACCGGGGCCGGGGATCATCAGGATCTCGCGGCCGGGTTCGAGATCGGCACGCGGTTCCACTCGGCTCCGGTGCGCCGCGTCGCCGATGCGCGCCGCATGCAACTCGGCCACTCGCACGTCGCCGACGGACGCTTGCGGATCTACGCCTTCGGCGATGAGACCGGGGCCGCCCTGCGTGAGTTCGCGAGCTGGCTGAGCGACGGCGAGGGCTCGCCGGTGCGCCGGTTCACCGCGTCGGATGCCGACATCGACAGCGTCATCGACGTGCACGCGATCTTCCGCGGAGCGCACC
>JAFDWM010000108.1 GCA_018268455.1 Actinomycetota bacterium | reverse complement strand
GGCACCTCGCGACAGGCGAGCATCATCCCCGCCGTCCCGCCCTCCGACACCGGGCAAGCGCTCGCACCCTTCCGCTCCCCTGACCCGACTTGCCCCTCGACGCCCGCAGCATGGGCACCTCGCGACAGGCGAACATCAGCAACGGCCCTGCCGCAATGCCCCGGGAATCCCAAGACCGCCCGCTCGCCAACCCCGCCAACGACGAAGCCCGCCGCCCCACAGGGGGGCGACGGGCTTCGTACGAGCGAGGGACCTTACTCGGCCTTCTCCTCCGCGGCGGCCTCCGCGGCGGCCTCGGCCGGAGCCTCGGCAGCCTCAGCGGCGTCCTCGACGACCTCGGCGGCGGGGGCCTCGACGGACTCCTCCACGACCTCGGTCTCGACGACCTCGGCCGGGGCCTCCTCGGCGGCCGGAGCCGCCTTCTTGGCGGCGGGCTTCGCGGCGGCCTTCTTCACCTTGGGGGTGACGGGCTCGAGCACGAGCTCGATCACGGCCATGGGGGCGTTGTCGCCCTTGCGGTTGCCGACCTTGGTGATGCGGGTGTAGCCACCCTCACGCTCGGCGACGAGCGGCGCGATCTCGGCGAACAGGATGTGCGTCGCCTCCTTGTTGCTGCGCAGCACCGTCTGCACGCGACGGCGCGCGTGCAGGTCGCCGCGCTTGGCGAAGGTGACGAGACGCTCGGCCAGCGGACGCAGGCGCTTGGCCTTGGTCTCGGTGGTCTTGATCGACTTGTGCACGAACAGCTGGGCAGCGAGGTTCGCGAGCAGCAGACGCTCGTGGGCGGGGCCGCCTCCGAGGCGGGGACCCTTGGTGGGCTTAGGCATGTTTTTCTAGCTCCTGGATCGGAAAGGTTCGGGTATCAGAAGGACTCGTCTTCGGAGCCGCCGTAGAAGTGGGCGCCGTCGAAACCGGGCACCGAATCCTTCAGCGACAGGCCGAGCGAGACGAGCTTGTCGCGCACCTCGTCCACCGACTTCTGTCCGAAATTGCGGATGTTCATGAGCTGCGTCTCCGAGAGGGCGACGAGCTCGGACACCGTGTTGATGCCTTCGCGCTTGAGGCAGTTGTACGAGCGGACCGACAGATCGAGATCCTCGATCGGCATCGACAGCTCGTTCGAGAGCACGGCCTCGACCGGCGCGGGGCCGATCTCGATGCCCTCGGCCTCGACGTTCAGCTCGCGGGCGAGACCGAACAGCTCGGTCAGCGTGCGACCGGCCGAGGCGACGGCGTCGCGCGGGATGATCGAGTTCTTGGTCTCGACGTCCAGCACGAGCTTGTCGAAGTCGGTGCGCTCGCCGGCGCGGGTGGCGTCGACGCGGTAGCTGACCTTGAGCACGGGCGAGTAGATCGAGTCGATCGGGATCTGGCCCGCCTCGGCGTACTCGCTGCGGTTCTGCGCCGCCGACACGTAGCCACGGCCACGCTCGATGGTGAGCTCGAGCTCGAACTTGGCGGTCTCGTTGAGGGTCGCGATGACCAGCTCGGGGTTGTGCACCTCGACACCGGCCGGAGCGGAGATGTCCGCCGCGGTGACCTCGCCGGCGCCCGTCTTGCGCAGGTAGGCGGTGATGGGCTCGTCGCGCTCCGAGGAGACGACCAGCTGCTTGATGTTGAGGATGATCTCGGTGACATCCTCCTTCACACCGGGGATGGTGCTGAACTCGTGGAGGACGCCGTCGATGCGGACGCTCGTGACGGCTGCGCCGGGGATCGACGACAGCAGGCTGCGACGCAGCGCGTTGCCGATCGTGTAGCCGAAACCGGGCTCCAGCGGCTCGATGACGAACCGGCTGCGGTTGTCGGAGATCTTTTCCTCGGTGAGAGTGGGACGCTGTGCGATGAGCACTGTGTGTTCCTTTCGATCACGTGCCCGCTATATGACACGTGTGGGTGAGGTCTTGAGTTGTGGAAGAAACGCGGGAGAGGATCCCCGGTCCCGAGGTGATCGGGATCCGAGGATCCTCAGAGAGCGTCAGACGCGGCGGCGCTTCGGCGGGCGGCAGCCGTTGTGCGCCTGCGGCGTCACGTCCGAGATCGAACCGACCTCGAGGCCTGCGGCCTGCAGCGAGCGGATCGCGGTCTCGCGGCCCGAGCCCGGACCCTTGACCAGGACGTCGACCTTCTTCACACCGTGCTCAGCGGCCTGACGGGCGGCCGACTCGGCAGCCATGCCCGCGGCGTACGGGGTGGACTTGCGCGAGCCCTTGAAGCCCACGCCACCGGACGACGCCCACGCGATGACAGCGCCGGACGGGTCGGTGATCGAGACGATGGTGTTGTTGAACGTCGACTTGATGTGGGCCTGGCCCAGCGCGATGTTCTTCTTCTCCTTGCGGCGCGGCTTGCGCGCGGCGGCCTTGGGTGCAGCCATGAAAGTGTTCTCCTATTCCCTGGCCGCTTAGCGGGCCTTCTTCTTGCCGGCGACGGTGCGCTTGGGGCCCTTGCGGGTGCGCGCGTTGGTCTTGGTGCGCTGACCGCGGACCGGCAGGCCACGGCGGTGACGGATGCCCTCGTAGGAGCCGATCTCGACCTTGCGGCGGATGTCGGCGGCGACCTCACGGCGGAGGTCACCCTCCACCTTGTAGGTGCCTTCGATGTGGTCGCGGAGGGCGACGAGCTGGTCGTCGGTGAGGTCCTTGACGCGGATCGACTCGTCGATCTCGGTGGCCTTGAGGATCTCGACCGAGCGGGTACGGCCGATGCCGTAGATGTACGTGAGGGCGATCACCACGCGCTTGTCGCGCGGGATGTCGACGCCGGCAAGACGTGCCATGCGGTGACTCCTGGAGTGTTGTGGAGGTGTGGAGCAGGATCGGTGCCCGGGCCTCCGCCCGAGGTGTCCCCCTTGCGGGTTCTGATCCTGCCTGTTTCGGATATTGAGTTGTTTCCTGCGAGAGACGGTCGGGCTGGAGCCCGAGCCGTGATCGGTGGGGCCGAAGCCCGCCGATCAGCCCTGGCGCTGCTTGTGGCGCGGGTTGCTCTTGCAGATCACCATGACGCGGCCGTGGCGGCGGATCACCTTGCAGTGGTCGCAGATCGGCTTGACGCTGGGGTTGACCTTCATGTTTCTTTCCTTATCGCTGTCTTCACCGGGCAGGCGCGAGCGCCTGGGGTGTTACTTCTCGACCGGCCTAGCGGTAGCGGTAGACGATGCGGCCGCGCGTGAGGTCGTAGGGCGAGAGCTCCACGACGACGCGATCCTCGGGGATGATGCGGATGTAGTTCTGCCGCATCTTTCCTGAGATCGTTGCAAGGACCTTGTGCCCATTGCTGAGCTCAACGCGGAACATCGCGTTGGGCAGAGCCTCGGACACGACGCCCTCGATCTCGATGACACCGTCTTTCTTAGCCATAGCCTCGCTGACGCTTGTGCAGACCGGTCGATCTGCGGTGGGTGGTGGTGTGGTGTCTGCGGATCCGGACACGCCGGACCAAGGCGCAAAGCACCAAAGATCTATGGTAGTCCCGATCCGCCGATCCGCCAAATGCCGGGGCGGGGTGGGGGGTGACGGTGCGCGACGGCGCGCGCTTGCGGATCCGCGGTGCCCGCTCAGGCGGATCCGCCGTGCCTGCTCAGGCGGATCCGCCGCCGGTCACTTCTTGTCGACGATGGCCTGCAGCTTGGCGAAGTCGGCCTGCTTGGAGAGGTCGAGGCGCTGGCCGTTGACCTCGACGGTCGGGGTGCCGGTGATCTTGTGCGCGGTGGCCTGCGCGGTCGGGAACTTGAAGAACGTGCCCGCCTTGATGACCGATTCGGCCTTGTCGGCGCCGACCTGCTTGGCGTAGTCGATCAGCTGCTGATCGGTGAGGCCGGGGGTGTTCTCCGTCGGCTGGTTCTCGAACAGGAGGTTGAGGTAGTCGAGGAACTTGTCCGGGTTCTCCTGGGCGACGCTGTACGCGGCCGCCGCGGCCCGGGACGAGAAGTTGGTGCCCTGCGAGAAGCGGTCCAGGATCGCGATCGGGTGGTACTCGAGCGTGATCTTGTCGTCCTTCGCCAGCGACTGCAGCGTGGTGCCGTACTGCTGCTCGAACTGCTTGCAGACCGGGCACTGGAAGTCGACGAAGACGGCCACCTTGTCCTTGCCGGTGCCGGTGGTGACGGCGCCGGTCTCGGAGTTGATGATGGCGCTCTTCGGCGCGGCGCCGGGATCCGTGGCCTTGTTGTTCAGCCACACGACGACACCGACCAGGGCGATGAGCACGGCGACGACCGCGGCGGTGATTCCGATGGCGAACCCGTTGGTCCTGCCCTTGGCAGCGGCCATGTGTGACTCTCCTGTTCAGGATCCGCCGCGCGGATCCTCTTGTGTTCGGGCTCCGCCTGCGCGGATCCGTTTGCTGTGACTTCCCATTGTGCCGTGCTCAGCCTTTGAGGCCCGTGGGAGACGCGGATCCGCGTGTTTGCCGCGGCTCGTTCGTCGACGCTCCCCTGACGCCGGATGCCGCTCCCGCCAGGGGTGCCCCGACGCGAGTTCCCGGTCGGCCGCGCTCCCCTGACGCGCGGTGCCCCTCGGCCTCGGTCCCCTGACGCGAATTGCCCCTCGGCCGCGCTCCCCTGACGCCACTTGCCCCATGGGCTCGCTCCCCTGACGCGAGTTGCCCCTCGGCCGCGCTCCCCTGACGCCACCTGCCCCATCACGGGCCTGCGATCGGCAACACGCGACAGGCGAACATGGGTAGCGGATCCGCTGACGCCCGCGGCGCCTCCATGGGCGCTCCCCTGACCCCAGCGGCCCCTCCGTCGACGCGGGCAATGGGCAACACGCGACAGGCGAAGCTTC
>JAFDWM010000107.1 GCA_018268455.1 Actinomycetota bacterium | reverse complement strand
CCTTGCCCATCGACTGGATGAGCATCACCATGCTCATCGACTGCCCCCCGGGGCCGCCGGATCCGTGCGAGAGCACGTAGAGCTCCGTGAACACGCGAACCGCGGCGACGCAGATGAGCACCGAGACGAGCATCATCGGGCCGCGGACGCCGGGCACGGTGACCGACCAGAACCGGCGCCAGGCACCGGCTCCGTCCATCGCGGCGGCCTCGTGCAGCTCGCGCCCGACGTTGCCGAGGGCGGCGAGGTACACGACCATGTAGTAGCCGAGCCCCTTCCACACGGTCAGACCGATGGCGCAGAAGATCAGCAGCCAGCGGTCGGAGAGGAACTCGATCGGCCGATCGGCGAGGCCGAAGAAGCTCAGCGCCGAGTTGATCGTGCCGGTGCTGGAGAACAGGAACTCCCAGACGATCGCGACGACCACGGCCGAGGCGATCACGGGGAAGTAGAACGTGGTGCGGAAGAAGCCGATCGCCGGGATCTTCCGATGCACCAGCAGCGCCAGCAGCAGCGGGAGGAACGTGAGCAGCGGCACGCACACCACCACGTACACGAGCGAGGTCGTCAGCGCATAGCCGAAGCGCTCGTCGGACCCGATCTTGGCGAAGTTCTCCAGCCCGACGAAGGTGGCGGGGCGGAGAGGGCGAGCATCGGTGAACGCGAGGCCCACCGTGTTCAGGAACGGCCACAGTGCGAACACCAGGACCCAGATCACGCCGGGCAGTACCAGCAGGTACGGCGTGTACCAGCGTTGTCTTCTCATGCCGCTCACCCTCTCCGCATCACACCGTGTTACTTGGTGACGTTCTGGTTGGCGTAGTCCTGACCCTTGGTCAGGGCCTCCTTCGCCGAGATGTCACCGCGGACCGCAAGCGCGATCTGCTGCTTCGCGTAGGTGTTCATGGCCTCCGTGAAGCCGGGAGCACCGGGGGTGCGTGCGCTGTCCATCTGCGCGGCCGCGAACTTCGTCGCCTCGGCCTGCTCGGGGTTCTGCGCGGTCTCGGCGAACTTCGACGGGTCGGCGTTCGCCTCCTTGGTGCCAGGGAAGAAGCCCGCTGCGAGCTTCACGAACTCGATCTGGTTCGGGGTGTCGGTCACGAACTCGGCGAAGGCCATCGCGGTCGCGGCGTTCTTCGAGCCGGATGCCACGCTGATGCCCTGCAGGAACAGCGGGGCGTCACCGAAGCCGCCGCTCACCTTGACGTTGGGCAGCAGCGTCGGAGCGTTGACCGCCACGTCCTTGTCGATGTAGTTCGGGCCGGCGGTGGACCACGCCACGGTGCCCTTGTTGAAGTTGTTGATGTTCGCGTTGGCGGTACCCGCGCCCTGAAGCGCTTCCGGGCTGACGCCACCGGCCTTGTACAGCGCGGCGTACCGGTCGATGATCTTCTCGGCCTCGGGGGTGTCGAAGACGAACTTGCCGTTCTTCTGGAAGGGGTACTCCGCGCCAATGTCGGACACCATCCACTGCAGCGACTTGACGTCGGGGATGTCCGACATCATCTGCACGCCCTTGGCGGCGAGCTTGTCGGCGTCGTCGAGCGTCGCGGCGAAGTCCGCGGGCGGAGCCGTGATGCCGGCCTTGCCGAGCAGCTCCGTGTTCCAGTAGTTCAGGTTGGTGCCGAGGTACCACGGGAAGGCGTAGGTGCCCTCGAGCCCGTCGTAGGTGTAGCCCGCGACACCGCCGTCGACGTAGTCGCCGATGACCTTGGAGTCCTTCTTCAGGTCGACCAGCTGACCGGCCTTGGCCAGCTCTGCGGCGTACTCCGGGGGCAGGTTGACGACGTCAGGCAGCTCGCCGGACTCGGCCTGCTGCAGGATCTTGTCCTCATAGCCGTCGGCGGGCTGGTCGATCCACTTGACCGTGACGCCCTTGTGCTCCTTCTCGAACGCGTCGATGACGCCCTCGAAGTAGGGCGTGAACTTGTCGTTCTTCAGCGACCAGGTCTGGAAGGTGATCGTGCCCTTGATCTCGCCGTCGGCGGATCCTCCCCCTCCGGAAGCCGCCCCTCCGCCGGTGCAGGAGGTGAGCGCGAGCGCCGCGACCGCGGCGATGCCGACGGCGATGGTAGAGCGGATCTTCATGGACGTGTTCTCCTTCGAAGTGTCCAGGGTGCATCGCCGGTCGGCGCTGGCATCCCATTACTAAAACGATATAGTGTGCCAAGCATGCCACACGGACGCGGTGTCGTCCAACACCACCAGGAACCTGATGCCTGGCGGACCAAATCCCTTCAGTGCCGCAAGGAGGAACCCGATGAGCAGTCACCGTCGCCCGAACATCGTGTTCGTGCTGACCGACGACCACGCCTCCAACGCGATCGGGTGCTACGGATCGGCGGTGAACACGACCCCGGGGATCGACGCGATCGCCGCGGCCGGGATCCGCTTCGACCGCGCCCTGGTGGAGAACGCGCTCTGCACCCCGAGCCGCGCGGCGTTCCTCACCGGCACATACAGCCACACCAGCGGGGTGACAACCCTCGCCACGCATCTCAGGAACGACCGCGAGACCTTCATCACGGCGCTGAAGGCGGCGGGCTACCGCACGGCGATGTTCGGCAAGTGGCACCTCGGCCACGGTCCCGCGCACGACCCGGCCGGCTTCGACCACTGGGAAGTGCTGCCCGATCAGGGCGAGTACTTCGATCCCGAGTTCCTCACCCCCGACGGCCCCGTGCGGCGCCCGGGCTACGTCACCGACATCATCACCGAGCGCGCCCTCGCCTGGATGGACGCACAGGGCGACGAGCCCTACTGCGTGCTCGTCTGGCACAAGGCTCCGCACCGCCCGTGGCTGCCGCATCCCCGGCATTCCGGGCTGTACACGGATCCGATCCCGCTGCCGCCCACCTTCGACGACGACTACGACGGCCGCGGCACCCCGGCCCATCACGCGACCATGCGGGTCGCGGACGACCTCACCGACATCGACCTCAAGGAGGATCCGCCCGCCGAGCTCGGCTACGCCGAGCGCGCGGTGTGGAAGTACCAGCGCTACATGCAGGACTACCTGCGCTGCGTGGCCGCCGTCGACGAGGGTGTGCAGGCGCTCACCTCCTTCCTGCAGCAGCGGGGCCAGTTCGACGACACGGTCACGATCTACGCATCGGATCAGGGCTTCTACCTCGGCGAGCACGGCTGGTTCGACAAGCGGTTCATGTACGAGGAGTCGCTGCGGATGCCGCTCGTGCTCAGCTATCCCGCCCGGGTCGGCGCCGGCGACAGCACGGACGCGCTCGTGTCGAACGTCGACATCGCGCAGACGCTACTCGACTTCGCGGGCGTCGCCGCCCCCGACGGCATGCAGGGGCGCAGCCTCGTCGGGCTGGTGAGCACCGAGGATCCGGCCCCCATGCGCGACGCGCACTACTACCGGTTCTACGAGCACGACGACCACATGCACCACGTCTGGGCGCACTACGGCGTGCGCACCGAGCGGTACAAGCTCATCTACTACTACGCCGACGGAATGGGCCTCCCGAATACCGGTGACACGACCTATCCTCCGGAGTGGGAGCTCTTCGACCTCGAGCAGGATCCGCACGAGCTCACCAGCGTGCATCTCGACCCCGCGTACGCCGGTATCCGGCGTGAGCTGACCCTGAAGCTGTGGGATCTGCAGCACGAGCTCGGCGACACCCCTCATCCACGCCAGAGAGTCCCGGAAGGACGCCATCGATGACCCTCTCCTCCGCCCCCCTGCGGTTCGGCGCGAACTACACCCCGGCGAAGGAGTGGATGCACTCCTGGCTCGACCTCGATCTCGACGACGTGCGTCGCGACTTCGCCGGACTCGCCGCGCTCGGCCTGGACCATGTGCGGATCTTCCCGCTGTGGACCGTGCTGCAGCCCAACCGCACTCTCATCCGTGAGAAGGCGATCGCCGACGTGCGGGCCGTGGTCGACGTCGCGTCAGAGTTCGGCCTGGACGCGAGCGTCGACGTGATCCAGGGGCACCTGTCGAGCTTCGACTTCATCCCGTCGTGGCTGTTCACCTGGCACGACAAGAACATGTTCACGCACCCGCAGGCGCTGAGCGGGCAGGTCGCCCTGGTGGAGCGCCTCGGCGCCGCGCTGCGCGATGCGCCGAACTTCCTCGGGTTCACCCTCGGCAACGAGGTCAACCAGTTCTCGGCCGCCGTGCACCCGCACCCGTGGCCGGTCTCGCCCGAGGAGGCGGCGGGCTGGCTCCGCGCGCTGCTCGAGGCCGCGGAGCGCTCGGCCCCGGGCCTTCCGCATGTGCACAGCGAGTACGACGCCGCCTGGTACATGGACGGGCACGGCTTCGTGCCGACGCATGCGACGCGCATCGGCGCGATGACCACCGTGCACTCGTGGATCTTCAACGGCACCGCCCAGCGCTACGGCGGACGCAGCGCCGCGAGCGACCGGCACGCCGAGTACATGATCGAGCTCTCGCGGGCGTTCGCGACGGATCCGCAGCGCCCGATCTGGCTGCAGGAGGTCGGCGCCCCGTCGAACTGCCTCACGCCCGAGCAGACGCCCGACTTCCTCGAGGCGACCGTGCGCGCCGCGGTGCGCACCGAGAACCTCTGGGGCGTCACCTGGTGGTGCTCGCACGACGTGGGCCGCGGGCTCGCCGACTACCCCGAACTCGAGTACTCGCTCGGCCTCATCGACCAGACCGGTGCGGCGAAGCCGATCGGACGCCGCTTCGCCGAGATCATCCCCGAGCTGCGCCGGCGACGTCCCGCGCCCGCCCGCACGACCGCGATCGTGATCGAGGTCGATGAGCACGAGGTCCCCCTCAGCCGGGCGGCGATGAGCCCCGGCGGCGCGATCTTCCAGGCCTGGGTGGACGCCATCGACGCGGGAGCGGATCCGGCCTTCGTCACGTCGATCGACGCCGCGGATCCGGCCGCCCTCGCCGCGCGGGGGATCGTCGAGCTGATCCGCCCCGACCTGGCGAC
>JAFDWM010000106.1 GCA_018268455.1 Actinomycetota bacterium | reverse complement strand
AGATCTCACCGGGACTTCCTCATGTCCGGCCCGCAGCCCGTGATCTCCGAACGACTGGGGCGGGAGGAGTCAGTGGCGCTCCAGGATCCAACTGCTCAGCTAGGCCGGAGTGACATCGCCGCGAGCCAGCGCGAAGGGGAGCCGGTCGAAGATGATGCGGATCTCGCGGATCCGCCCCTCTCGGACGAGGTGGAGCTCGGCCGCCGGCGCACTTGAGATCGCGGGGTTCGCGGTGTCGTACATGATCAGCGCATGGTCGTCGTCGCCGAACGCGGCGAACAGTGTCGAGCCCGTCAACGAACCGGCGAACGGGCCCATGAAGCCGCGCAACGCCGCGACTCCGGTCAGCAAGCCGGGAGGCGCGGCGCAGATCACATCGTCCGCGACGTGCGTGAGAGCCGCGTCCAGATCACCAGACGTCCACGCGTCGTGGTAGGCGAGCGCCACCTCTAATGCGGTGGAACGGGTGTCGTTCATGGGAGTTTCCTTTCATCGAGGGAACGTGCTCCCATGTAGACACCACGCACGACGAAATCGGAACGCCGGGCGACGTGACTGCCAAGATGAGCGGGTGATGTCCGCCCAGATCGACGCCGCCCGAGCCGGCGACGAGCGGGCCTTCGCGGCGTTGGTCGCACCCTTTCGGCGAGAACTGCATGTGCACTGCTACCGGATCACCGGCTCGCTCGATGACGCCGACGATGTGCTTCAGAATGTGCTCCTGGCCGCGTGGACAGGACTGCCGACGTTCACCGAGCGATCGTCGCTCCGCACGTGGCTCTACCGGATCGCCACCACGCGATCGCTGAACGCGGTGCGTGACAGGAGTCGCCGCCCGACGATCGCCCCCTCCCCGCCGTTCGAACCGCCCGCCCCGACAGACTCATTCGATCTGCCGCATCTGCAGCCGTACCCGGAACACCTCCTCGAGGACCTCGACCCGGCACAGCGAGTCGTCGCGCGCGAGAGCATCGAACTGGCTTTCGTCGCGGCCCTCCAGGATCGCTCACCGCGACAGCTCGCCGCGCTGATCTTCTGCGACGTGCTCGACTTCACTCTGTCCGAAGCCGCGACGATGCTGGACACGACGACGACCGCGACCAAGGGCCTGCTGCAGCGAGCGAGAGCGACGATGCCGCCCACGCGCGCTGATCCGCCGTCCCGCAGCCATGCGCGCCTTGCGCGAACGTTCGCTGCGGCCTTCGCCCACGATGACGTCGACACCATCGTCGAGCTGCTGACCGATCGCGCATGGCTCGCGATGCCCCCGGCACGCCAGCGATACGACGGAAAGGACGCGATCGGCGCGTTCCTGCGCGCGAGTGCGGCAGGACGACCCGGCGGACGCTATGTCCTGATCGAGGCCCCCGCGATCGGTCGCGTCTCCTTCGCGTGCTATCTCGACGGAGTCGCGAGGGGGCTCGTCGTCATCGAACCCACGGCCGACGGCACGAGAATCGCGTCGATCCTGCGATTCCTCGACGACGATCTCCATCGACATTTCCACCTGCCCGATAGGGTGTCGCGGTGACGAACGCTCAGGATCCCGCCGCCGTGACCCGTGCGCCGGCGCGTTCCGCGGCGCCGTGGCGCGAGCACGGCATGCCTGCGCTCCTGCTCATGACCGCGTTCGCCTTCGCCGGGTTCGCGGTGATGCTGCCCGTTGCGCCGATGCACATGATGGCGGCCGGCGGAGGCACCTTCCTCGCCGGCCTTGTCAACGCGGTGCTCATGGGTGCCACGATCCTGACCCAGGTCGTCGTCGAGCGGGCCCGCACCGTGCTCGGCTGGCGGCTCAGCCTGGCGCTCGGCTGCGCGCTGCTCGGCGCGCCCGCGCTGCTCGAGATCGCGGCGACCACGCCGTGGCAGATCATCGTCCTCGCCGCCGTCCGCGGGATCGGCTTCGGCATCGTCACCGTGAGTGGATCCTCGGCGATCGCCACCCTGTTCACACCCGAGCGCCGCGGTCGCGCGATCGGAGCGTACGGCCTCGCCGTAGCGGGAGCTCAGCTCGTGCTCACCCCCATCGCACCCTGGATCGCGGAGACGGGCGGGTTCCCGATCGCGCTCGCCGTCGCAGGCCTGCCGTTGCTGGGGATCCCGTTCGCGATCGCCGCGGGTGCCGCGATCGAGCGGCACGCGCGACGGGCGGCACCCGCCGCCGCACCCACGGTCGATGCGGACGGCCGCGGCGAGACGACGCTGCACGCCCTGCGCAGGCTCGGGCTGCCGATCCTCGCGCTCACGGTCGTGACCTGCGCCGGCGGTGCGATCACCACCTTCGCGCCGCAGTTCGTGCCCGGCACCACGCTGACCGTCATCGCCCTGTTCGTCTACACCGCGGCGGCGGCGTTCACCCGCTGGCTGGCCGGAGGCTTCGCCGACCGGCACGGCGCGAAGCGCTTCGTGCTGCCCGGCCTCGTGCTCGCCATGGTCGGCCTCGCGGCGTTCGCGGCCGCGATCGCCGGCATCACGGGCCCCGTGGCACCGATCGTGTTCATCCTGGGGGCGATCCTCGTCGGATCCTCGTTCGGCACGATGCAGAACGTGACCCTGGTGCGAGCCTTCGAACTGGCAGGGGAGCACGCACGCGGCGTCGCGAGCACCGCGTGGAACGTCGCCTTCGATGCGGGCACCGGCATCGGCGCCCTCGCGATCGGAGCGCTCGCCGCCGGCAGCTCGTTCACCTTCTCGTTCGTCGTCCTGGCGGCACTCTGTGCCGTCGCCGCGGTGGTGCTGGTCATCGGCGAGCGAGACGGAGCGGAGCGGCCGCACTCCGAGCGCCGGTCCGCCTGAGCGCCGATCCGCCTGACCGCCGCCACAGCGGATCGGATCAGCGGGGATCCGCGGCCCGCCCCTGATCCACGAATCACCGCAGTACGCCTGCTAGAGCAGCAGTCGCGCCGTTCAGCGGATGAGCGCGCCGTCCGCGTCGCGCGGGCGCACCGGGTGCTCGCTGAGGATGGAGAGCCGGTTGAACATGTTGATCGTGATCGCCACCCATTCGGCGGCTGCGAACACCTCGTCGCCGAGCACACCACGTGCGGCGGCGAGGTCGGCGGCCGAGTCCTCGGTGGACGGGAGCAGCGTGGCGGCCTCGGCGATCGCCAGCACGGCGCGCTCGCGCTCCGTGTACAGTGCGGACTCGCGCCACGCCGGCAGCACGTCGAGCTTCTGCTGCGGGATCCCGGCACTCCGCGCCTCCCTGCCGTGCAGATCGAGGCAGAACGCACAGGCGTTCAACTGCGATGCGCGCACCTTGATGAACTCGGCCTCGGCATCGCTGAGACCCCGTTCCTGGACCGCTTTCGCAAGCACGTCGGAGTAGGCGGAGGCGGCCTTCCAGGCCTCGGGCAGTGCCTTGTCCAGGTACGGTCGCATGGTGTTCCTCTCGGGAATGCCGGTGGTCTCGGCGGGATCAACGTACCGTGTACGACGCCGCGGTCACGAACCAGGTGATCGGCGTCCGCGTCGCGTGGTCAGGAATCCCGCTGCTGGGCCCGGACGGCCGCGCGGTGCTGACGCGTGGGCTGCACCACATGCTCGGCGTACTCGGGATGCTTCGGCAGCCACGCGGCCACATACTCGCACACCGGCACGACCGCCGCGCCCCGGGCGATGGCGTCGTCCACGGCGGCGCGCACGAGCACCGAGGCGAGGCCCTGACCGCCGTACTCCTCGGAGACGCCCGTGTGGACGAGCACGCGCTGGATGGCGCCGTCGACGTCGACATCGACATACCACTCCTCGCCCGCCTCCACCGCGAGCGATCCGTCCTCGCCGCGGTCCAGCAGCACGTAGCGGAACTCCTCGGGGCGGTCCTCAACGGTGTAGCGGTTCTGGGTCATCTCGAGCTCCTGATCGTGTGGTGTCGGATGGATCCGGTCGCGCTACGGACGCGGCCGCAGTCGGATGGTCGGCAGCGTCGGGGCCGGCAACGGCGCGCGCTGACCGGAAGGGAAGGACCCGAACAGGGCGGGCTTGCCGGCGTCCTGCGGGTCAGCGCCCTCGAAGCCGAGTTCGGCCTGGTAGCGGCGGCGGAACTCGACGATCTCCTCGTGGCTGCGGCCGATGAAGTTCCACCACATCACGATCTGCTCGCCCAGTGGCACACCGCCGAGCAGGATCACGCGCGCGCCCTCGGGGCCGGCGGTGAGGCGGATCGTGTCGGATCCGATCGGCACGTATCCCAGCTCGCGGTGCTCGACCGGCGTGCCGTTCACGTCGATCGCCCCGGTCTCCGCGAGGAGGGCGTGCTCGAAATCGGCTCGCACGGCCAGCGACGCGACGGCGCCCGGATCCAGGATCAGCTCGGCGCCGAGCAGATCGGGCGTGCGGGTGTCGACGGGCGAGACCGAGCCGAGCAGTTCGCCGAGGAAGACGCGAGCGACGAGGCCCGGCGCGGTGACCGGCTCGGGCGCGTAGTGGGCGAAGTGGTTGTCGCTGAAGCGCGTGCTCTCCGGCAGTGCGTACCAGAGCTGCACGCCGTGCAACGTTCGGGTGTCCGGCGTGCTGATCTCGGAGTGCGTGATCCCGCGGCCCGCGATCATCAGGTTGAGTTCGCCGGGACGCACGGCCGCGGCATTGCCTCCGGAGTCGAGATGATCGATCTCGCCGGTGAACAGCCAGCTGACCGTCGCGAGGCCCGTATGCGGGTGCCGCGGCACCACCATGCCCCCGGAGACCGCGACGTCATCCGGGCCGTAGTGGTCGAGGAAGCACCAGGCGCCCACCAGCGAGCGCTGCTTCTGCGGCAGCGTGCGGTAGACGGTCATCGCGCGGGGACCGCCGAGCGGCACCTCGCGCGGCGCGAGCACCTCGACGCCGATACAGGGCTGCCCGGGCTCGAGCAATGCGAGAGTCGGGTTCTCCTCGAGATCGCTCATCGCGTCGGCTCCCTCCCCACGGCCTCGATGCCGCCGTGTCCATTCGGCTGAATCGGTATCAGCTTACGGCGGCC
>JAFDWM010000105.1 GCA_018268455.1 Actinomycetota bacterium | reverse complement strand
GCGCGGCACCACGCCGCACGCGCCGACCACGGCGGTCGGCCGCAGAGAGGACGACGCTCCGATGACGCAGACCACCACTCCTCGCCCGGTCCCGTTCGACAGAGAGGCGCAGGTCGTGCTCGATGCGATGGCCGCGACCCCCATGCCGCCGATGACGCGGGAGACCCTTCGCACCGGGCCGGGGATGCCGGCCCCGAGCAACGACCAGGTCATCGCCGGCCGTGAGATCGACTGGGAGGATCGCCTGATCCCCGGCCCCGCCGGTGCACCGGACGTGGAGATCACCATCTACCGTCCGCGCGGCCATGCCGGCGAGGCGCTGCCCGCCGTGCTGAACATCCATGGCGGCGGCATGATCGTCGGGCACCGATCCTGGGAGGCCGGCCGCGTGGTCGACATCGTCGACGAGCTCGGCGTGGTCGGATTCAACGTGGAGTACCGGCTCGCCCCGGAGAACCCGTACCCCGCCGGTGTCGAGGACTGCTACGCGGGCTTCACCTGGCTCGCCGCGAACGCCGAGGCGCTCGGCGTCGACCCGGAGCGGATCGTCGTCATGGGCGGATCCGCGGGCGGCGGGCTGACGGCCGCGGTCGCCCTCCTCGCCCGCGATCGCCAGGGGCCGCGCATGGCCGGGCAGATGCTGCTGTGCCCGATGATCGACAACACGAACACCACCGTGGCGAGCCTGCAGTACGACGGCATCGGCACCTGGCAGCGCGACGCCAACCTGCTCGGCTGGTCATGCCTGCTCGGCGACGACCTCGCCTACTCGACCGAGGCCCCCGCGTACGCGGCGCCGAGCCGCGCCACCGATCTGTCCGGGCTCCCGGAGGCCTTCATCGAGGTCGGGTCGGCGGAGATGTTCCGCGACGAGGACGTCGATTACGCCAGCCGCATCTGGGCGACGGGCGGATCGGCCGAGCTGCACGTGTGGTCCGGCGGCCCGCACGGCTTCGACATGTACGCCCCTCAGGCCGAGATCAGCAAGGCGGCGCTGCGCACCCGCAGCTCCTGGCTGCGCAGGATCCTCGGACTCTGACCCGAGACCGGCCGCACTCCGTGCCCCCGGCGGAGTGCGGCCATCCTCCGCCGTCCGAAGCGCCTGCCGCGGCGCAGGAGCCGCCTCCGTGCGGGACGACTCCGCGCAGAGGCGGGTGACGAACCTTCCGCTCGTGTCCCGTCGAGTCCTGCGTCTTTCTCCACTCGTCCGAAATAGACTGATCTGATTGTTCAGAAGGAGGATCAGCGATGCCGAAAGCGATCGATCACGATCAGCGACGCCGCGAGATCATCGATGCGACCTGGGGCCTCATCGTCCGCGGCGGTCTGGAGGCCGCCACGATGCGGGAGATCGCGACGGAGGCCGGGTTCGCCAACGGGGCGCTCAAGCACTACTTCCCCGGCAAGGATGAGATCATCACCGGCGCCTACGAGCGCGCCATGGAGGGCGTGATCTCCCGGCTCGGCGATTCGGCGGTGAACCTGCAGGGCATCGATGCCCTCCGCGCGATCGTCACGGCCACGATGCCGATGGACGATCTGTCCCGCGAATCCGCCCGGGTGCTGCTGGCATTCTGGGAGCGCGGGCTCTCGTCCGAGGCGATCCGGGACTCCTACCAGACCCATCTGTCCAACTGGCACCGCGACCTGGGCGCACTCATCGCCGCGTGCCGTGAGCAGGGATCCATCAGCACCTCGACGCCCGACGAGGATCTCGTGCACGAGATCGTGCTGCTCAACGCCGGGGCGACGGCGCTCTGCGCGATCGGCCCGCAGTACGCGACGCCGGCCGTGATCCAGCGCCTCATCGACGACTTCTTCCACCGCCTGACGACCGTCAACTGACGACACCCTCGGGTGCCGATCCCCGCACAGGAACGGGGATCGGCACTCGATCGTCGCGGCTCAGCCGAGGATCCGGCGGATCCAGCTCGCGGGCCTGCTGCCCTCCAACGCGATCGCCGAGGCGAGCGGCCTGTGGATCAACGGCGTCAACGTGCACACCCTGCCCACCGCGCAGCGGCACGCCCTACTGGGCCGCGACGTCGCGTACATCCCGCAGGAGCCGATCAGCAACCTGGATCCGATGTTCACGATCGGCAAGCAGCTCACCGAGCCGATGCGCGCCGTGCTGAAGATGGGCCGTCGCGAGGCGCGGGACTACGCCCTGCAGCTGCTTCGCCGCGTCGGCATCGCCGATCCCGAGCGGGTGATGAAGCTGCACCCGCACGAGATCTCCGGAGGCATGGCGCAGCGCGTGCTGATCGCCGGTGCACTCGCCGGGCGTCCCAAGCTGCTCATCGCCGACGAGCCGACCACGGCGCTGGACGTGACCGTGCAGGCCGAGGTGCTGGAGCTGCTGCGCGAACTGCAGGCCGAGGAGGGCATGGCGATGATCATCGTCACGCACAACTTCGGCGTCGTCGCCGACATCTGCGACCACGTCACCGTGATGCGCAAGGGGCTCGTGGTCGAATCCGGCAGCGTGCACGAGATCTTCCGCTCCCCCGCCGACCCCTACACCCGCGAGCTCATCGACGCCTCGCTCGACGGCTCCGCGAGCCGCGCCGAGCTCGACGCCGAGCACGCGTCCTCCCCCCTCCTCGAAGGAGCCCGCGCATGAGCGCCGAATTCCGCCCGCTGCTCTCGGTGCAGGACGTCGACGTGCACTACGGCAAGTTCCACGCGCTCAAGAACGTCTCCCTCGACGTGGGCGCGGGCGAGTGCGTCGGGCTGGTGGGCGAGTCCGGATCCGGCAAGTCCACGCTCGGCAAGGCCATCCTCGGCCTCGCGGACGTCTCCCGCGGATCCGTCCTGTTCGACGGCAGCGACATCACCAGGGCCTCGCGCGCGCAGCGCCGGGAGCTCGCGAAGAGCATCCAGGTCGTGTTCCAGGATCCGTACGGGTCACTGGATCCGGCGATGACCGTGGGGCAGATCCTCGCCGAGCCGCTGCAGGTGGCGGGGACCAAGCCCGCCGAAGCCGGCGAGATCATCCGCGAGATGCTCGGCCGGGTGAAGCTGGACGAGGACGCGATCGACCGCTACCCGAACGAGTTCTCCGGCGGTCAGCGGCAGCGCATCGCGATCGCCCGTGCGCTGGTGCGCAAGCCCCGCCTGATCGTCTGCGACGAGCCGGTGTCGGCACTGGATCTCACCACCCAGGCGACGATCATCGACCTGTTCATCGACCTGCAGCGCTCCACCGGCGTCTCCTACCTGTTCGTCTCGCACGATCTGGGTGTGGTGCGGCGGATCTGCCACCGTGTCGCGGTCATGTACAAGGGCGAGATCGTCGAACACGGCGACGGTGACGCGATGACCACGCAGCCGGAACACCCGTACAGCCGGCGGCTGCTGATGGCCTCGCCCGTGGCTGACCCCGACGAGCAGGCCCGGCGCCGCGAGGCCTGGCTGCAGGTGCGCGCGGCCTGACCGCGGTGCCGCCTCGAGTGCGCGCGGCCTGACGACAGGACCGCTTCGCTCCCCCACCGGGTCCGCCCCGTCCTGCGTCTGACGCGGATGGGGCGGACCGGCGCCCGGGCCCTGCCTGCCCTCCCCTGCCCGAGACCGAGACCCGAACCGATGAGCATGCCGATGACGACCACTCCGCTCCCCGCCGCCGCCGTCCGCCGCCCGTGGCGACTGATCGTGGTGCTCGGGATCCTCGAGGCCTTCGGTCCGCTCTCGATGGACGTGTACATGCCGCAGCTGCCGCACCTCGCGGCGAGCCTGCACACCTCCGACGCCCTCGCACAGGCCACGATGTCGGCCTGCATGATCGGGCTCGGTCTGGGCCAGCTCGTGGCCGGCCCGCTCAGCGACCGCTTCGGACGGCGGCTGCCGCTGCTGGTCGGGGTGATCGCGTTCACGCTGCTGTCCGTGGCCTGCGCCTTCGCCCCGAACATCCAGGTGCTGATCATCGCGCGCGCCCTTCAGGGGCTCGCCGGATCCGCCGGCATGGTCATCTCGCTCGCCGTCGCCCGCGACATGTTCACCGGGGTCGAGCTCAGCCGCATGCTGTCGCTGCTGATGCTGGTCTCGGGCGCCGCGCCGATCGTCGCGCCTCTCATCGGCGGGCAGCTCGCCATCTTCATGGACTGGCGGGGCGTGTTCGGGGTGCTCGCCGCCACCGGCCTCGCCCTCACCGCGCTGGTCGTGTTCGGCCTGCCCGAGACGCTGCCTGTCGCACGGCGGCACGGCGGCGGCGTGGCCGAGCTCGGCCGTCATCTGGCGGCGGTGCTGCGCGATCGGCTGTTCATGGCGGTGTTCGCCGCCGGCCTGATCTCCGGCGTCGCGTTCTTCGCATACCTGTCGATGTCGAGCTTCGTCCTGGAGGGCGAGTTCGGATTCAGCCCGCAGCTGTTCAGTCTCTTCTTCGCGGCCAACGCCGTCGCGAACATCGCGGGTGGCCAGATCAGCCGCCTGCTCGTGCGCCGCATGGGCCCGCTGCGGATGTATCTCGCGGGCGTGCTCGCGACCGCGGCGGCGGCGATCGTGCTGATCGTCTCGGTGCTGGTCGGCGCCGGCGTCTTCGGCGTGCTGCTGTCGCTGTGCGGGTTCCTGTTCGCCGTCGGACTGGGCGGTCCCAACGGATCCACGCTCGCGCTCAGCCATCACGGTGCACGGGCCGGCACCGCATCCGCCTTCCTCGGATCCGGCTCGCTCCTGCTGGGCCCGATCCTCGTGCCGCTGGTGTCGCTGCTGGGCGTGACCTCGCTGACGATGGCGGTGACGATCGCCGCGTCCTGCGTCGCCGCGGCGGTCGTCGGCTGGTTCCTGGTGCGCCCTGCCGCGCAGCGCGGCTGACGCGGCAGACCCAGTCCGCCGTCGCGGAACCGCCCGCCCCGGTTCGTCTCACGACGACCGGCGGCGGGCGTGCGCCGTCATTGCCGGGTCAGACCGGCTGCACGTCGGGATAGCCGACGCGGCCGAGCGGGTAGATGTCGCCGCCACCCTGTCCGTGGAAGGCCTCGCCCTCGGGACC
>JAFDWM010000104.1 GCA_018268455.1 Actinomycetota bacterium | reverse complement strand
CCCGCCGTGCTTCCAGCTCACGCCTCGGCGTGGTGCCTTGATCGGCGAACAGCCGATGAAGGTGGGTGTTCGACAACGCGAGATCACGGCGGAGGTCGCGTACGGCGTATGCCGGATCGGCGAAGTTCTCCGCGATCAGAGTGCGCGCGCGGAGCATGAGCACCTCCGCGGTCGGCGAACCCTGCGGCTGGGCGAGCAGATCCGCGTCGCCGAGAGCCACGAGAAGAAGCTGACCGAGGACGTGCCCGATCCCGTCCAGCGGAGGCAGCGAATCGGCGACCGGGCCCGCAGGTTCCCTTCCGACCAGAGTGTTCGTCATCGCTGCGATCATGTCCCAGTGCAGGTCGTGCACAACGACCGGAGCATGAGGCTGCAGCGTCCTCGACAACACGAGCGCCGGTGCGACGAGCACCCATTCGAGCCTCGCCCAGGGAGCCACCGAGGAGAGCTGAGTGTCCCGGTCGGCATCGACGATCACCACCTGGCGATCCGCGACCGTGATCTCCTCATCGCCGACCACGATGCTCCCGCGCCCCTCGACTCCGACGAAGACATGCAGGGCGCCGACGGTGCGCTCGGGCGCGCGCGACAACACGCCGGCCGTCCATGCCCGTCCGACGGTCCAGTCGACTCCACTGAGCACGTCCGCCTCGAGCCACGGTACGGCACCCGGAGCCGGGGACCAGCCGAGGGCGCGAAGTCCATCGACCCCCTCCTGCCGCGCCGGCACATCTCGTCGCAACTGCGCAAGCCGCTCGGTAAGTCCCGCGCGCACCAGTATCGCCCCCCCTGGTCGATCTGCGGCGCCGGTGTCGCTGCCCGGTTGCAGCAGCCTGTTTCCTTCACCGGAACGACAAGCGCCGACACCCACCCAATCACACATTCGGAGGCGTCGGGGCGCACCTCCCGCCATCGTTCACGCACGATGGCCATTGGAACGTGAAAGCGACGCGCCTACTCGGCGACGGTCTCCCGGCCGACGCGCACCACGCGCTCGCGGCGGCGGGCTGCACGCTCCAGTCCGAGCGCGATCAGGCCGAACACGGCAAGGCCGGCGGGCACGGTCCACAGCAGCAGGAATCCGAACACCTGGCCGAACGGGTACGTGACCCGGGTGGCGGACGAGGCCTGGAAGCTGCCGCCGACGGTGAGCACGAACGCGAGCACGACGCCGAGTCCGACGCCGATGCCGAGGAAGACGCCCCAGCGCGGCGCACGGTGCACCCGGGCCTCGACGATCTCGGGCGTGCGGTGCGGCTGTGGCGTGCTCATGGATCCATTCTCCCACGCGCACCTGGGCGAGGCCCCGCTGGTCGAACCGCCCGAGATGGGCGGGAAGGCTGTCAGTACCGCAGCGGAAGCAGGTCGTCGAGGTCGGCGCGGGTGCCGGAGGCATGGATCCGTCCGTCGGCGAGCGCCGCCGACCACGACTCCGCCCCGGTCGCGACGGCGATCCAGGTCGCCGGATCCAGCTCGATCACGTTGGGAGGAGTGCCGCGGGTGTGCCGCGGACCCTGCACGACCTGCACCGCGCCGAACGGCGGCACGCGCACCTCGACGCTGTTGCCCGGGGCCTTCTCGTCCAGCAGCTGCAGCAGATACCGCACGGCGGTCGCGGCATCGGCGCGGGCCGGCTTCGCTCCCGCGGCGAGCGCGGCGCGTGCCGCATCCAGCGCCGTGCGCCCCTCCGCCGTGTCGATCCTGTGCGCCATGGATCCAGCCTAGGCACCCCAGGCCGTGCCGGATCCGCCCCGGTCGGCGGCGGCGGGCATAGGCTCGAGCCGATGGCCTCCTCCCCCGAATCCGCCGCGCCCCGCGCCGGCGTCGACGCGCGTGCGGATCTGCTCGCGGCCGCGCAGACCCCGTTCGGGCTCGACCACCGCCACCTCGGCGGCGTCGGCACCGACGCCCACCCTGCGTCGGTGCTGATCCTCTTCGGCCGGCTCGACGACGAGGACTCCGCGTCCGTGCCTGCCACCGTGCCCGCCGACCTCGATGTGCTGCTGCAGCGGCGTGCGGCCACGTTGTCCTCGCATCCCGGGCAGGTGTCCTTCCCGGGCGGCAGACGCGAACCCACTGACGCCGACGCCGCCGCGACGGCGCTGCGCGAGGCGCAGGAGGAGACGGGGCTCGATCCCGCCGGCGTCGAGGTGCTCGCCTCCCTCCCCGAGCTTCCGCTGGCCGTCAGCAACTACCTGGTCACCCCGGTGCTCGGCTGGTGGCGCTCGCCGTCACGTGTCGCCGCAGTCGACCACGCCGAGACCGTCGAGGTGTTCCGCGTGCCGGTCGCGACGCTGCTGGATCCGGCCACCCGCTACACGTCGAGGCTGAGTCGCGGCGGCATGACGTTCCGCGGGCCCGCCTTCGACGTGGACGGCACGATCGTGTGGGGCTTCACGGCGATGGTGCTCGACGCCGTCTTCGACGCCGCAGGGTGGACGCTGCCCTGGGACCGCACCGACGAGAGGCCGATCCGCCTCGAGGTGTGACGGACGTCAGTCCCTGGCAGAGAAACGCGCGCTGTGCGCTCGGTAGGCTGACGGGGTGAAGATCCTCGTCCTCGGTTCCGGTGCCCGTGAGCACGCGATCGTCCTCGCCCTGCGCGCCGAGAAGGCCGCGCACCAGATCCTCTGCGCCCCCGGCAATGCCGGCATCGCGCAGCACGCGACGCTGGTCGACGTGGATCCGATGGACGGATCCGCGGTGCGCACGTTCGCCGACGAGAACGCGGTCGACCTGGTCGTGATCGGTCCGGAGGCGCCGCTGGTCGCGGGCGTCGCGGATGTGGTGCGCGCTCACGGGATCCCGGTGTTCGGCCCGGGGAAGGCTGCCGCGCAGCTCGAGGGCTCGAAGGCGTTCGCGAAGCGGATCATGGACGAGGCGTCGGTGCCGACCGGCCGCGCCGTGCGTGCGACGACGACCGCGGAGGTCGAGCAGGCGTTCGACGACCTCGGCGCCCCGTACGTGGTCAAGGCCGACGGTCTCGCCGCCGGCAAGGGCGTGATCGTGACCGAGGACCGCGCGGCCGCGCTCACGCACGCCGAGCACTACCTGCCGCACGGGCCGGTGCTGATCGAGGAGTTCCTCACCGGGCCCGAGGTGTCCCTGTTCTTCGTGAGCGACGGCGACACCGTGCGCGCGCTCAGCCCCGCCCAGGACTTCAAGCGCGCGTTCGACGGCGACGCGGGCCCCAACACCGGCGGCATGGGCGCGTACTCGCCGCTGCCGTGGCTGTCCGACCAGTTCGGCAGCGAGGCGGCGTTCGTCGAGGAGGTCACCCGCACGGTCGCCCTCCCGGTGGTCAAGCAGCTCGACGCCGAGGGCACGCCGTTCATCGGCCTGCTCTACGCCGGCCTCATCCTCACCTCGCGGGGTGTGCGCGTGATCGAGTTCAACGCCCGCTTCGGGGATCCGGAGACCCAGGTGGTGCTGCCGCGTCTGCGCACCCCGCTCTCGCATCTGCTCCTCGCCGCCGCCACCGGCACGCTCGAGGACCAGCCCGGGCCGGTGTTCTCCGACGACGTCGCGATCACCGTGGTGCTCGCGAGCGAGGGCTACCCCGAGGCTCCGCAGACCGGGCGTCCGATCGAAGGGCTGGCGGACGCCGCGGCAGTCGACGGCGTGCACCTCGTGCACGCGGCCACCGCGGGGCCCGACGCCCCGGGCGGCAGCCTCATCGCCACCGGCGGCCGGGTGCTGAACGTGGTAGCCACCGGATCCGGCTTCGCCGACGCCCGCGCCCGCGCCTATGACGCGATCGGCCGGATCCGCCTCGACGGCGCGCACTTCCGCACCGACATCGCCGCCCGCGTCGCGGAGTAGCCCGCGCGCACGCCGTCCGCGCCGCGCACGCTGCGCACGCTGCGCACGCTGCACACGCTGCGCCCGCCGCGCACGCCGTCCGTGCCGAGGCGCCCAACTTCGGAGCGGAGCGGCGACACGCCGCCGCTCAGGCGCGAGGCGCGGCGTGTCGCTCGGCAGCTCCGAAGTTGGGCGCCAACGGGGCGCTCCGGGCGGATCCGGGTCAGCGCGTGAGCAGGTGCTCCGGACGCTTCATGAACAGGATCGCGATCACGCCGACCGCCAGCACGATCGTCGGCAGCACCATGGTCTCCGACATCGCGCTGGAGAACCCGGCGATCACGAAGTCGGGCAGCTTGCCCGCTCCGAAATCGCCGCCATGGTCCGACGCCCCGGGCAGGTTCGCGTCGAGGCGTCCCTGCATGAAGGCGGCGATGGCGGCGGATCCGAGAACGGATCCGATCGTGCGGGTGGTGTTGTAGATCCCGGCGCCGGCTCCGGCCTGACGCGGCTCGAGGTTGCGCGTGGCGGTGGTGGCTAGCGGCCCCCACATGCCGGCCTGGCCGATGCCCATCAGCGCCGACGGCAGCAGGAACATGCCGATCGGGGTGTCCGGGTTCATCAGCAGCGCGTACCAGATCAGCGCGAGCACGGTGAGGCCGAGGCCCGGCACGAGCAGCAGGCGCGGATCCACCCGGTCGAGGATCTTCCCGGCGAGCGGTGCGAGCACGCCGGAGAGCACCGCCATCGGGATGAGCAGCAGCGCGGACTCGGTCGGGGTGAGGCCGCGCGCGAGCTGGTAGAAGAACATCATCGGCAGCGACATCGACGTGACCGTGAAGCCGACGGCGGCGATGCCGAGGTTCGCGACCGAGAAGTTGCGGTCGCGGAACAGCACCAGCGGAACGAGCGGCTCGCTGCGCGTCTTCGCCTGCTGCCAGAGGAACACCGCCATCACGACGACCCCGGCCGCGACCATCCCCCAGATCCAGCCGTCCCAGTTGTAGTGCTGCCCCTCCTGCAGGGCGAACACGATGAGGAACAGGCTGATCGCACTGAGGAACACCCCGACGATGTCGAAGCGGTGCTCATGCGTCTTCAGGTGCGGCACCAGGATCCAGGCCAGCACGAAGCCGATCACGCCGACCGGCAGGTTGATGAAGAAGATCGATTCCCAGCCGAAGCCGTCGACGAGCAGGCCGCCGGCCAGCGGACCGACCAGGGTGGCGACGCCCGCCGTCGCGCCCCACAGGCCCATCGCGGCGCCCCGGCGCTCGGCCGGGAACGTGCGCGTGATGACGGCCATGGTCTGCGG
>JAFDWM010000103.1 GCA_018268455.1 Actinomycetota bacterium | reverse complement strand
GGCGACTTCTCGCCCCTGGATCCGCTGCTGGGGGAGGCCTGGGAGCGGGTCGCCGCGGCGGGCACGCCCGTCGTCATCCACTGCGGCGACGGGCCGCATCCCGGCCGGTTCACCGGCGTCGAGCGGATCCGGGCTCTCGTGGAGCGGTACCCCTCGCTCGTGCTGGTGATCGCGCATGCGGGTCTGCCCGACTACGCCTCGTTCGCCGCGCTCGCCGAGGAGAGCCCGAACGTGCACCTCGACACCACCATGGTCGGCACCTCGTTCATGCAGCGGATCGCACCGTTGCCCGCAGACTTCGTCGACACGCTCGCCTCTCTGGAGGGCAAGGTCGTGCTGGGCACCGACTTCCCGTCGATCCCGTACGCCTACGCCCATCAGCTCGAGACGCTGGCCGGCTGGGGCCTCGGCGACGCCTGGCTCGCCGACGTGCTCTGGCACGCGCCGCGCCGGCTGGTCGGCCTCGATGACCAGGAGCTGCGGGACGGCGGTATCCGATGAACCGCGGTTCGCGGACTCGGACGGCTCCATTCTGATATATCGTTGACCTGGTCTTCGAAGAGCGACGGATCTGCCATCCCCAGTGGCTTGACGTTCGGCATCCCCAGTGCCGTCATCCGTCCTCGAAGACGGAAGGGCCCCGTGGTTCATCTGTCCCCAAGGGATGAACGACGGGGCCCTCGCTTCGTCCGCCCCCGCGCACGGATCAGAGCAGTTCGAGGATGGTCGCGTTGGCCATCCCGCCGCCCTCGCACATGGACTGCAGGCCGTAGCGGATCCCGCTGTCGCGCATGTGGTGCAGGAGCGTCGTCATCAGCCGCGCACCGGATCCGCCGAGCGGGTGGCCCAGGGCGATGGCGCCGCCGTTCGGGTTCATCAGGGAGTAGTCGGCGCCGGTGTCCTTGAGCCAGGCGAGGGTGACGCTCGCGAACGCCTCGTTGATCTCGAACGCGCCGATGTCGCCGAGGCTCAGCCCCGCGCGCTGCAGCACCTTCCGCGTCGCGGGGATGGGGCCGGTGAGCATGGTGATCGGATCCACCCCGACGACCGTACCGGTGTGGAACCGCGCCATCGGGGTCCAGCCGTGCGCGGCGGCGATCTCGCTGGTCGTGATGAGGAGGGCGGCGGATCCGTCCGAGATCTGCGAGGCGTTGCCCGCGGTGATCCGGCCGCCCTCCCGGAACGGTGAGGGCAGGCCCGCAAGCCGGTCCAGGGTGCTGCCGCGGCGCACGCCCTCGTCCACCTCGAACACGTGCGCGTCGCCATGCTCGTCGGTCACCGTCACGGGGACGATCTGACCCGCGAAGCGCCCCTCGTCGATCGCCGCCGCGGCGCGCGCATGCGAGTCGAGCGCGTGCTGGTCGAGCTCGGTGCGGCTGAGATCCCACCGCTCGGCGATCATCTCGGCGCCGACGCCCTGGTCGAAGGCGACGCCGTCGTAGCGTTCCGCGACCCGCGGCCCGTACGGCCACCCGTAGGTGCCGCCGGCGGCCGCCGCACCGAGCGGCACCCGCGACATCGACTCCACGCCGCCCGCGATCGCGATGTCGTACTGGCCGGAGATCACGCCCGCCGCGGCCTGATGCACGGCCTGCTGCGAGGATCCGCACTGCCGGTCGACGGTGACGCCCGGCACGGATTCGGGCCAGCCCGCGGCGAGCACGGCGTAGCGGCCGACACCCGCGGTCTGCTCGCCCACCTGCGACACGACGCCCCAGATCACGTCGTCGACGAGCGTCGGATCCAGGTCGTTGCGCCGCGCTAGATCCTGCAGCACCAGGGCCGACAGATCGACGGGATGGATCCCCGACAGGGCGCCTCCGGCGCGGCCTCGTCCCACGGCGGTGCGGGCGGCGTCGACGATGACGGCATCGCGCATGATCTGACTCTCCTTCGGGCTCGGGGCAGGTCTGTCCGGTGAAGCAACCGTAACTCTCCCCGCGCTCAGGAGGGCGGCGCGCGGCGGCGTCCTGCGGTGCTAGCGTCGCTGCAGATCCCGCGCGGCCGGCTGCCGTGGTGAGCTGCCCTGAACCCGTGACGACACAAGGATCCCGCATGACGACGCTGCGCATCGACCACCTCGCCCTCCCGACCGCAGCGCTCGGCGAGGAGAACCCGCTGCCGCCGCTGTTCGGCACGGGCAACGACCTGCATCAGGCCGACATGAGCGCGGCCCCGGAGGCCATCCGTGCCGGATCCGCCTACGGTCGCGTCTCGTCGGTGGCGCCCTACCTGCTGCAGGACGATTACGGCCGGGATCGCGAGATCCGCGAGCATCCGGTCGCGGTGCTGGAGAACGAGCACCTCCGGGCGACGTTCCTGCTCGGGGCGGGCGGACGCCTGTGGTCGCTGATCGATCTCGCCACCGGCCGGGAACTGGTGTTCCGCAACGAGGTGCTGCAGCCGGCGAACCTCGCCCTGCGCAACGCCTGGTTCGCCGGCGGCGTGGAATGGAACGTCGGCACGATCGGGCACACCATGGGCACCTTCTCGCCGATCCACGCGGCGCGGGTGCAGACGCCCGACGGGGAGCCGTTCCTGCGGATGTGGGAGTGGGATCGGATCCGCTCGATCGTCTACCAGATCGACGCGCATCTGCCCGCGGGGGCGACGATGTTGCGGGTGCACGTGCGCCTCGTCAATCGCGCCGACGTCGACGTGCCGACGTACTGGTGGTCGAACATGGCCGTCGCTCAGACCGACGGGACCCGCGTGATCACCTGCGCGGACGAGGCGTGGAGCTACGGCTACACCGAGCGGCTCGAGACGGTTCCGGTGACGGATCCCGCGCGCGGCGTCGACGTCAGCTACCCCGGCCGCGGGCTCGACGCCGCGGACTACTTCTTCGACACCGAGGGAGCGACGCATCCCTGGATCGTCGCCGTCGACGAGGCGGGCACGGGGCTGGCGCAGCGGTCGACGGCACCGCTGCGCGGCCGGAAGCTCTTCCTCTGGGGTCGCGGGGCCGGCGGGGAGCGCTGGCAGGAGTGGCTGTGCGGTGCGGGCCAGCGCTATCTGGAGATCCAGGCGGGGCTCGCGCGCACGCAGTTCGAGCACGTGCGCCTGCCCGCACGGGACGAGCTGAGCTGGACGGAGGCGTACGGACGCGTCAACATCGACCCGCAGGCGGCACACGGATCCTGGGACGTCGCGCGGGGCGCCGCGCAGCAGGCGGTCGACGCGCTCGCCGGCGCCGCGGAGCTGGACAGCTTCGACGCGTGCGCCGAGGACTGGTCTCGCCTCCCGATCGTCGAGCTGCTGCACCTCGGATCCGGCTGGGGAGAGCTGGAGGTCACCCGAGGCGCCCTGCGCGGGTTCGAGGCCGAGCTCGCCGCGACGCCGTTCCCGGCCGAGAGCCGCACCGTGCTGCAGCAGGACTGGATCGACCTGCTCGACGACGGGCGGTTCCCGCTCGAGGATCCGTCGTCGTTCCCCCGCTCGATGCAGATCGATGCGCGCTGGGAGGGCGCGCTCGCCGCCGGTGCCGGCTGGGCCGATGCCGCGCTGCTGGGCTCGCTGCGCGCGGCGCGGGGAGATCTCGAGGGTGCCCGCGCCGCCTGGATCCGTTCCGCGGACGAGGAGCCGAACGCTCTCGCCCTGCGCAACCTCGGAGCGCTGGCCCGGCATCAGGGTGACCTCGGAGAAGCCGTGCGGCGGTATGAGGAGTCATTCGCGCTGGCGCCCCGCGTGCGCGCGCTCGCCGTCGAGACGATCGACGCGCATGTCGCAGCGGGCGAGCCGCAGCGTGCGCTGGCCATGATCGACGGGCTCGACGACGCGATCCGGATGCACCCGCGGGTGCGGCTGCTCGAGGCGATCGCCGCGATCGAGGTGGATCCGGACCGTGCCGGCGTGATCCTCGCCACGCTGGAGGTCGCCGATCTGCGCGAGGGCGAGGCGCGGCTGCACGAGGTGTGGTGGGACTACCGCACGGCGGTGCGGGCCCGGGAGCAGGGCGTGCCCGCTGACGCGGTGCTGCGCGCGCAGGTCGTGCGGGACTCGCCCGTGCCGCCCTCGCTGGACTTCCGGATGGTGGCGGAGCGGCCGCAGGATGGCACGGATCCGGCCTGAAGCGCCAGCCTCGAACTCCCGCACGGGCCGTGGGAGGTGAGTCTCGCGCCAGGCGGGCTGGTCTGTCAGACTCAGCGCAGGGAGGCGACGATGGGCCTGCTGGACAACGACGTTCCGCCTGGGGCATGGACGATGTCGAGGAGGTCGCTGCTGCGCGGATCCGCCGGGGTGGCGGCCATCGTGGCCGCGGGCACGGCGGTGGTGGGGTGCACTGCCGAGGAGCCGGGCGCCGCGAGCCGGACGGGCAGCGCCGGCCCGAACGCCGCATCCTCGCGCACTGCGTCCGACGCACTCTTCGCCGAACTCGACGCCAAGATCACCTCGGCGATGAAGAAGTACGCGGTGCCCGGCGTGGCGGTGGCGGTGCTGCACAACGGCCACGAGCACGTGCGCGGCTACGGGATCGCCAGCGTCGACGCTCCGGTGCCGGTGGACGAAAAGACGCTGTTCCGCATCGGATCCACCACCAAGACCTTCACCGGGACCGCGATGATGCGTCTGGTCGATGCCGGCAAGGTGGATCTCGACCAGACCGTGCGCACCTACGTGCCGGAGTTCACGGTCGCCGATCCCGACGTGGCGGCGCGCGTCACCGTACGGCACCTGCTCAATCACACCGCCGGCTGGTTCGGCGACGACCTTCAGGACTTCGGACGCGGTGACGACGCGATCGCGCGCTACGTGGCGAGCATGGCGGGCCTTCGTCAGCTGACGCCGCTCGGGTCCACGTTCTTCTACAACAACGCCGCCGTCGTGCTCGCGGGTCTCGTGGTCGCGAAGGTGCACGGAACGTCCTTCGAGCAGGCCATGCGGGAGCTCGTGCTCGACCCGCTGGGCCTGAACCAGACCCGGTTCTTCACCGACGACCTCGTGGGACACACGTTCAGCGGCGCGCACAACGTCGTCGACGGCAAGGCGGTGCTGGATCCGTCATTCTGGTACGTCCCGCGGTCGCTCGACCCCACCGGCGCTCTGATCTCGAGCGCTCGCGATCAGCTGAGCTATCTGCGCTTCCACCTGGGCGACGGCACCGGACCCGATGGCGGAGTCATCCTCAGCCCCGGTTCGTTCGAGGCGATGCATTCGCATCCGGGCCCGGGGGGAACGATCTTCATCGAGATCGACGGGTATGCCGTCA
>JAFDWM010000102.1 GCA_018268455.1 Actinomycetota bacterium | reverse complement strand
CGAAGGACCTCGAGAAGGTCATCTACTTCGCCGCGTACATGGTCATCTCGGTCGACGAGGATGCGCGTCACCGCGACCTCGCGACCCAGGAGAACAACATCCGGCTCGAGCTGAAGACGCTCGGCGACCGCCGCGACGCCAAGATCGCGGAGCGCCTGGCCAAGCTGGAGGAGGAGCTCGCGGCCCTCGAGGCCGAGGGTGCCAAGGCCGACGCCAAGAAGAAGGTCAAGGACGCCGCCGAGAAGGAGATGTCCCTGATCCGCAAGGGCGCTGACGAGGCGATCGTCAAGCTCGAGCGCGTGTGGGAGGACTTCCGCACCCTCGAGGTCGGCGCGCTGCGCCCGGAGGACGACGTCTTCCACGAGCTGCAGGACCGCTTCGGCCAGTACTTCGAGGCGCACATGGGTGCCGAGGCGATCCAGCGCCGCCTGGCCGCCTTCGACCTGGCCGCCGAGTCGGACAAGCTGCACCTGCAGATCTCCGAGGGCAAGGGTCAGCGCAAGATCCGTGCGATCAAGCGCCTGAAGGTCGTCAACTCGTTCCTGGAGACCGGCATGAGCCCGGCCGCCATGGTGCTCGACGTCGTCCCGGTGATCCCGCCGGAGCTGCGCCCGATGGTGCAGCTGGACGGTGGCCGCTTCGCGACCAGCGACCTGAACGACCTGTACCGCCGCGTGATCAACCGCAACAACCGTCTTCGTCGTCTGATCGACCTCGGCGCCCCCGAGATCATCGTCAACAACGAGAAGCGGATGCTGCAGGAGGCCGTCGACGCGCTGTTCGACAACGGCCGCCGCGGCCGTCCCGTCACGGGCACCGGCAACCGCGCCCTGAAGTCCCTCAGCGACATGCTGAAGGGAAAGCAGGGGCGCTTCCGCCAGAACCTGCTCGGCAAGCGCGTGGACTACTCCGGCCGTTCCGTCATCATCGTCGGACCGCAGCTCAAGCTGCACCAGTGCGGTCTGCCGAAGACGATGGCGATCGAGCTGTTCAAGCCGTTCGTGATCAAGCGCCTGATCGACCTGGGCCACTCGCAGAACATCAAGGCCGCCAAGCGCGCCGTCGAGCGCATGCGCCCCGAGGTCTGGGACGTGCTCGAGGAGATCATCCGCGAGCGCCCCGTGCTGCTGAACCGCGCCCCCACCCTGCACCGCCTGGGCATCCAGGCCTTCGAGCCGCAGCTCGTCGAGGGCAAGGCCATCCAGCTGCACCCGCTCGTGTGCGCGGCGTTCAACGCCGACTTCGACGGCGACCAGATGGCCGTGCACCTGCCGCTGTCGGTCGAGGCCCAGGCCGAGGCCCGCGTGCTGATGCTCGCGTCGAACAACATCCTGAAGCCGTCCGACGGCCGCCCGGTCACCCTGCCCTCGCAGGACATGATCATCGGCCTGCACCACCTGACCACGGTCAAGGCCGGTGCGACCGGTGAGGGCCGTGCGTTCGGCTCCGTCGGCGAGGCGATCCTGGCGAAGGACGAGGGCAGCCTCGACCTGCAGGCGAAGGTGCGGATCCGGATCCCCGGTCTGACCTTCCTCGAGGGCGAGGCCCCCGAGGGCTACGAGCGCCACGGTCTCGTGGACACCTCGCTCGGCCAGGCGATCTTCAACGACACCCTGCCCAAGGGCTACCCGTTCGTGCGCGAGGTCGCCGACAAGGGCAAGCTCTCGCAGATCGTGAACAAGCTCGCCGAGGAGTACCCGAAGGTCGAGACCGCCGCGTCGCTGGACCGCATCAAGGACGCCGGCTTCTACTGGGCCACCCGTTCCGGTGTGACCGTCGCGCTCAGCGACGTCATCACGCCGCCGAACAAGGCCGAGATCGTCGCGGGCTACGAGAAGCAGGCCGAGAAGATCCAGGCGCAGTACGACAAGGGTCTGACCACCGACGCCGAGCGTCGTCAGGAGCTCGTCGAGCTGTGGACCAAGGCGACCAACGAGGTTCAGGCCGAGATGCAGGCGAACTTCCCGGAGGACAACACCATCAACCGCATGGTGTCCTCGGGAGCGCGTGGTAACTGGCTGCAGATCCGTAACATCGCCGGTATGCGCGGTCTGGTGAACAACACCAAGGGTGAGTTCATCCCGCGTCCGATCATCTCCTCGTACCGCGAGGGACTGTCGGTGGCGGAGTACTTCATCGCCACGCACGGTACCCGTAAGGGTCTCGCCGACACCGCTCTGCGCACCGCCGACTCGGGCTACCTGACCCGTCGTCTGGTCGACGTCTCGCAGGATGTCATCATCCGCGAGGACGACTGCGGCACGTCGAAGGGCCTGGAGCTGCCGATCGCCGCGCCGAACAGCGCCGGCGAGCTGGTGCGCGACGCGAACGTGGAGAACTCCGTGTTCGCCCGCACGCTCGCGTCCGACGTGGTGAACGAGGCCGGCGAGGTTCTCGCCACCGCCGGTGAGGACGTCGGAGACGTGCTCATCGACAAGCTCGTCGCCGCGGGCGTCGCGACCATCAAGGTGCGCTCCGTGCTCACCTGCGACTCGGCCGTCGGTGTCTGCGCGCAGTGCTACGGTCGCTCGCTGGCCACCGGCAAGACGGTGGACATCGGCGAGGCCGTCGGCATCATCGCGGCGCAGTCGATCGGTGAGCCCGGTACCCAGCTGACGATGCGTACCTTCCACCTCGCGTCCGCGGGTGACATCACCCAGGGTCTGCCCCGTGTGCAGGAGCTCTTCGAGGCCCGTACCCCGAAGGGTGCCACCCCGATCGCCGAGGCCGACGGCCGCATCACGATCGAGGAGACCGACAAGTCGAAGAAGGTCATCCTCACGCCCGACAACGGCGACGAGGAAGTGGTGTACCCGGTGCTGAAGCGTGCGACGCTCCTCGTCGAGGACGGCCAGCACGTCTCGGTCGGCGACCCGCTGCAGGTGGGCACGCTCGACCCCAAGGAGGTCATGCGCGTCATGGGCGCCCGCGAGGTGCAGCGTTACCTCGTCAGCGGCGTGCAGGACGTGTACCGCTCGCAGGGTGTGCCGATCCACGACAAGCACATCGAGGTCATCGTGCGCCAGATGCTGCGCAAGGTCACCGTCGTCGACCACGGCGACACGACCCTGCTGCCCGGTGAGATGCTCGACGCGCGTCGCTACCAGGACGTCAACCGTGAGGCCGTCGCGGCGGGCAAGCGCCCGGCATCGGGCCGCCCGGAGCTGATGGGTATCACCAAGGCGTCGCTGGCGACCGAGTCGTGGCTGTCGGCCGCGTCCTTCCAGGAGACGACCCGCGTGCTCACGCAGGCCGCCATGGAGGGTAAGAGCGACCCGCTGGTCGGCCTCAAGGAGAACGTCATCATCGGAAAGCTCATCCCCGCGGGGACGGGCCTGCGTCGCTACCGTGACATCACGGTGGAGGCGACCGAGGAGGCCAAGAGCGAGCGCTACCCGAACCGGATCTTCGCATCCGACGGGGCGTACGCCGACGGCGACTTCGGTTACGTCGACTTCGACGCGTTCTCGACCGACGACATCACGCCCGGCACCTACAACTGAGTGTGATCGCCTGACGAAGACCCCCGGATCCGCACGGATCCGGGGGTCTTCGCGTCCCCGGCTCCGGCCCTGGCTCCCGGCCTCGCCAGACGCCCAACTTCGGAGCTGCCGGGCGACACGCCGGCGGATCCGCCTGCAGTCACGGCGTGTCGCCGGTCGACTCCGAAGTTGGGTCGAACGCGCCGGCAGGTGGGGCGCGTATCGCGGTCGGCCCGCATGCCTATGCACGGATCCGGGGGTCTTCGCGTCCCCGCTTCCGGCTCCGGCCCTGGCTTCCGGCCTCGGCTCCGGCCGGACGCCCAACTTCGGAGCTGCCGGGCGACACGCCGGTGGATCCGTCCGTAGGCACGGCGTGTCGCCGGTCGGCTCCGAAGTTGGGTCGCCCGCGCCCGCAGGTCGGGCGGGCCGGCGGGTCGGGCGCGCAGGGTGGGCGGTTGCGCCCGCAGCGGGCCGAATCGTACGGACGCGGGGTCAGGATCCGAAGATGCTCGCCACGATGCTGGAGGTGTAGCCGGTGGGCGCGAGGTTCGAGTAGCGGGTGTCGATGAGCACGTCGTCGCGCCAGAACAGTGTGCGTCCGTCGGTGACGGGGTACCGCTGGTCGGGCCACTCCTTCTCGCAGCGGGTGCCGCCGTCGGGGGTGTAGCAGTTGAAGCCGTCGGTCTTGACGAGGCCGTTGAGCATGTCGAGCGCCTCGCCGCGGTACTTCCGGGAGATCGTCGTGGTGATGTTCGTGGTGTCTGCCTGCGGGTGCGCCCAGATGCAGATGAGGCTGCCGTCCGTCTGCACGCCGCTCGGCCCGAACACGGGGGAGTTCAACGGGGTGTCGCCGAGCTGCGACAGCACGTCGGCGGACAGGATCGCGGTGCAGTCGGTGGGGATCTTCGCCGACACCGTCGTCGCGGACGGCGTGGGCGTCGGCGTCACGGCGCCGGATCCGGGCGTCGCACTCGAGTCGCTCGATCCGGTCGAAGACGAGCCGGAAGCGGCGGATCCGGCGGTGCCGGACGATGCTCCCTGCGGCGCGCAGGCGCTGAGAGCGGCGGCGAGGACCAGTGCGGAGAGTGCGACCGCGGCGCTGCGAGTCTTCATGGCGCAAGGATAGGGGGCGCGTCCGGGCCTGTGGCGCGGGCCACGCGGATCGCCGCTCGGACGTGCGGGAGCGTGCGGGTAGCCTGGGGCATGGCGGGAGGGAACGGCATGACCGGACAGCGGGTGGTGATCCTGGGGGAGGCGCGGATCGACGAGATCCGTGACCAGGGCGGCGTGCGCGAGAGCGTGGCCGGCGAGGCCGTCGAGCTCGCCTCGGAGCTGAGCCGTGCGGCGCCGGCCACGCTGACGGTGACGGTGATCGCACCAGTGGGCGACGACCCCGCGGGCGAGCGGATCCGCACCGTGCTACACGACCGGGGGATCCAGCTCATCGCACTGCCGGCCCCCGAGGGCACACCACGGCGTGCGCTGGTGCGCGACCGCTCGGGTGTGCAGACCGAACGCATGCCGGGCCGAGGCGCCCCCGCCGAGACCCGGCGCTCGCTGGCGGCGCAGGCCGAGGCCGACGTGATCGTCGATCTGCGCGACCGCGATCTGCGCACGCTCGACGAGGAGCGCGACGAGGTGCTGCGCGCGCTCGGGCTCGTCGGAGCCGAGGCGGAGCCGAGCGGATCCGAGCTCGCGTCCGAGACCGCGCCGGCGCCCGCGGGGTCGGCGGCTCCGGCCGAGTCCGTGCCGGCGCAGTCGGCAGAACCGCCCGCACCCCGCCCTGCAGCAGCGCCGGCCCGCATCGAGGCGTCGCCCGTGTTGCTTCCCGCACCGGTCGTCGCAGGCACCGTCCGGCACGCCCCGGTTCGGCTGGTGCCGGAACCGCCCGCCGTGCATGAGCCGGTCGCGGACTGGTTCGGTCTCGAGGTGCGACTGGC
>JAFDWM010000101.1 GCA_018268455.1 Actinomycetota bacterium | reverse complement strand
GCACCGGCCACGGTCGCACCGGCCGCTGCGGAGGTGGATCCGCACGACGTGACCGTGCTGGCCGCCACCACCCCGGCGGCGGACGCGGTGCCCGACCAGGCCATGATCACCGTCGTCCCCGGGGTGAGTCCTTCCGTGCCCGCGCCGGCCGCTCCCGTGGTCTCCGGGCCCGAGGTGGTCGCGCCTCCGCGTCCGCCGATGCCCGCGGCGGCGCCCGCCACCGTCGCGGACGCCCTTGCGCAGGCGCCTGTGGCCCAGCCCCCCGTGGACGAGGACGACCCGGAGGAGACCCGCATCTCGATCCCGGGCCACCGCCTGCAGTTCGTGTGGGACGACGGCGCGAGGGCGACCGTGTCCGGGCGCACGCTGTTCGGACGCAACCCGGCACCCGAGGCCGGTGCGACTGTCGTCGTGGTGCGCGACGAGACCCTGTCGCTGTCCAAGACGCACTTCGAGGCCGCCGCCGAGGCCGCCGGGGGCTGGGTCATGGATCGGCATTCCACCAACGGCATGACCATCGTGCGCGACGGCGTGCGGATCGCCTGCCCGCCCGGCGAGCGCGTGCGGATCCGCCTCGGCGACGCCATCGAGATCGGCGACCGGATCGTGACCGTCGGAGGCTACGCGTGATCGCGCCCGTCGTCACGCGCGCGGGTGCCGCCACCCACACCGGGCTGCGTCGCTCACTCAACGAGGATGCGCTGCTCGCGCAGGCGCCGCTGTTCCTCGTCGCAGACGGGATGGGCGGGCATCAGGCCGGTGATGTCGCCAGCGGCACGGTGATCTCGGGGTTCGCGGCGCTGGCAGGGCGGCAGGAGCTCACCGTCGACGATGTGAGCTTCGCGCTCGCGCGAGCGCGTGCCGCCGTCGACGCGATCGACGGCACCGGCACCTCGAAGGCCGGCACGACGCTCAGCGGCGTGGTGATCGCGGCCGTCGACGGCGTCGGATACTGGCTTGCGATGAACATCGGCGACTCCCGCACCTACCGGCTCTCGGGCAGCGTGCTGGAGCAGATCTCGGTCGACCACTCGGTGGTGCAGGAGCTCATCGATGCCGGTGAGCTGCGCGCCGCCGATGCCACCAAGGACCGCCGCCGCAACATCATCACGCGTGCCATCGGCGCCGGCAGCACGGGCGAAGCCGACTACTGGATGATTCCCGCCCGGGTGGGCGATCGGATCCTGATCTGCTCGGACGGGCTGAGCAGCGAGGTCGACGACGACGAGATCCATCGCGTGCTTGCCGCGCACGAGGATCCGCAGACCGCGGCCGATCGCCTCATCGACCTCGCGCTCGAGCACGGCGGTCGCGACAACGTCACCGCCGTGGTCGTGGATGCGATCCACGTCAGCTCACGCCCCGGGGGTGCCGGGGGGAACGGCACCGACGACGACATCGACTCCGACACGCGTCCGCGTGCCGAGGCCATGGGAGGGATGCGCTGATGAACACCGTCTACCGCGCAGGGTCCTGGTACGCGCTGATCGGGCCGCAGGCCGTGGTGGCGCTGCCGCCGGATGCGGACGCCGCACTGGTCGCACACCTGTGGGAGCGCGTCTGCGGCGCCGAGGCGGACTTCGCCGGCATCGTGGACGTGCTGACCGCCGCGGGCGGAGGATCGTTCTCGGCCATCCCGCCGTTCGCCGCCGTCGTGCGTGAGGGCGAGCATGCGCGCATCGCCGTGCGCGGGCGCGTGCTGGCGCGTGTGCTCACGGCCGACGACGAGCGCGAGATCACCGGCGCCGAGGTCACGACCTGGAGCGAGCGGTTCGTGCCGGGGATGACCGGTGTCGAGGTGCGGGTCGAGGACGGCGAGGATCCGGTGCTGCCGATCGTCGCAGGCGTCGTGCGCGCGGCGAGCGTCGTCGTGGGATCCGCCGTGGCAGCCGAGGCGGATCCGGTCTCGCCGGAGCCGTCCGATGAGGATGCCGGAGCCGCCGAGGATCAGCCGGCTGCGGTGATCGTGGAGCCCGAGCCCGAGCCCGAGCCCGAGCCCGAGCCCGAGCCGGAACCGGAGCCGGAACCGGAGGCCGAGCCTGAGCCTGAGCCTGAACCGGAGGCCGAGCCGGAACCGGAGGCTTCGCCTGTCCCCGCGCACGTCGAGCGCACCGTCGCCGGCACGACCACCCAGGATCCGGAGCCCGCGACGAGTGGGGAGGCGCCGGCGTCCGTCTTCGATGCCGGCGACGACATCGATGACCTCGGCGACACCGTGCTGAGCGCGCCCGCCGCGGTGGAGACGATCCTGCCGCCGGCCGACACGATCGCCGCGCCGCTGGGTGGGCACACCCTCGACTTCGCGCCGGCGCCGGCGGCTGCCCCGCTCGTCTCCGCGGCCGACGACGGCGACCACGACGGCGCGACGATCTCCCTCGCCCAGGCGCGGGCGATGCGCGGTGACCTCCCGGTCTCGTCGTCGACCGGATCCGCCACCGAGCAGCCCTCTCCCGCCGCTCCGGTCCCCGCCGCCCCGGTCTCCGCCGTGCCGGTCTCCGCCGTGCCGGGGATCACGGCCGACCCGCAGCGCCCGGACGTTCCGCAGGCTGTGACGGGCCCGCGCGCCCGGCTCTCCACGGGGCAGACCGTCGCCCTCGACCGCACCGTCGTGATCGGCCGGCGCCCGCGGGCGACGCGGTCCAGCGGTGCCACCCTGCCGCACCTGGTCGCGGTCGACAGCCCGCAGCAGGACATCTCGCGCAGCCACCTGGAGATCCGTCCGGAGGCCGACGCGGTCGTGGTGCTCGACCTGCACACCACCAACGGGTCCACGCTGCTGCGCCCCGGCGCGGATCCCGTGCGGCTGCACCCGGGAGAGCAGACCATCGTGGTGACCGGGGACGTGATCGATCTCGGCGACGGCGTCACCGTCGCGTTCGAGGACCTGCCGTGAGCCGGCCCCCGTCCCCGCCGCCGCAGCTCGCCGGCTTCGACTACGTCGAACCGCTCGGCACCGGCGGGTTCGCCGACGTCTTCCTCTACGAGCAGCAGCAGCCGCGCCGGCGTGTGGCGGTCAAGGTGCTGCTCGCCGATCGGCTCGCCTCGGGCGCCGCGCAGGAGTTCGCCGACGAGGCCAACGTCATGGCGATGCTCTCCACGCATCCCGCGATCGTCACCATCTACCAGACCGGGATGGCGGGGGACGGCCGACCATATCTGGTCATGGAGTACTGCCCGCGGCCCAACCTGCAGCAGCGCGCGCGCAAGGAGCCGTTCAGCGTCGCGGAGGCGCTGCGCGTCGGCGTGCAGGTCGCGGGCGCGGTTGAGACCGCGCACCGGGCGGGGGTGCTGCACCGCGACATCAAGCCGGCGAACATCCTGGTCACCGCCTACAACCGGCCCGCGCTCACCGACTTCGGGATCGCCTCGACCACGGGAGCCGTGAGCGAGGCCGCCGGGATGTCGATCCCGTGGTCGCCGCCGGAGTCCTTCGCCGACCCGCCGCGCGGCGGAGTGCGCTCCGACGTGTACGCGCTCGCCGCCACGCTGTACACGCTGCTCACCGGCCGCAGCCCCTTCGAGAGGCCGGGGCAGCGCAACAGCGGCGCCGACCTCATCTCGCGCATCGAGGGCGAGCCGCTGCCTCCGCTGGGCCGCGCCGACGTGCCGGAGAGCCTCACCCGCGCCCTCGAGCGCGGCATGGCGAAGAACCCCGACGACCGCTTCGCGAGCGCCGTCGCATTCGCCCGTGCGCTGCAGAAGGTGCAGATCGAGCTGTCGCACTCGGTCACCCCGATCGACATCGTCGACGACCACCAGCCCGAGCCCGATCACGAGGATGACGACGACGGGCTGACCCGGGTGCGCGAGGTCGTCAGCATCGACCCGAGCCACACCGCCACGCGTCCCTCGGCGACGACGAGCCCACTGCTGCCGCCCGCGGCCCCGGCCGCGCCGGGCCCGCGGTTCGACGTGCCGGCCGTTCCCGCGGCCGATACGACCGCCACCGAGCAGACCGTGATCCGCGCGCCGCAGGGCACGACAGCCCCCGTGGTATCGGGCGTGCCGTCCCCGGCCGCCGAGGTGCCGGCGCCTGCCGCGCCGGCGGTGCAGGGCGACGACGCGCCGACCCTGCTGCGCACGCCGCGCACGGTCAGCCCGGAGGCATCCGGTGTCGTGCAGGCGGGTCCACCGCTCGTCGCGGCCCCGCCCACCACGGAGCCCGCGGATCCGGCCGCTCCCGCCGCGCGCCGGTCCCGGCGGGGTCTGGCCTGGGGCCTCGTCGCGGCCGCGGCGGCCGTCCTGCTCATCGGCGGATCCGTCGTCACCGTGAACCTGCTCAACGCGAACCCGCCCGCACCGGCGTCGACGGCGGCGCAGAGCGCCGACCCGCAGGATCCGCTCGCCGACATGGCCGCGATGCCCAAGGACGTCGCCGGCACGCCGGATGGTGCGGGCTCCGTGCACTTCACCTGGACCAATCCGAGCCCGAAGACGGGCGACTCGTACCTCGTCACCCCGATCACGCAGGAGGGCGACGGCGAGACCACGATGGTGGAGGCCGCGGAGATCACGATCCCCGCCCAGCCGAACGGGAAGACCTGCATCAAGGTCATGCTGCGGCGGGAGAACGGCTCGGCGTCCTCCGAGGTGAAGGGATGCACGCCGTGATCGCGGATCCCGAGATGACGCAGGATCCGTCCCTCGCACAGGTCACCGTCGAGTTCGCGGGGGAGTACTTCCCCATCGAAGCGGGCGGACGGTTCGTGGTCGGGCGCGAGGGCGACCTCGCCATCGACGACAACCTGTTCCTGCACCGGCACTTCCTCGAGATCGCCGAGTCGGGCGGACTGTGGTGGCTGGCCAACATCGGCGCCCGCCTGCAGGCGACGGTGACCGACGCGACCGGAGGGGTGCAGGCCTGGCTCGCGCCGGGCGCGCGCCTGCCGCTGGTGTTCGCGACCACGAGCGTCGTGTTCTCCGCGGGGCCGACCACGTACGAGTTCACGATCCACGCCTCCGAGCCGACGTTCCGCGAGACCCGGCGCGACCGCCAGGTCGACGGCGATTCCACGATCGGCGAGGTGCCGCTGACGCTCAGCCAGAAGCAGCTGCTGGTCGCGCTCGCCGAGCCGCTGCTGCGCCGCGACGGCACCGGCATGAGTGCGATCCCGTCGAGTGCCGACGCGGCCGCCCGGCTCGGCTGGACGGTGACGCGGTTCAACCGCAAGCTCGACAACGTCTGCGACAAGTTCGACCGCATCGGGGTGCCCGGCATGCGCGGCGGCGCCCGCGGCTCGGCCACGAATCGACGAGCGCGCCTGGTCGAGCACGTGATCGCCTCGCGTCTCGTCGGCAGGGCGGATCTGCCCCTGCTGGATGCGGCGGAGGCGGATCCGACTGATGTGGAGTGAGTTGCGTCGGGGGGATGGGTAGTTGTCCCCATCGACGGGTTTCTGTGGGGGTTGTTAGGGTCGTTGTTGTCGGGCCGGTGGGGTCCGGTCTGATCGATTTACCGGAGGTGTGGCGTGGCTGATTTCGGTGCGTCTTATGCGGAGATGGAGCAGGTGGCGGGTTCGCTGTCGCAGGCTCGTGATGAC
>JAFDWM010000100.1 GCA_018268455.1 Actinomycetota bacterium | reverse complement strand
CCGTCCAGCCGGCGCACGCTCGAGGCGGTGACCTGTCCGTCGTTCGCCTTCACGACGCTCAGATGGTTGTTCGCGAAGGCCGCGACCTGAGCGAGGTGCGTGACGGCGATCACCTGGGAGGTGCGCGCGAGGCGCGCCAGGCGACGGCCGACCTCGATCGCGGCGGCGCCGCCGATGCCCGCATCGACCTCGTCGAAGACGAACGTCGGCACCGGATCTGTGCCGGCGATCACCACCTCGATCGCGAGCATCACCCGGGACAGTTCGCCTCCCGAGGCGCCCTTCGCCACCGAACGCGGTTCCGCGCCGGGGTGCGGTGCGAGCTGGATCGCCACGTCATCACGTCCGTGGGCGCTTTCGGCACCGTCGCTCACAGCAACGACGAGCCGGGCATCGGGCATCGCAAGCGCGTGCAGCTCTGCAGTGACCGCACTGCCGAGCCGGCCGGCAGCCTCCGTGCGGACGGCAGTCAGCGCCGCGGCCGCATCGTCCAGGGCGGTTCGCGCGGCGTCGCGCTCGGCGGCGAGTCGTTCGATGTGGTCGGAGTCGTCATCGAGTTCGGCGAGGCGGGCGGATCCGGTGCTCCATAGCTCCAGCGCGGCGTCGAGGGTGCCGTGGGCGCGCACCAGCGCGCCGAGCGCAGCGCGACGCTCCTCGACGGCGGCCAGTTCATGTGGCCCCGACTCGTCGAGGTCGGCGAGATACCCGCTCAGCTGCGCCGCGATGTCGGTGGCCCGGTAGCCGAGGTCGGCGACGGCCTCGGCGATCGTGCGCAGCTCCGGGTCGTGCGCGCGCTCGAGCTCGCGGCGGGCCGTGGCCAGCAGCGCCGAGATGTCGTTCTCGCCGTCCTCGTCGGAGAACGCCGCATGCGCGATCGCCGCGGACTGACGCAGTTCCTCCGCGTTGGCAAGGCGTTCCGCACGCTCGGCGAGTGCCTCGTCTTCGCCCGGCTGCGGATCCGTCGCCTCGATCAGCGACAGCGCCGCGCGCAGGTCATCGGCCTCGGCACGGCGGCGGTCCCGGTTGCCGGCGATCTCGTCGAGCTCGGTGGACAGCGCACGCCAGCGCTCCCAGGCGTCTTCGTACGCGGTGCGGACACCGGCGATGGCCGCACCGCCGAAGCGATCCAGCGCGTCGCGCTGCGCGGCCGTGGAACGCAGCCGCAGCTGCTCCGACTGGCCGTGCACCACGACAAGGTCGTCGGCGAGCGAGGCCAGCACCCCGGCGGGCGCGGCACGTCCGCCCACGCTGGCTCTGCTGCGGCCCTCCGCGGTCAGCGTGCGAGAGATGTAGAGCTCGCCGCGCTCCTCGTCGAAGGGTTCGAGTTCCCCGCCTGCGTCGGCGACCGTGTCGGCGACGGATCCGGTACTCGGCACGATCCACACGCCGGCGACCGATGCCTGCGCGGCTCCCGCCCGCACCGCGCCCGAGTCGGCGCGCGCGCCCAGAAGCAGCCCGAGTCCGGTGACGACCATGGTCTTGCCCGCACCGGTCTCACCCGTGATCGCGGTGAACCCCGGACCGATCGGAAGCACGGCCTCGGCGATCACTCCGAGATCACGCAGTCGCATCTCCTCGATCATGAGTCGGCCCCCCGCCAGCCCGCGACCGGCAGCTGGAACTTGCGCACGAGGCGGTCCGTGAACACACTCGGGTGCAGGCGCGCGAGCCGCACCGGCCGCGACGAGCGCCGCACGATCACGCGGGCCCCGCTCGGCAGCTCGTGCGAACGCCGTCCGTCGCACCACAGGATGGCGCTGCCGACGTTGCGATCGAGCAGCTCGATGGCGACCGGTGCACCCGGCGCGACGACGAGCGGCCGGGCGAAGAGCGCATGCGCGCTCAGCGGCACGACCGCGATCGCCTCGACGCCCGGCCAGATCACCGGGCCGCCCGCCGAGAAGTTGTACGCGGTCGCGCCTGTCGGTGTCGACACGACCATCCCGTCGCAGCCGAAGCTGGTGAGCGGGCGTCCGTCGATCTCGACGACGACCTCGATCATCCGCTCCCTGCTCGACTTCTCCACGGTCGCCTCGTTGAGCGCCCACGTGCTGTAGACGACCCGCCCTTCCGGATCCTTGACGCGCACGGAGAGCGCCATGCGCTCCTCCACCGAGTAGTCGCGCTCGATCACGCGCGCCACGGCCGCATCCATGTCGTCGCGCTCGATCTCGGCGAGGAAGCCGACATGCCCCATGTTGATGCCGAGGATGGGAGCCGTGCCCTCTCGCACCAGCTCCGCTGCGCGCAGGATCGTGCCGTCTCCACCGAGTACGATCGCGAGTTCGACCTCGTCGACGGCGACCTCTTCGCCCAGCACATCCACATCGGGAAAGTGCGGATCGACGGCTGCGACCTCCTGGAGGTCGGAGGCGGCCATCACAGGCGTCGCGCCGGACGCCCGGAGGGCGGTCACGACGCGGTGCGCCGCCTCGACCGTGTCGTCGCGGTGCGCGTGCGCCACGACGAGGATGCTGCGCTCGTTCATCGGCCTCCTGCCATCCGGTCGATCGTGCTCAACCATTCTGTCGGATTGCTCCCTCGCCCCGGAGCGAGATGCGCGAGGTACTCCGCGTTGCCGTGTGTACCGAGGATCGGCGACGGCAGCAGCCCGAGCACGCCGAAGCCCTCGTCCCATGCCCGCCACAGCACCCGGCCGACGGCGTCGATGCGCGTGGCCGGATCCGTGACGAGTCCGCCCCGCACGGCCGTGCGCCCGACCTCGAACTGCGGCTTGATCAGCAGCACGACGTCGGAACCCTCAGCGGCCGTCGCGGCGACGGCAGGCAGCACGAGTTCGAGCGAGATAAACGACAGGTCGCCGACGATCAGAGCCGGACGCTCGGACTCTCCCGTGGCGTCGGCGAGCGATGCGGCATCCATGTGCCGCACGTTGAACCCCTCGACCGCGACCACGCCCGCATCGGCGCGGACGGAGGCCGCGAGCTGGTCGTGGCCGACGTCGACCGCCAGCACGCGACGAGCTCCGCGCTCGCGCAGCACCTGGGTGAAGCCGCCGGTGGACGCGCCCATGTCGAGCACGAGGAGTCCCGCGGGGTCGAGCCCGAATCCGTCGAGCGCGGCGATGAGCTTGTGCGCGCCGCGGCTCACATAGTGATCCGCGCCTTCGACGGCGAGCACGTCGTCGTCCACGACCTGCGTCGACGCCTTCACGACGGGACGCCCGTTGACGGTCACCAGACCGGCGTCGATCACCGTCGCGGCGTGCGTGCGGGAGCGCACGAGCCCTCGTGCGGCGAGGGCCGCGTCGAGTCGGGGGCTCATGCGTGCTCGGCGCCGCGCGACGTGGATCCGTGGTCGCGAGGGGCGCTCTCGAGCCGGCGGGCGAGATCGTCGTGCAACGACTGATAGGCCGCGGCGCGCGCGTCCAGCGGCTGCCCTTCGATGAGGCGCAGCCGGCTCCAGAGCCCGTCCGCCGGATCCGGTTCCGTGTTCTCGCTCACCCTCTCAGCCTAGGGCCGGAAGGCCCGGATCCCGCCGATCAGGGCCGGTGGAACGGATCTGCGTAGAGCCGCTCCGGCACGCGGAACCCGAAGATCTGCCGGCCCGTGCTCCAGATCGCCGCCGCCCCGGCACGCACCAGGTCGATCGGACGATCGCCTTCCGCGAGGATCGTGATGTCGGGGCCGTCGATGCGCACCGAGGCCCCCCGCACCGTCGTGACGTCGCCCTTCACCTGAGTCGTCGGATACGGCTCGTGCAGTTCGCGCAGGTCGCCGAGGATGAACGTCGGCCGCGATCCTTCCGGAGCAGCCAGCAGATGCTTGGGCCTGTCGATCCCGGTCAGCACGAACACCGAATCGATCCCGGCGCGCGACGCTCCGGCGATGTCGGTATCGAGCCTGTCGCCGATGAAGAGCGGATGCTTCGCGTCGAAGCGTGCGACCGCCTCCTCGAAGATCGGCGTCTCGGGCTTGCCCGCGACGGTCGCCAGACGGCCGATCGCGGTGTGCACGGCCGACACCAGCGTGCCGTTGCCCGGTGCGACACCGCGCGACTGCGGGATCGTCCAGTCGGTGTTGGTCGCGATCCAGGGGATCCCGCCCTCCTCCTCCGGGAGCTTCAGCGCGAAGGCCGCCTCGGCGAGGTCCTTCCAGCCGATCTCCGGCGCGAAGCCCTGCACGACGGCGGCGGGCGCGTCGTCGGCACTGCGCGTCACGCGGAAGCCGGCCTTGTGCACCTCGTCGACGAGTCCGTCTCCTCCGACGACGAGGATCGTGGATCCGGCGGGGATGAGTCCGCTGACGAGGCGCATCGCCGCCTGAGGGCTGGTGACGACATCGCTCGGAGCGACCCGCAGGCCGAGATCGACGAGGTGCGCCGCGACCGACGCATCCGTGCGGGAGGCGTTGTTCGTGATGTACCCGAGCCGTCGGGTCGCCTCGACCTTCTGCAGGCTCTCGATCGCGTGCGGGATCGCTCCGGGACCGGCGTACACCACACCATCCAGGTCGGCGAGAACGACGTCGACATCGGACAGCGGTGTGCGCTTGTCGCGGGAGAACAGACTCACTCGGTCTGCTCCGGCGACTCCTCCACGACGTCGACGACCGTCTCCGGGGCCGGCTGGACAGACTCCGCCGCCGCCACGTCGTCCGCCTCGCCACGGTCTTCGTCTTCATCTTCGTGTTCGTCGTCGACGGGAAGATCCTCCCAGACGTCCTCGACGATGACCTCGTCATCGTCGCCGTGGCCGAGAGCCGCGGACGCCACATCGGCGCGCTCCTGCCAGAACGCGGCCTCATCCGTGCGCCCCAGGTCCTCCAGCACGGCCGCGCGGGCCGCGAACAGCGCCGGGCTCCATTCGAACGCGAGATCCGGATTCAGCTCGGGGATCTCCAGTTCGCCGAGCGCGAGCTCGGTCTCGCCGCGATCCAGTCGCGCGCCCGACATCGCGATCGCCAGAGCCACCCGGGTCGCCGTCGGCAGGGCGGCGCGATCGACGGAACGCGCTTCCTCGAGAGCACGGTCGGGGCGCCCCATTCCGCGCTCGCTGTCCACGATCAACGCGATCTGGTCGTCATTGCCGGAGATGCGCCGGTAGGTGCGCAGCTCACGCAGCGCGAGGGCGAAGTCGCCCATCGCATACGCCGTGATCGCGACCGACTCGCGGACGACCGCCACGCGGCCGGCTCGGCGGGATGCGGCCAGGGCATGCTCATGCGCAAGCGTCGGGTCTTCATCGATCAGGCGCCCCGCCATCGCAAGATGCCGGGCGACCTGCTCCGCGTTCTCCTTGCTGAGGGTCTTCAGCTCGTTGCGCGCGGAAGGATGCAGGTCGCGTGCGGTGACCTCGTCCGGGAGCTCCGGATCCCGAGGCCGATCGCCCGCGCGGACGTCGCGCCGCGGACGGTCGCTGACCCGATGCTGAGGCCCACGGTCCTGACGCGGGCGGTCATCGCTGCGGCGGTACGGGCGGTCACCATCGCGGCGGGGCTTGAACTCACCATCGCGGCGGGGGCGGTCGTCGTTGCTGCGGAAGGGACGGTCACCCTCACGGCGCGGACGGTCGTCGCTGCTGCGGTAGGGGCGGTCACCCTCACGGCGCGGACGGTCGTCGCTGCTGCGGTACGGGCGGTCACCGTCGCGGCGGGGCTTGAACTCACCATCACGGCGGGGGCGGTCGTCGTTGCTGCGGTAGGGGCGGTCACCCTCACGGCGCCGACGGTCGTCGCTGCTGCGGTAGGGGCGGTCACCCTCACGGCG